>SXIE01000367.1 GCA_005772945.1 Pseudomonadota bacterium
GCCGGTGCCGGACTCGCCCTCGATGAGCACCGGGACGTCTGCGCCCTTGAGGCGATCGAGCATCGCGAAGAGCTTCCGCATCGGCGCCGAGCCGCCCACGATGTTCTCGTACACGTGCGTGCCGGAGTGGTGGCGTCGCTCCTCGATGATGGTCGCGTGCGACTCGGCGAGCTCTTTGGTTCGCACGGCAAGATCGTCGGCGAGACGCGCGTTGAGGGCCTCGACCTCGCGTCGGGCCGCGTCGAGGTCCTTGCGCTGCATCTCCAGCGACTCGACCAGCCGCGCGTTGTCGAGCGCGATCGCCGCCAAGTCGGCGAAGGCCTCCATGAAGCGCACATCGTCGTCCTGAAACGCCGACGTGCGGAAGCGGTTGTCGAGGTAGATCGCGCCCAGCACGCGGCCGCGGAATGCCATCGGCAGGCACAGGATCGAGCGCAGCCGCAGGTCGTGAACCGACAGCTGCTCTTTGTAACGGTCGTCCTCCATCGCGTCGACGGTCAAGACCGGCTCGCCCGAATCCATGACGCGGCGCGCGATGCCGCGGCTGATCTTCATCTGGCGATGACGGATGTTCTCTTGATCGAGGTTGCGTGCGACGCGGACCTCCATGCCCTCCTTGGCCGAGTCGTCGGCCAGCAGCAGGAATCCGCGCTCGGCGCCCGTCAGGAGGATCGCCGAGTCCATGATGTACTCGAGTAGCCGCTGGACGTTGTGCTCCGACGCGAGGCGCTTGTTCACCTCGAGCCAGCGCGCCCAGCCGAGCTGCCGATCGACCCCGCCCACGGTGCCCGATCCCATGGTTCCTCCCGTGGTTCCCACGGCCGGTGCGCGCACCAGCCCCGCCGTCAGTTGCCACGCGTCGTGGCGGTCCCGCCGCGCCCGAAACGCCTCGCGGTGCACCGCAGGCACGGCATCGAGCTGCGCCTGCAGGATCGTCCGGGCCTCGCGCGCCCAGCGATCCGCCTCGGCGTCGTCACCGCGATCGCGCGCAACGGCGGCGGCCTCGAGGGCGATCGGCCAGCGACCGTCGGGGTTCTTGACATCGCCGAGCAGCGCCAGTGCCTCGGCCACCCACGTGCGCGCGCTCTCTCTATCCGCCGGGACACGGCGCCGTGCGAGCGTCGCCTCGAGCGCGCGCGCCTGCGCGAGGAACTCCTGGTGCGCCCCGGCCTCGGCGCTGGTGCGCGCGCGCAGGATGGCCTCGGCCGCGGCCGCAAAGGACTGCCGCTCGAGATGGAGCCGCGCGAGGTTCAGGCTCGCCTCGATCTCCTCGTTGCGCAGACCGTGCGCGCTTGCCGTTCGAATGGCCTCGACGAAGCGCGCTTCTGCGAGCGCCCAGTCCTGCCGATCCGCCGCCACGTCGCCGAGCAGGTTCACGATGAGCGCTTCGAGGTGCCGGTTCTGGTCGCGCAGCGCGAGCTCCAGCCCGCGTCCGAGAACGGCCTCGGCGCGTTCGCCCTCGCCGAGGTAGCGCCAGAGGTTCCCGAGGTTGCCCGCCAGCTGCGCGACGCGCCCGCGCTGATCGAGCGCCTCGGCGAGTGTGAGCGCCTGTCGATAGGTGTCGAGCGCCTCGACCCATTCGCCGCGTTCGTGGTGGATGACGCCGAGGTTCTGAAGCGCCGTCAGGACGCGCGCTTCGTCCCGCGCAGCCTCGCCCAGGCGCAGCGCGTCCTGGTAGAGGCGCGTCGCGCGCGCGAGGTCGCCGCGCCGGTGCGCGACCAGCCCGAGGGCCGTCACGATCGCCGCCTCCTCGACCCGATCCTGCGACGCCTTCGCGGCCGCCAGCGCCTGTTCGAGGCGTCGGTCCGCGTGGTCGAGATCGCCGCGATACCAGTCCACCAACGCCCGGCTGTAGAGCAGCGCGGCGCGGCGTCGGTCATCCCCAGGCTGGACCCACGCGAGCCCTTCCTCGGTCGCGCGGGCCGCGGTGTCGAGGTCGCCTGAGAGCGCGGCGGCGCGCGCCAGCCCCGCCAGCCCGTCCGTGCGATCGGACGCGTCGACCGTATCCAGCGCGAGCGCCTCATTGAACGCACGCATGGCGTCGGGGAAACGCGACGCGCGCGTCTCGAGCCGGCCTCGACGCACGAGCGCTCGCATCCGCTGCGACGCGTCGCCAGACGCCGCCGCTTGCTCCCAGAGTGCCGCCGCGGCGCGGTCGTCCCCGTCGCGCTCGAGCAGCTCCGCGGCACGCGCGGCGACCTGGGCGTCCGTCGGCCAGCTTCCGCGTCGCACGAGCGCCCGAACAAGCGCCACGCCGCCTTCCTCAAGCGTCACCTCGGCATCGCGCACGGCCTTCACGTCGCCGGCCTCGAGGCGGTGGAGCAGCGCCGCGCGCGTGCCCTCGACGCCGCATTCCTGCCACAGCGCCGCGAGTCGTCCATGCGCCAGCGTCGTCGTCGCCAGCGCGCGCCCGGCGTCCAGCCACGCCGTCGACGCGACGGTCAGCCGCTCGCCGATCCTCACGACCGCGCGCACGTCGAGGAGCGCCGCCGCGACCCGCTCGAACCACGCGCTGGGCAAGGGCTCGAAGGCATATGCGATGAGCGACAACGCCTCCTTGGCCGCTGCCGACAGCGCCGCGAGCGCCTCGCCGACGCTCGGGACCGCGCGTCCCACCTCGGCCACATCGGTCAGGCTGATCTGCGCCGAGTCCACGACGAGTGCGCCGCGCGCCAGCAGGCGATCCGCGATCCCGACGATCGTCGCGGGCACCCCGCGCGCCGCGTCCGTGATGGCGCCCGCGACGCGCGCGCCGATCCGGCGCCGCGGAAACCGCGCATCGAGAAAGGCCGTCGTGTCCGCCTGCGTCCAAGGCGTCAGCTGGATATCCGGCACGCTGAGCCCGACCGTCACGAGCGCGGTCCAGCCATGCCAATCGGGAACCGTGCGGATCGCCGAGGCCAATCGCTGGACGAGCGCCCGCGTGGTCGGTGCCCGATCCAGATCGTCGACCAGGATCGCCGCCCCCGCACGCCCCAGAGCCTCGAGTGCGCGCCCCGGGCCCTCGAACGCCCGACCCAGCTGCGCGAGCGCCGCCTCGAGCCACCCATTCGGGCTCGAGTCGTGCCCCAGTCCGAGCAGATCGATCGTCGGGATCCCGCGTGCCGCAAGCCGATCACCGAGCTCCGACAGAAACCGCGTCCGCCCACTTCCCGACGCGCCCCCGATATCGAGCAAGGCTGGCCGCCCGGCCGCGAGCGCGTCTGCGACGAGGCGCTCGGCCCGATCGAGCGGGCGGTCCGCGCTCGGCCCATCGACGTACGGCCACGCGTCGGCGCCGCGATCGACGGCCGTGACGAGCGGCAGGGGCGTGCCGGTGACGCTCTCGATCTCGGCCAGCGCCGAGGCCGCGCTCGGGAACCGCTGCTCCGGCTCCGCGGCCAGGAGACGATCGAGGACCGGGTCCAAGACGTGGCTCTCGGCAGCCTTGCGCGCTGGGGTGCGGGCCGTGGCTGCAGGGTAATTCGGAAACGGATGCCGTCCGTACGCGAGCCCGAAGAGCAGCGCCCCGAGCGACCACAGATCCCCGGCCGGCGCGAGCGCCTCCCCGGCGAGCCGCTCCGGCGCCGCATAGGCCAGCACCCCCGAGGTCCCGCCCGCCCGCGCGCCACGCGGTCCCCCGGCCCCGAGGTCGAGCACCTTCGGCGCGCCGCCCGCCCGCCAAAGCACGTTCACCGGCGCCAGATCGCCATGCACGAGGCCATGTCGATGGAGGTGATCCAACGCGCGCAAGAGGTCGACGGCGATGCCGATCACCGCCGCGCGGCCGTCCTCGCGCGCCGCGTCGAGCGGCGTCCCCTCGACGCACTCGAGCAGCGCAAAGAGACGCCCACTGCCCGGCTCCACGCGCAGCCCATCGGCGCGCACGAAACCCGGATGGGCGAGCTGCCGCAAGAGGCGGTACTCGGACACGAAATCGGTTCGCAACGCGGGATTGTCCAGGACCTTGCAAGCCACGCGCGTTCCAGGCACACCGCCTGCACCGATCGCGCACCGGACGCCGAATACGCGTCCCATGGCTCCTCGCCCAAGTTCTGTCTCGACGGCCCAACGTCCGCCCACGCGCTCCGTCATGGCCGCTCCGCGGTTCGGGATGCTCGCAAACCCTGATACGCCTCGAACTTCTCAAGTGTGAAAGAAGTCGCCATGCCCCGCAAGAGGTCCTTCATGATTGCTCGCATTCTTTCACTGCTCGTCGGGCTCGCCGGGGTGGGTGTCGCGTGCCTGTCGAATCCGACGCCGCACCCCGGAAAACCCCGTCCGCACGAGGCGGATCCGAACCACGTCGGCACCGTCGTCGATCCGAGCGACCAGAAGGCGGGCGACGCGGACCCGAACGCGATGAACCCGACGGCGGCCGGGACCGACGATTGCGACAGCGACAAGTACGAGAGCGCGGACGCCGGGGACGCGACCGCGGGGCCCGATGCCGATGAAGACGCGTCGCCGGCGCCCGAGGGCGACGCGGACGAGGCCGGATGCGATGCCGACACGGCGGCCGACACGGGACCCGACGCAGCATCGCCCGGGGCCGCGGAGTTCGGCCGGGTGGACGACCCCTGAGCGCCGGCGCGCGCCGCGACACGGCCGTGGAGGCGGGTGTCAGGCCTCGAGGCGCAAGTTGTCGAAGCGCGTATGGGCGCCGAAGAACTTGAGCTTCACGGTGCCGGTAGGACCGTTGCGGTGCTTGCCGATGATCAGCTCGGCGATGCCTTTCTGATCCTCGGGCACGTCCTTCGAGTAGACCTCTTCGCGATAGATGAAGCAGATCATGTCGGCGTCCTGCTCGATGGCGCCTGACTCGCGCAGATCCGAGAGCATCGGGCGCTTGTCCGAGCGCGACTCCAAGCCGCGGTTGAGCTGCGACAGCGCGATGACGGGACACGAGAGGTCTTTGGCCAGGCCCTTGAGCGAACGCGAGATGTAGCTGATTTCCTGCTCGCGCGAGCCCTGATGGACGCCAGCGTTCATCAGCTGCAAGTAGTCGATTATCACCAGGTCGAGCCCGAATTTGCGCTTCAGGCGCCGGCACTTGGCGCGGATCTGGGTCGGCGTCGCGCCGGGTGCGTCGTCCATGTGGACGCGCGCCTTGGAGACGCGGTCGGCGGCCTCGGTGAGGCGCGGCCATTCGTCTTCGGCGATGTAACCGCCGCGAAGGCGCGAGAGGTCGATGCGGGCTTCGGCCGAGAGCAGGCGTTGCGCGAGCTGCTCGGCCGGCATCTCGAGCGAGAAGAGCGCGACGCTGGCGTCGAACTTGAGGGCCGCCTGCGATGCGACGTTGAGGACGAACGAGGTCTTGCCCATCGCGGGGCGGGCGGCGACGATCACGAGGTCGCCGCGCTGCAGCCCGTGCGTGAGCTTGTCCCAGTCACGGAACCCGGTGCCCACCCCGGTGACGTCGCCTTCGGAATCGAAGGCGGCCGCGATCTGCTCGATCGCCGCGGAGACGACCTCGGCGATCGGGCGCAGATCGGTGTTGGCGCGCTCCTCGAGGACCGCGAAGACGCCGCGCTCGGCCTCGTCGAGGAACTCCTCGACGTTCGGGACCTCTTGCAGGCCCGCGACCTCGATGCGCCGGGCCGCGTCGACCATGCGTCGCAGCACCGCTTTCTCGCGCACGATGGCGCAGTAGTGTTCGAGGTTGGCGACGGTCCCGCTGCGCTCGAGCAGGTCGCCGAGCGCGCGGATGCCGCCGATCTTCTCGTAGAGGCCGCGGTCCTTGAGCGCCTGCTGAAGCGTGATGGGATCGATCGCGACGTCGCGCTCGTGGAGCTCGAGCATCGTCGCGAACACGATCTGGTGACGCTCGAAGTAGAAGTCCTCGGCACGCAGACCCTCGGTGAGCGTGTCCATCGCGGCGCGGTCGGCGAAGGCAGCCGCCAGGACCTCGCGCTCGGCGTCGAGCGAATGAGGTGGCTTGGGCCCCTCACGCGCCGGAGCGCGCTCGGATGGCCCCGCGAAGAAGTTCGGCGGCGGATCGAGTTCGTCAGGATGCACCGACGGAGCTTGCCGGTGGGGACCCCAGTTGTCTACCCTGTCAGTCGGATGCGGTGCCAGGTCGATCGACGCGGCCGCCGCCGTCACCGAATCAGGACGGGGTCTCTATGCAGCTCATGCTTGGCGTAGCAGTCAGTGATGCAGCACTGCTCAGGACGTTTGCCGAGGCGCATCCCAGGCCGCTGGAGATCGCGTCGTCGGGCGGGATCCACGAGGGCGTGTGGGGCATCGGATTCCATGCGCACGGCGAGATCCTCACCAAGCGCGGGCCGGTCGGTCGCGGGGCGTCGATGCTGGAGCACCTGCGCGACGTGCGCGCGCGTCACGTGGTGCTCATCGCGGACGCCGATGCGCCGAGCCGTCACATGGACGAGCGCTGCCCGCTCCGCTATCGCGACTGGCTCTTCGCGATGACCGGCGCCGACTCGCTCGGCGTCGATTTCGGGCGCAAGGTCCAGTCGGAGCTACAGACCTATGCCTTCAGTCAGAAGCGCAACACGTCGCCCGAAGAGGCCGCGCTCATGGTGTTCATGGATGCGCTCGAGCGCGTCAATGCGCGCGACACGCGGGACCTCACGACGCGTGCGATCCAGCGGGCCGTGGCGACCGCCGCGCGGCGCATTCGCGAGCTCGCACCCGACGCGGTTGCGCTCTTCATGTTGCACGTGCCGGGTACGCTCATCGCGATCGGACTCGGGCGTCCCGTCTACGTGGCGCGCTTTCGAGGGGCGGGCGAAGTCGCGCGCGGGGCGCATGCGCTGCATCCGCGCGCAGCGCGCGGGGACCACTTGAAGGCGGTCCTCATCGGCGATCGCACCAGCGACGACGTGGTGTGGGAGCCGCTCGGGGAGGGGCTTGCCGCCGAGGTCGACAGCGGGTGCGACGTGCGACCGTTTCCGGTGTGAGCGGTTGTGAAAGCTTTGTGAGGTGACGGGCGAGGAACGCGCTTCGCGAGGTCGGCGCCCTCAGGGGAGCGCTTGGCGGAGGAGCGAAGCCGCCTCGTCGGTGAGCAGGTAGCCCTGGTCGCGGAAGGCCGCAACGGGGTCGCGCCCGAGGCGCGCCACGAACGCGAGGTCGCGCTGGAGCTTGGCCAGGAGGGCGGGCCAGGCGCGGCGAAGGTCGGTCGAGGTGGCGATGACCTGCATGGGGTCTCCTTGGGGGCGGGACCCGGACGGAACGTGCCGGCCTTTCTTCAGCATTCCGTCGTTCGCGGATGCGACGCGGACCCCTACGCTGCCGTTGACCGCGCGCGCGAGCGCCTGTTATGTCCCGTCACCGTTTCGCCCTTGCGAGGTGCGCCATGATGAACGTAGCGGTCGTCGGAACAGGGTATGTCGGGCTCGTCGCGGGCACGTGCTTTGCCGAGCTCGGACACCACGTCACCTGCGTCGACAACAACCAGGAGAAGCTCGCCATCTTGCGCGCGGGCAAGCTCCCCATCTACGAGCCGGGGCTCGAAGAGATGGTCCCGAAGAACGTCGCGCGCGGGCGCCTGAAGTTCTCCGATGACCTGGCTGGGGCCGTGCGCGAGGCCGAGGTCGTCTTCGTCGCGGTCGGTACGCCGCCCGGCGAAGATGGGTCGGCGGACCTGCGCTACGTTCTCGCGGTCGCCGAGGCGGTGGCCGAGGCGCTCGACGATTTCAAGGTCGTGGTCGTGAAGTCGACGGTGCCGATCGGGACGTGCGACCGGCTGCGCGCGACCATCGCGAGCCGCTCGAAGCAACACTTCGCGGTCGTTTCGAACCCGGAGTTTCTGCGCGAGGGCGTGGCGGTCGGCGACTTCATGCGCCCCGATCGCATCATCGTCGGGGCGAGTGACGAGCGCGCCATCGAGGTCATGCGGCGGCTGTATCGGCCGCTTACGGCCGAGGGCGCGAAGTTCCTGCTGATGGACGTGCGCTCGTCGGAGATGACGAAATACGCGAGCAACGCGATGCTCGCGACGCGCATCTCGTTCATGAACGAGATGTCGAGCCTCTGCGAAAAGGTCGGGGCCGACGTCGAGAACGTGCGGCGCGGGATGGGCGCCGACGATCGCATCGGACCCGCATTCCTCAAGGCCGGCGTCGGTTACGGCGGAAGCTGCTTCCCCAAGGATGTCTCGGCGCTCCTGCAGACCTCGAAGGAGTACACGACGGAGCTCGGGGTGCTGCGGGCGACGGTCGCGGCGAACGACGCGCAGAAGCGGCGGCTGGTGGAGATCGTGAAGGCCGACTTCGGCGAGGATCTCCACGGTAAGAAGTTCGCGCTGTGGGGGCTCGCCTTCAAGTCGAATACGGACGACATGCGCGAGGCGCCGTCGATCCCGATCACCGAGGGGCTGCTGGCGGCCGGGGCCGAGGTCGTGGCGTATGATCCCGCGGCGCGCGAGACGGCGCATCCGGTGTTCGGCGAGCGCATCACGTACGCGAAAGATCCGTACCAGGCGATCGAGGGCGTGGACGGGCTCTTGCTCGTGACCGAGTGGGCCGAGTTCACGTTCCCGGATTGGGAGCGCGTGTGGGCGCTCATGCGGGACCACGCGGTCTACGACGGCCGCAACCTGTGGGAGCCGCGCGAGGTCAGCGCGCTCGGATTCCGGTACCGTGGCATCGGGCGCCGCTGAGCAGGTCGTAGGTCGCGCCGAGGACGCCGCCGAAGGCGAAGCCGAAGGCGTGGGCGAGCGCGTCGACGTTGGAGCCGGCAAACGACGCGCCGAGCGCGGCGAGGGCGGCGCCGGTCACCGCCAGCGGACCGACGGTGCGGAGGGGCGCCGGCAGCGCCTGCCGGGATCGCCAGAGCGCCACGAGGACCATCGCGACCAGGGCGTAGACCATGCCCGAGGCACCGCAGCTGGGGAGAGCGTGGACCGCATGGGCGGCCGCGAACGCCAGCGCACCGGCGAGGAAAGCGAGCGCCGCGCCGAGCACGGCACGGGCGCGGGGCCCGCGTCCCAGGCGGGTCCAAGCCGCAAGCGCGATCGCCATGAGGAGCCCATTCGACAGAATGTGAACGGGCGTCACATGAAGCGTGACGGCGGCGAAATCGTCGCCGAGGTCGGCCAGCGCGGCGCCGCGTGTGAGCAGGTCGGAGACCGTCGGGGTTCGTTCGAGCGTCCCGCCGGCCTCGGAATAACGCATCGCCCAAACGATGACGCACAGCGTCGTGACGCCGAGCGCCCAAGTAAGAGCGGACCACGTCCGAGGCGGCTTCGCGGGCGGTTGACCGACGGAACGTGCGTCAGTCATGACAAGAAACCCAAGCGAGGGGGCTGGTCAGACGGCCCTTGTGAGCTATGATGATAGAGCCTAGGCGCGCCCGTCGCGCCTCGTCGGGGCCGGGTCGACACGCAGGGTGTCGCGGCCTCCCTTCGTCCAGCCCCCAGCGGTCCCACGTGACCTCGACCCCCCGGGACCCGCGTGAGCGCGAGGCCGCCGTCCTCGAGCTGACCTCGCTCGTGAAGGCGATTGCCCATCGCATCGCTGCGCGCGTGCCCAAGCATATCGAGGTGGATGATCTCATCGGCGCCGGGATGATCGGGCTCCTCGACGCCGTCGACAAGTTCGATCGCGCCAAGAGCAACAACTTCAAGAAGTATGCGCTGGTGCGGGTCAAGGGTGCGATGCTCGACGAGATCCGCGCGATGGATCCGATGGGGCGTTCGCTGCGCCGCAAAGTGACGCACGTGACTCGGACGACCGACGCGCTCGAGCGCGTGCTGGGGCGTCCGCCGACCGAGGACGAGGTTGCGTCCCGCCTCGGGATCGGCCTCGCCGGGTATCGGGCGCTACGCGAGCGGCTGCATCCCATCCTGGTCGTCTCGGTCGAAGAGATGAGCGACGAGGGGCGCGACATCTCGAGCTGGATTACGGAGCGCTCGGCGTCGGATCCGGCGGCGTTGCTCGAGGCCAAGCGTGTGCGCGAATTCCTCGACCGCCAGATCCTCGAGATCAAGGAGCGCTTCGGGCTCGTGCTCCGATTCTACTTCTACGACGGCATGACGATGCGGGAGATCGCCAAGGTCCTCGACGTGTCCGAGAGCCGCGCCAGCCAGATTCTGACCGAGGCGCTCGAGGCGTTCGGCAAGCGCATGCGCCTCGCGATCGGGCGCCACGGCAGCGCTGACGTCAGCCTGCGTCGGGCCTAGGAACCGCGCGCGCCGCGGCTCCGGAGCGGGTGGCGCGGCGCGCGATCCCAGGCTATCATCCGGCGCGATGAAGACGCCGATGCCCTTGCGTATGGCCCTCGCGTTCGTCCTGGCCGCGGCCTTCACCGGGCTCGGGGCGTGGCGCGACGCGGCATTTGCGAAAAAGGGCGCGCCCGAGATCGACGTCCTCGATGCTGACGATCCGACGGTCTCCGACGACATCGACACGACCGACCGCGACCTCATCACGGGCCCCTCCGACGAGGACCTGGTGCTGGCGGCGCAGAAGGTGCGGACGACCATCCAAGAGGCGCCGTCGATCATCACGGTCATCACGGCCCGCCAGATGCGCGAGCGCGGATTCCGCACGATCAACGACGTCCTGCGCACGGTCCCGGGCTTCGAGGGCGATCGTTGGGACAACAACGGCTGGCAGAAGGAAGCCTTCGCGCGCGGGTTGCCGCAGACCGTCCTGGTCCTCCTGAATGGCGTCAATATCGTCGAGCCGTTGCGGAACACGGTGTCACTCGACCGCAAGATCCCGCTCGAGGCGGTCGAGCGCATCGAGGTAACGAGTGGCCCGGGCGGCGTGCTCTGGGGCGCCAATGCGCTGCTCGGTATCGTCAATATCGTCACGAAGCGCCCCGACGATAGTGGCGTGCGGGCCGTGCTGGGGGCCGGTGACGGGCCGGGCGAGCGCCTCGCCTTGAAGGGCGGCATCGGCGTGTCGCACCGATTCTCCGACGACGTGGGGCTGGCCCTTCACATCGACATGTTCAGCTCGATGGGCGCCGAATTGACCGAGGACGCCGAGAAGGTCATCGGCGCGTTGCCCGACCCGGCCCCCGACTCGGCGACGCTGTATCTGCCGGGAAGCGTGACCGTCGCGACCAACAAGCGCGCGTGGTTCTTCAACGCCTCCGGCCACCTCGATCTGGGGCCGGTGGCGCTCGATTGGATGATCCCTTTCGAGCAGGACTATCGCGCCATCGGGACGGGCGGCTCGAATCTCACGCACAGCTTCCTCACGGACGAGGAAGGCAAGGGCGTCGTCACGCGCTCGTCGGACTCGATCCGCATGGGCATGCTCTCGTATGCCGACCGCTTCGCGAACGACCGCCTCGGTCTGCATATCCGGGGCTATTTCGTGAGCTGGGAGCTCTCCGAAGACCCGTTCGGCATCTTCGCCGCGAGCCCGATCATCCTGGCCCAGCGCGGGCACACGCGCGATATTCGTATCGCCTTCGACTCGAAGGAAATCTTCCGACCGGGCGGGGCTTTCGACCTCGATTGGCGTATTCTCGACAATCTGACGTTGCTGTTCGGTGGCGAGGTCTTCCAGGACATGGTGCACGGCGTCACCCAGTCGAGCTGGGTGAAAGACACGCTCGGGACGTGCCCGAGCGGCTACACCTACAACGCGTTCGACGCCTATCTCCACTGCAAGATCACCGAGCCGCAGGTCACCGACGAGGACCGCACGGTCGGCGGCACCTTCGCCCAGCTCGACTGGCGGCCGTTTCCCGTCCTCGCGTTGTCGGCGGGCACGCGCCTGCAGGTCTCGAGTCAGTTCGGCGCCGCGCTCCTCTGGTCGGGCGGCGCGGTCTGGAAGATGGCCCAAGACACGCACCTCAAGCTCTTCGCGAGCTCGGGTCTCCGGCCGCCGAGCGTCGTGTCGACCAACGTCAATCCGAACACGATTTCGGGCGTTTCCTACAGTCCGAATCCCGATCTCGCCCCCGAGACCTCGCAATCGGCCGAGCTCGAACTCAACACCTCGGTCCTGCGTGACACGGGTGCGATTCGCGATCTCTTCCTGCGCATCAACGGCGCCTTCACGCTCCTCGACAACGTCATCGTGCGCACCGACGGCGGTCAGTTCGACAACTCGGGGACGCGCCGCATCGCCTCGGCCGAGGCGGTCGCGCGCCTACGCTTCGAGGCGGGGCACGAGCTTTGGGCCAACTACACGTTCACGAAGGTCTTCGACGACGACGAGCCGGGCGGTGAGCTCCTGAATTTTTCCCAGCATATTGCCAATCTCGGTGCGAAATTCGTGTTTCTCGACGACCACATCGAGCTCGACGGCATCCTCACCTTCAAGAGTGGGATGACCGACTACAACCGCCCGGCCAATGAATTCGCGGGCCGGCCAGACTACTCGGTGTCGTGCGACACGCTGGTCGCCAATCCGGTGGCGGCCTCGGACCCGCGCTATGCGATGTACCAGGCGTGCCTCTTTCCGACGTTGGCGGACGGGATCTGGGTGATGCCCGGCCAGAGCATCGCCGAGCAGATTCGGCCGCTGCTCCTCTTGGATCTCGGCGTCCGCTTCAAGAACATCTGGCGCGATTTGACGGTGTCACTCTTCTTCCACAACGTGCTCGATTTTCGCTATTTCGAGCCCGATTTCTTCGGGGACGAGCGCGTCGTGAGCCGTCCGCAGCCCAAGCCGGGGATGTCGTTCTTCGGGCAGATTTCGCTGGGCCTGTAGGCCTAGCGTTCGGAGGGGTCCGACGGACCCGATCCGGCCCCCCTCGCAGCCAGGAAACATGCGGGTCCGAGGCCGTTCGACGGCCGCATTTCGAGGTTGACACCCCCAGGGCCAGAGAGTAGGGTCCCCGCCTCCGCGCGGCCGCGTCCGGCGCGGACTTCCGGAGGTTTCAGCCCGCATGTCAAGTCCGCAGGATCCCACCGACCCACCGGCACCGTCCGAGTCGCGTCGCATCCCGGTCGATATCGCCGTCGAGATGCGCGAGTCGTACC
>SXIE01000368.1 GCA_005772945.1 Pseudomonadota bacterium
AGTCCGGGTCCGAGTCCGAGACCGAGTCCGAGATCGAGTCCGAGTCCGAGTCCGAGTCCGAGACCGAGTCCGAGATCGAGTCCGAGTCCGAGATCGAGTCCGAGTCCGGGTCCGAGTCCGAGACCGAGTCCGAGGTCGCCACACCGCTCGTGGATCCCGCGATGTCCTTCTTCATCTCCACGACCGGCAGCGGCACGCGCGGCGGCAATTGGGGCGGCCTCGTGGGCGCCGATGCGCACTGCGCAGCGCTCGCCGAGGCCGTCGGAATCACCGGCAAGAGCTGGCACGCCTACCTCAGCACGAGCACGGTCAGCGCCCGCGACCGCATCGGCACCGGCCCCTGGATGAACGCCGACGGCGTCGTCGTCGCCACGAGCGTCGCAGCCCTCCACGACACGCCGCCCGATCCGACCCTCCTCCTCATGGAAAACGGCGACCCCGCGCCCTCGATGCCGGTCCTCGGCCACGACATCCTGACCGGCTCGCGCCCCGATGGCACCGCCTTCCCCGATGGCGCCAACACCTGCAGCGACTGGACCTCCGACGGCGACGCGGCCCTGGGCCAGGTCGGCCACTGCGATTGGACCCGCTGGAACGGAGCCGCCGCGCGCCGCTGGAACTCCGCCCACACGTCGCCCTGCAGCGAAGCCGGGCTCCTCGACAACAACGGGATCGGTCGCCTCTACTGTTTCGCCATCGACTGACCGCGCCGGCCGTGCCGTGGATTGCGTGGCAAAATCGGACCCGAGGGCATAGAGTCCGCGCGTGAGCGAGCTGCCACCGTATTGGGTCGATGTTCAGGCGCACACGCGGGCCTTGCCGACTCCCCGCGCCCCTTGGCTCCTGCAGGCCATGGCCATCGCCGAGGCGCTCTACGCCACTGACCTAGGGCCGCCGCCGCACGCGCGCCTCGTCTGGTTCGCGCACGAGCTCGCCGACTTCATGCAGCGCTCGGGCCCGCGCGCCGCGGTCCTCATTCATGGCAGCCTCGCCGCCGTCGGAACGCTCGGCGCGCTTCTGGCCGGCCCCGCGGGTCGACTCCGTCCGCTCCACAAGCTGCCGCTCGCGCTCCGCACACACGCCCTCGAGCGCCTCGAGAAGAGTCCGGCGGGCCTCCCGCTCTTCGCGCTCAAGGGCATCTTCTCCATCCTCTATTACGAGCACCCGGATGCGGCGCGCGAGGTCGGGTTCAGCGTCACGCGACGTGCACGCGCATGACGCTCGCGGGTCACATCATCCACGGCGCGCGCGAGCCCAGTGACCTCGTCCTCGACGCCGATGTGGTGGTCGTCGGCTCGGGCGCCGGCGGCGCCACCGTCGCCCGTGAGCTCGCGCTGGCCGGCGAGCGCGTGGTCGTCCTCGAAGAAGGCCCGCACGTCACGGCCGCGGAACACGCGGAGATGCGGCCCTCGCAGTCGCTGCGGAGTGTCTGGCGCGACGGCGGCAGCACGTTCGCGGTCGGCCTCGGCGACTCGCCGGTCATCAACGTCACGATGGGCCGCGTCGTTGGCGGTAGCTCGTTCATCACCGGCGGCGTCTGCCTCAGGACGCCCGAGGACGTCCTCGAACGCTGGGTGCGCGAGCGCGGCCTCCACGATCTCGGGCCCAAGCAGCTGGCGCCGTACTTCGACGCCGTCGAGAAAATGCTTGGTGTACAAACTGTTCCGGAGGCGCTCCGCTCGCGCGGCGTCGTCCGCTTCGGCGAGGGTCACGCCAAGGCGCACGGCGGACGCCTCGAGGCGCTCCAGCGCAACACCGACGGCTGCGTCGGCGAGGGCCAGTGCAACTTCGGGTGCCCGCATCAGGCCAAGCGCTCGGTCGATCTCGCGTGCCTGCCCGACGCCCTCCAGCACGGCACGACCATCGTCGCCGACGCGCGCGTCGACCGCCTGACCTTCGATCGCGTGACCGGTCGCCGCGTCGTCGGCGTCGCCGGGCGCCTGCTCGGACCCGCGCGTCGACGCTTCGTCGTCCATGCGCGCCGCACGGTCCTCGCGGCCGGCGCCTGGCACGACCCGCTCCTCCTCATGCGTCATGGGATCGGGAAACGCGACGGCCACGTCGGCCAGCACCTGACGGTGCATCCCTCGTTTCGCGTCTGCGCGCGCTTCGACGAGCCGATTCGCGGCTGGGAAGGCTCGCTCCAGAGCGCCTACTCGCCGCACTTCATGCACGACGGCCTGACCCTCGTCGCGCTCTTCGTCCCGTTCGGGATGCTGCCGGCGACGATGCCAGGGATCGGCCCGGCGCTCTCGGCCCGCGCCAAGCACATCCCGAACATCGCGCTCTTTGGCGGGCTCATCCACGACGAGGGTGGGGGCACCGTCCGCCCCGGCCTCGGGCGCGAGCCGGTCGTGACCTACCGCATGGCGGCCGAGGACCGCGCCAAGGTCCCGGTTCTTTTTCGGCGCATGGCCGAGATCTACTTCGCCGCCGGCGCGCGCGAGGTCTACCTGCCCATCCTCGGCAGCGAGCCGGTCTTGCCCGACGATCTCGCGCGCCTCGATCTCACGCAGGTGTCCGCCAAGCGCCTGGAATGCACCTCGCAGCACCCACTTGGGTCCGCGCGCATGGGCGACGATCCGCGCAACTCGGTGGTCGACCCCGATGGGCGCGTGTGGGACGTCGAGGGGCTGTGGATTGCGGACGGGGCGATCGTACCGACGAGCCTTGGGGTGAATCCGCAGGTCACCGTGATGGCGATGGCGCTGCGCGTGGCGCAGAAGATGTTGGAGGCGAGACGTCATGGGTGATCCGAGCGGGCAGCCGCTACGCGGCCTTCGCGAGTACTGGGATAAACGCGGCACCGGCAAGAGCGGCCCGTGGGATGCCATCGTCATCGGCTCCGGCATGGGCGGGATGACCGCCGCCGCGATGCTCGCCAAGATCGGCAAGAAGGTGCTGGTCCTCGAGCAGCACTACGTGCCCGGCGGCTTCACGCACATGTTCCATCGCCCCGGCTACGCGTGGGACGTGGGCGTCCACGCGGTCGGCGAGGTCACGCACCACAGCATGACCGGGCGGCTCCTGGCCGATCTCACGGGCGGCGCGCTCGCGTGGGCCTCGCTCGGCCCGGTCTACGACGAGTTCCACTGGCCGGACGACTTTCATTCTCCGGGCAGCCGGGCCGAAGCCCGGCCTTCTGGAGAATTTCGCATCGACTTCCCGGACAGCCCGAACCAGTTCCGCGACAACCTCACGGCGGCGTTCCCAACCGAAGCAAAGGCCATCGACGGCTACTTCGACCGCGTGCGCGACGTCTCGGCCTCGATGCGCAACTACTACCTGACGCGCGCGCTGCCACATCAGGTCGGCCCGCTCGCCGAGAAGCTCATCGCGCGCCCCGCGGCGACCGCCTTCGCGCAGACCACGCGCAGCGTGCTCGATCGTTTGAGTACCAATGAAAAACTGAAGGCCGTTCTCTCGTCCCAGTGGGGCTACTACGGCGCGACGCGCGCCAAGAGCTCGTTCGCCATCCAGACGCTCGTCGCCAAGCACTTCATGCACGGCGGCTACTATCCGGTCGGTGGCGCCGGCGAGATCGCGCGCACGCTGCTCAAGACGGTCGCCGACGCGGGCGGCTGGACGCGGATCTCGACCGACGTCGAGACCATCCTCGTCGAGAAGGGGCGCGCGGTCGGCGTGCGCATCAAGAAGACCGGCGAAGATATCCGCGCCAAGCAGATCATCAGCGCCGCCGGGGTCATGGCGACCGCGACGCGCCTCCTGCCCCCCGAATATGCCCACGCACCGTGGGTGCGCGACGTGGCGGCCCTCACGCCCGCGCCGGCGCACATCTGCCTGTACCTCGGGTTCAAGGGCGACATCCGGAAGGCCGGCGCGAGCTCGGCGAACAAGTGGTTCTACGAGACCTGGCAGACGGAGGTCGAAGGCTGGGGCGTCCACGCCGGTGCGCGTGCCGACGATCTCGGCGACTCGCCGATCCTCTATTGCAGCTTCCCGTCGCTCAAGGACCCGCTGCACGACCCCGGCCCCGAGCAGCGCCACACCGGCGAGGTCGTGACGTTCGTGCCGTGGGAGGCCTTCGGACAATGGGTCGACACGCGCTGGCGCAAGCGCGGCGCGAGTTACGACGAGCTCAAGGCCGCGATGACCGACCGGATCCGCCAGCAGTTCCTGCGGCACATGCCGGCGCTCGCGCCGATGATCGACGTGGTCGAGCTCTCGACCCCGCTCTCGACCCAGAACTTCACGCGCCCGATGGCGGGCTCGATCTACGGGATCGAGCCGACCCCCGCGCGCTTCGCGTGCCCGTGGCTGCGACCCAAGTCGCCGGTGCCGGGCCTCTTTCTCGCGGGCTCCGAAGTCGCGACGGTCGGTGTCATGGGTGCGATGCTCGGCGGCATGCTGGCGGCGGTCGCGGCGCAGCCGCTCGGGACGCTCGGGATCGTGCGCAAGGCGATGTCCACGCGGTCGTGATCAGGCGTCGAGCGCCTCGGATCGCTCCGCATAGCGGGCCCACTTCTGCACCATCTTGGGCAGGGTCAGGTTCGTCACGCCGCGCACGAAGAACTCGGGCAAGGGTAAGGACGGCACGACATGGACCCGATACGTGACGTTCGTCTCGCGCGCCCCGAGCGCTTCGAGCGTCCAGCGGCCCTCGTTCACGCGCAGCGCGCGCGACTGGACCAGGGTCCAGCTGAGCGAGAAGGGGTGCCCGCCCTCGTGCATCGCCAGCGTGTAGTCGAAGCGCCGAAAGAGCACCTTGGCCCGGAACTCGACGATCGTGAGATGCGGGCGCCGCTCGAGGACGCGTGCGTGCACGATCTCGTCGAGGATCTTCGGGTAGTTCTCGTAGTCGATGAGGGTCCGCCACACGGTCGTGAGCGGCACCTTCGCGATCGCGCTTCGTTCGGATCCAGGGAAAGTCATGTCGAGCGTAGCCTGCATCGGCGCATCTTGGGTGGGGGCCCCCAGCGCGTCTAGTTTTTCGAAACCCGCGCCGCCCTTGCCACCGCAGGGCGAGGTTTCATGCGGTCGCGAGCGGCAGCGTGACCCGCGCGATCGTTCCGCGCCCGACC
>SXIE01000369.1 GCA_005772945.1 Pseudomonadota bacterium
GAGCGAGAACGAGACGTCGTAGCGGCGCATGATGTCGCAGATGTCGTCGAAGACTTCGTACATCGGGTTCTCGCGCCCGTGCGTCAGCATCCACTTCGCGAGCAGCGAGCCGCCGCGCGACACGATGCCGATGAGGCGGTCGCGCACGAACGGGAGATGCGCGCGCATCACCCCGGCGTGGACCGTGAAGTAATCGACGCCCTGCTTGGCCTGATGAAGGAGCCCTTCGAGGATGTGCGCGTAGCCGAGGTCCTCGATCTTGCGGCCGATGATCATCGCGTAGATGGGGACCGTCCCGATCGGCACGCTCGAGGCGCGGATAATCGCCTCGCGGCACGCGTCGATGTCGCCACCGGTCGAGAGATCCATGACCGTGTCGGCGCCCCAACGCACGGCCCAGCGCAGCTTCTCGACCTCTTCGTCGGTCGACGAGGCGATCGGCGACGCCCCCATGTTGGCGTTGACCTTCGTCTTGGTCGCGCGCCCGATCGCCATGGGGTCCAGCCCATACGAGAGGTGCACCCGGTTCGCCGGAATGATCATGCGGCCGGCGGCGACCTCGTCGCGCACCTCTTCGGCGGTCAGGTGCAGCTCGCGCTCGGCCACGCGCCGCATCTCGGGCGTCACGACACCGAGGCGCGCGTGCTCCAGCTGCGTGACGGGCACGAAACCCGCCGGCGCCTGCCAGCGATCGCCGACCTTCGCCCAATCCGACGGCATGAAGTCCCAGGCCGTCTTCGCGCTCGGCGCCGGCATCCCCGGCGTGTCGGGCGACGCATAGGTCCGCGGTCCGCCCACCTCGGGCGCGAGCGCGAACGACCCGGGAGAGGTCCCGAGGCGCCCGGTCGAGGGATGCGAGGCGCCGCGAAGCGGGAGACCGAAGTCAGAAGGTGTACGCGTCATGGGGAACCCCTCGTCGAATGGTCCGTTCAGCCGCGAACAGTGGCCATGTAGGCGACCTTGAGCTCGCTCGGCGACATCTTCGGGCGGCCGAGATTGTCGCGATGACCGATCTTCACGCGCACTTCCAGAAAGGCCGGACCGGCCGCCGCGGCGAAACGGGGCAGCGCGTCCGCCAGCTCGTCCTTCGTGGTCGCGCGGAAGATCGCCTTATAACCGCAGGCCTCGGCGACGCCCGCCAGGTCGACCTGAAACGCCACCGTCGGTTGGCCGCCGACCGAGTCGTGCGCGCCGTTGTTGAGGCAGATGTGCTTGTAGTTGCCACACCCGCTGGTGCCGATGCTCGCAAGTCCACCCATGTGCATGAGCACGGCGCCGTCCCCATCGAGACAGACGACCTTGCGGCCCGGGTGCTGGAGCGCGAGCCCGAGCGCAATCTGACTCGAGTGGCCCATCGATCCGATCGTCAGGAAGTCGCCGTCGTGGCGCTGCCCGCGCTGCTCGCGATGCTCATAGAGCTCGCGCGAGGGCATGCCGGTGGTCGCGACCATGAGCGCCTGCGGATCCGTATGATCCAAGATGACACCGATCGCCTCCTCGCGGCTCATCGCGTACGGGGACGGCGTCTTGCTCTTGAGCGCGTACTTCTCGAAGGTGCCCGCGCGAACCAAGAACGCGAACGGGGCCGGTCGCTCCTGGAGCTTCTTGGCGGCCTGCTGGACGGCTTCGCGCGCGGCTGCGGGGTCCTGCGGCAGCTCGGCCCACTCGACGCCGATGGCGTCCAGGACCTCGCGCGAGATCGAGCCCATCTTGACGTGCTGCGGCTCGTCCTTCTTGCCCGGCTCGCCGCGCCAACCGACGACGAGGAGCATCGGGATCCCGTACGCCGCCTGGTCCGCCAGGGAGGTCAGCGGGTTCACGGTATTGCCGAGCCCCGAGTTCTGGAGATAGACGACGCCGGGGCGACCGGTTGCCAGGAAGTACCCGGCTGCCAGGCCCACGGCGCTGCCCTCGTTCGCGGTGATGATGTTCCGCTCGGGCGGGGTGTGGTCCGTGACGTAGGCGCAAAAATCCTTGAGCAGCGAGTCCGGAACCCCCGCGTAGAAGTCGAATCCGGATTCGCGCATCGCCTCGTAGAACGCCTGGCAATCGAGCATGGGTGTCTCCTCTGAACCGCCGCGCAGGGGCCTCACGACGGCGCAACGAGCGCCCCGTCCTGCAGGACCCCGCGCGCCTGCGAGCCTGCTCCTCTGTCACCGCGAGAGGGCAAGGTCAATCGCGAGCCGCGCGCTGCGCGTGCGTGGCCAACCGGACACACGCCGTGGTTGCGCGGACACGTTCGCAACCGCTGCCGAGCAGGCGAACGCGCGTTGACGGCGCCGCACGCGTGGCATGGCACTTGCCCCACGGACGCCGTACCCAGGAGACCCCCATGCGAGATTCCACCGTCAAGTCCGCCTGGATGCGAGCGCGCACGACCCTCCTCGTCGTGACCAGTCTCGCATCCGCGTTCGTCGCCCACGGTTGCGCCCCCGCGAGCGGACCCCAAGCCCCGGGCGAGCGCGGCAACGCGAACGTCTTCCCGGCTCCCGAGCAGATGCAGCTCCCCGAAGCACGCAAGGCGCCAGACGCGACCGACGCGGCCGCGCCGACCCCACCGGCGGGGCCGCGCGCGCTTCCCAAGGCGGTCCCGACGCCGGTCGTGAAGGCCGTCAACCCGATCGGCCGCCCAGAGCAAATCGAGGCGCTCGTGGTGGAGTTCGACCAGCCGATGGTGACGTCGCCCGTCCCCGAGGTCGCGAACTTGCTTCGACTCAAACCAGCCACCCAAGGCAGCGCGCGCTGGCTCGATGACCGCCACCTCGAGTGGCGCCCGACCGCGCCGCTCCCCCTCGGCATGCGCTTCGAAGGCGAGGTCGTCGGGGCCGCCAGCGCGCTCGGCGTGACGCTCGCCGGACCGCGGCCCTTCGCGTTCTCGACGGCGTCGTTCGGCGCCCGCAGCGACGAACAGGCGAGCCTCGCCTACCCCGCGGTCCTCGCGCGCGAGGGCGCGCTCCGCATCATCTTCAACCAACCGGTGAGCCCGGCGGCCGCTGCCAAGCACATCACGATCGCCGCTGCGGCCAGCAAGTCCGATCTG
The DNA here is from genome assembly GCA_005772945.1 of Pseudomonadota bacterium. The sequence continues at coordinate 3,041 of SXIE01000369.1, forward strand.
GTCGGCGAGAGGGTCCAGGCCGTCCCCGCCGACCTCGCCGTCTTCGACATGAAGAACGGCGTCGACGCCGCCTTCGATGTCCGCCCGGCGACCGGCGTCGCGGTCGGGCACTGGTATCGCGTCACCATCGACCGCGCGCTGACGAGCCCGAGCGGCGCGCCGTTCGAGGGCAGCAACGCCTTCGTCGTCCGAGGGCGCGAGCCGCTGGCCGTCAGCGAGTATTACTGCGGCTGGCCCGGCTGCACCGCGACCGACACGTGGACCATCACGTTCAACAGCGCGATCGACGCCGCGAGTGTCGCGGGCTGTCTGCGGGTCGATCCGCCGGTTCGCTACGACGCGCCGTCGGTCGACTACAATAGCATTTCCGTGCGCACGAGTGGCCTTAAGATAGGCAAAACCTATCGCATCACGATGACGACGGGATGCAAGGACACCAGCGGCCTGGCGCTCGCCGCGCCCTCGACGCACGACTTCAAGATCGAGCGCCCGCGCGCCATTCTGCGCATGCCGGAGGGTCTCGGCTTCATGGCGCCCGCGGCCGGCGACACCCCGACCGCGATCTCGCTGGGCGCCGGATGGACCGGCAAGCTCGAGTTGCAGGTCCGCCGCATCGACCATGACCAACTGGTGAAGCTGCTGCCGAGCGCATCTGGTTACGGCGAAGACCTCGCGTTCGAGGAGCTCGACGCCGGGCCCACCGCGACGATCGTCCCACCAGCGGCCTCGGAAGAGCGCGTCGTCGGAATTCCGCTCGACCTCGACCCCTATCTCGATGCGGACGGCCGCGGCCTCGTCTTCGTGCGGGCGGCCACGCAGCACCTCTCGGCGAACGAGGAGATCGTGACCCGCACGGCCCTGGTCGATGTGACGGACCTGTCGCTCGTCGCCAAGGCCACCCCGCGGGAGACGCTCGTGTGGATCACGTCGATGACGAACGACGGGGCCCTCGGCGGCGTTCGGGTCGAGCTCTTCGACAGCAAAGGGCAGCTCCTCTGGTCCGGGCTCACCGACGACAGCGGCCTGGCACGCGGCCCCGGCGCCACCTCACCCGAGGACGAGAAGGCGCCGGTCTTCGTGGTGGCATCGCTGGGCGGCGACCTCGCGCTGCTCGATCTGCGCGCGTATGCGACGCGCTTCGAGGCCTACCGCTTCGGCCTTCCCTCGGACTGGAGCGCGCACAGCGCCGAGCTCGCGGGCATCGCGTTCACCGAGCGCGGCGTCTACAAGGCGGGCGAGACGGTCCACGTGAAGTCGTTCGTCCGGGTCGATCGCGGTGGCGCGCTCGAGCAGCTGAACGGTCCGGTCTCGGTGCGCGTGACCGACCCGATGGGCGACGAGATCCACGAGGGCGAGGTGAAGCTCGGCGCGGTCGGCGATTTTTCGATCGATCTCCCACTCGCATCGGACGCCCACCTGGGGACCTACGCGATCGAGATTTCCATTCTTGGGCAGCCTGGCTTCGCCAGGACTTCTGCGAATTCGATCGCCGGCCCGGCGAGCGGGCCCGAGGCGGTGAAGGGCCAGCTTCGCGGCAGCTTCCGCGTCGAGGCCTATCGCGCCAATACGTTTGAGGTGAAGGTCGAACCGATTCGCGTGGTGGCCGGCCCCAAGCCGTCGACCACGCCCGGTCCGGGCGGCACGGCGCTCGCGAGCCGGGTCACCGGACGCTACCTCTATGGCGCGCCGATGGCGGGCGCGAAGGCTCATTGGTGGCTCCATCGCGCACGCTCGACCTTCGCGCCAAAGGGCTTTGGCGAGTTCCAATTCGGCACCCCGAGCTGGATGTCGAGCTGGTGGGAACCGTCCGAAACAACAACCGAAACGCTGGCCGAAGGCGACGTGCTTCTCGACGAGAACGGGGTCGCCGACCTCGCCGCCGCGATCGAGGCAAAGGCGCTCGGGACGGAAGCCGTCCGCCTCGAGCTCGAGGTCGAGGTCACGGATGTGGACGAGCAACGCGTCGCCGGTCGGAGCAGCACCGAGTGGCACCCGGCCGACATCATCCCGGGCCTGCGCGCGCAACCCGACTTCGGTGCAGCGAACGAGCCGATCACGGTCAGCGTCGTTGCCGTCGACACGGCTGGCAGCGCGGTTGGCAAGCAGGAGGTGGAGCTGCGCTGGATCCGCCGCAGCTGGACCACGACGCGTGAGAACGGCGCAGGCGGCGGTTGGACCTGGCACTCGGAGCCCGTCGAGGAGGTCATCACGACCGCCCGCGCGACGACGAGCGGCGCGGATCCGGTGCGCGTCGAGTTTCGCGCGACGTCGGCCGGAACGCATATCGTCGAGGCGCGCACGACCGATGCGCGCGGTCGGGTCGGCGTCTCGCGCACCGAGGTGTGGCTCTATGGCGATGGCGCGCGTTGGCGAACGGACAACGACGGCACGGTCCAGCTCGTCGGCGAGAAGAAGGCTCATAAGGTTGGTGACCGCGCGCGCTTCGTCGTGCAGTCGCCGTATGCGAGCGCGCACGCGCTGGTCACGGTCGAGAAGAAGGGCGTCCTCTGGCAGAAGACCATGACGTTCGAGGGAACGGCCCCCGTCTTCGAGGTCCCGATCACCGAGGACATGCGCCCGAACGCGTTCGTGTCGATCGTCATCGAGGGCACGGAACCAGGTGCCGACGCGGCCAGCGCGCGTACCCCGTCGGCACGCGTCGGCTACGCGCGGCTCGACATCGACAATGACGATCGGCGCCTGACGGTCGGCGTGACCGCCGAGCGCCCGCGCTATCGCCCCGGCGAGACGGTCCGCGCACGCATCGCGGTGCAGGGCGCGAACGGCACGCCGACCACCGGGCGCGTGACGTTCATGGCGGTCGACGAGGGCGTTCTCAGCCTGACGGGCTACAAGACCCCGGATCCGCATGCGGCCGTCACCGTCGCGAAGGCGCTGGCGGTCGTGACCAACATCGCTCGCGAGCGCGCGTGGAGTCGTCTCACGGCCGATCTCGATGGCGAAAAGAGCGACTGGGGTGGCGGCGGCGAGACCGGCCAAGCGACGAATTACCGATCGCTGTTTGCGACGACGGCGGCCTTCATGCCCGACGTCGAGCTTGACGCGCGCGGCATGGCCGAGGTCGAGTTCAAGCTGCCGGACAACCTGACGACGTTCCGCCTCATGGCCGTCGCGGCCTCGCCGGATGGGCGCTTCGGATCGAGCGACAGTCGCATCGAGGCGACCAAGCCGCTCATCGTGCGGCCGGGCCTCCCGCGCTTCCTCTCGGTCGGCGACCACTTCGATGCCCGCGCCGTCGTCCAAGCGGTCGAGCAATCGGTGGGCGGCCAGGTCCACGTCGACGTCTCGGTGACGGGGCCCGTCGTCATCGAGGGCGACGTGACCCAAGCGCTGACGCTCGACGCGGGGCGCGCCATGCCCGTCACCTTCAAAGCACGCGCGGTCGCGCCAGGCACCGCCATCTTCGCGTTCAAGGCGCGCGGTGGCGCGGGCGATCCCGGCGACGCGGTCGAGGTCGAGGTCCCGGTGCAGTGGCCGGCGCCCGCACGCCGCGCGGTGTCCATCCAACATCTGAACGCGGATCGGGCGGCAAGCGAGATGGAAGTCCGCCTGCCGCAGACGGTGCGCGATGACGTCGGTGGGCTCACCGTCACCTTGGCGCCGAGCGAGCTCGGCCAGCTCGTTCCGGGCCTGCGCTATCTGATCGACTACCCCTACGGTTGCGTCGAGCAGACGACCGGCACGACGCTCCCGCTGCTCGTCCTCCGTGCGCTCGACGCCGGCTTCACGTTGCCGGGGATCGCGAGCGCGGACGTCCTGGTCAAGGCGCAGGCGGGGCTCGACCGGCTGCGCACGATGCAGACCGCCTCGGGCGGCCTTGGCTATTGGCCCGGCGACGCGAAGCCGCACGCGTGGGGCTCGGTCTACGGCGGGTTCGCGCTGGTGCTCGGCAGCCGCTCGCCGGGGCTGGCCGTGCCGCAGGCCAACCTCGACCGGCTCCTCGACTACCTGCGCACCATTCTGAATGGCACCGCGGAGACCAACCGCGACTACTGGCGCGCCGAGCTGGACGTGGTGAAGCCCTTCGCGGCCTACATTCTGGCGCTCGCGGGACGCCCGGAGGCGAGCTTCCACGCGACGCTCTTCGAGCAGCGCCAGAAGCTACCCGACTTCGCCAAAGCCTTCCTCGCGCTGGCTATCCGCGAGGCCAAGGGGGACCCGTCACAGGTGACGGCCCTCGTCGAGGACATCCTGGCCAACCGCACCGAGGCCGAAGGGACGATGCTGCTCCGCCGCAGCGACGGCTCGTACTACGACTCGACGATGGACAGCGATGCGCGCTCGACCGCCATCGCCCTCATGGCGCTGCTCGAGGCGGCTCCCGCGGACCCACGCGTGGCGCTCCTGGCGCAGGGCCTCATCGGGGCGCGCGGCGAGGGCGGGACCTGGGGCTGGGACACGCAGGCGACGGCGTTCGCGACGATGGCGCTCGGACGCTACTTCCTGACGGTCGACCGCCCCGACGGCCACGACCTGGCGACGGTCAAGCTGGGCGACGAGGTGATCTTCTCGCAAGAGATCCAGGGCAAGAGCCTGGCACCCGTCGAGGTCCACGTTCCGATGGCCACCGTGCGCGCGGCGAACGGCAAAGCACTCACGATCACGAAGGGCTCGGGCCTCTCGAACCTGCACGCCAGCGTCGCCCTCGACTGGGTGCCGCGCGACATCCCGCGCGCGGCGATCGATCGCGGGATGCGCGTCACGCGCCGCTTCGAGACGATCGGCGCCAATGGGAAAGCCACCGACCTCCACGGCAAGCTCGGCGACGTGCGCGCGGGCGATCTCCTGCGCGTCCAGATCAGCGTGACGAGCCCGGTGCGCCGCCGCTACGTCGCCGTCGACGACCTCCTGCCGGCCGGGTTCGAGCCGGTGACGCTCGACTTCGCCACGACCGCGGCGTTGGCGGGCGACGCCGGACGCGAGGGCGATCGTTACTGGAGCCCGTTCAACCATGTCGAGCAGCGCGATGACCGCGTGCTCATGTTCGCAGACGAGCTGCCGCAAGGCACGAGCACGACGACGTACGTCGTGCGCGCAACCGCCGCCGGGTCGTTCCTCGGGCCCGCCGCACGCGCGCACGAAATGTACCATCCTGAGGTTTTCGGCCAGAGCGACGCCGTCGACGTGGTCGTGAAGTGAGGGGCCGCTGGCCGACCGTCAAGCGCGGCGTCCTCGGTTGGGTCATCCTCGCCGCGAGCCTCGCGATCATCGCGTTCTTCGCGTGGGTCGTCGCGGTCCCCTTCCCCGAGGCGGCCCTCGTCATGGGCGACGCGAGCAGCACGCGCATCGTCGACCGCGAGGGCCGCCTGCTCTATGACGTCCCGACGACCGGTGACACGCGCGGCCGCTGGCGCCCGTTGGCGGCCATCTCGCCGCACCTCGCGCAGGCCACGATCGACGTCGAAGACCGGCGCTTCCGCGACCACGCCGGCATCGACGGCTTCGCGATCCTGCGCTCGGTCTGGGTCAATCTCACGTCGGGCGAGGTCAAGACGGGCGCCTCGACCATCACCCAACAAACGGTGAAGTTGACCCTTCAGAAGGGCGCGCCGCGCAGCTTCGAAACCAAGCTCATGGAGGCCGTCTGGGCGTGGCGGCTCGAGCACGCCCACAGCAAGGACGAGATCCTCGAGCAGTACCTGAACCGCGCGCCCTACGGGAATCAGCTCGTCGGATGCGAGGCCGCCGCCGAGGTCTATTTCGGAACGTCCGCCGATCAGCTCTCGCTGGCGCAGGCCGCCTTTCTTGCCGGGATCCCGCAGTCCCCCGGGCGCTTCGATCCCTATCGAAACTTCGCGCGCACGACGGCCCGCCAACAGCGCGTCCTTGCCGCCATGCACGCCAACGGCAGCATCGACGACGTGGCCCTGCGCTTGGCGCTGGCCGAGCCGCTGACGCTGCGCCCCAAGCGCCCGCCGCACGAGGCACCGCATCTGACCGCGCGCATCGCGCATGAGCTTCGCGCCCTCCCCGACGCGCTGCGCCGCGATGTGGTCCCCACGACGATCGCGCGCGACACGCAGCGCGCGATCGAGCGCCTGCTCGCGACCCAGCAGCCCGAGGCGGCGCAGCGCGGCGACTTCCAGGCGGCCGCGATCGTGCTCGACACCCAGACGAGCGAGGTCCTGGCCTGGGTCGGCTCGCGCGCGTGGTCCGACCGCGACGCGCTCGGCGCCAACGACGGCATCACCGCCCGCCGCCAACCGGGATCGGCCCTCAAGCCATTCATCTACGCGCTCTTCCTCGAGGACGGCCACCCCATCACGTCCACGTTCGCCGACGTTCCGACCGCCTTCGAAACGCCGACCGGCCGCTACCGCCCGCAGAACTACGACCGCACCTTCCACGGCACGGTGAGCCTGCGGACTGCGCTCGGCAGCTCGCTCAACGTGCCGGCGATCGCCGCGCTCGCGACCGTCGGCGTCGGGCGCGCGCTCGACTTCCTGCATCGCCTCGGACTCGCGACGCTCGATCGGGGCGCCGACGACTACGGGCTCGGACTCGCGCTCGGCGACGGGGATATCCGTCTGGTCGATCTGGCCAATGCCTACGCGACCCTGGGCCGCCTCGGACAATGGCGCCCCGTGCGCTGGGACGCCTCCGACACCGCGACGACGACGCGCCGCGTGTTCTCCCCGGAGACCGCCCGCGCGCTACTCGACATCCTCGCGGACGACCGCGCGCGCGGGATCGGCTTTGGCTTCGCCGGGCCGCTCGCCCTTCCGTATCGCGTCGCCGCCAAGACCGGCACCTCGAGCGACTACCGCGACAACTGGGCCTTCGGGGTGACGCCGCGCTACACCGTTGGCGTATGGGTCGGCAACTTCGATGGACACCCGATGAACCGCGTGTCGGGTCCGATCGGCGCGTCGCCCCTGCTCAGGCAGATCTTTCAGATCCTCAACCCTCACGCGGCCACGGCGGCCGACATAAGCTGGTTCGCGCCACCATTCCCCTCCCCTCCCCTCCCCTCTCCGCGCGCCCACCCGCGCGAGGCGACGAACGCCCTTCCATCGCCATGAGCCGTGAAGCGCGCCCAGGACCTCGGGCGAGCGAGCGAGCTTGAGAGAACGCCGCCGTACCGTCTATGCTTCGGACCCGCGCGTGTACCCGCACGCGCCGGTTCACGACCCGACGCGAGGCGCCTTCTCCGTGCAGAAGATCTTCTGGCTCATGAGCCTCGGTGCCATCGTCGCGTCCGCGTGCGAAGACGAGGCCGCCGAAGCGCCGAGCGTCACGCTGGCCGTCGACCATCAGGCGCTCGGCGCAACGCCGCTCGTGACGTTTGCGGCCACGCCGGTCGGCACGAGCAACACGCGCATCCTCACGATCACGAACGCCGGCCCGGGGACACTCACGCTTGCGGGGTCACCGGCGCTTCAGATCGAAGACGACAATCAGCTGGCGTTTCGGGTCACCCCCCCTACCAAGGTGCGGCTGTCGGTTGGCGAGCACGTCGACGCCTCGGTCACGTTTTCTCCCGCCTCGATCGGGGCGGCGCACGGCACGCTCGTCATCCCGGTCGCGAATGGCGCGCCGCTCACCGTGGGCCTCCAAGGCGAGGGATCGCCCGTTCCGAGCGCCGCGCTCGAGCTCTCGATCGACGGCCAGCCCATCACCGACCACTTCGACTGCGGCCTCGTCGAGCCCAACGCCTCGACCAACCACGGCCTCTTGCTCCGCAACACGGGCACGGCGCCGCTCCAGTTCGCGTCGGGCTCGGCGCTGGTCATCATCGGCCCCGACGCCGACGCCTTCGCGATCACGGCGCTGCCGGCCCAGGGGCTCGCCGCCGGCGCGTCCGTCGAGATCGCGCTCACGTGCGCGCCGGTCACGTGTCACCCGCAGGTCGCCGAATTGACGATCGCCTTCGACGACTCGCAAACCCCGCTGCGGCGCGTCGCCCTCACCGCCTCGACGGCCGCCACCGTCCAATCCTACACGGCCTTCGCGGGCGCCGATCTCCCGTTCCCGACCGTCCACGACGTCGCGATCAGCGGTCCACGCGCGACCGGCGGCTATGTCGTCGCGCTCGGCGACCAGGCGCGCTCCGCGCAAGCGGGCCAGGTTCGCACGACCGTCTGGGATGGCTGCGTGATCCGGTTGCCCCCCGAGGCGGCCGGCCCGGGCGCGCTGAACCTGACGACGACGCACCTGGGAACGCAGGTGTCCGTCGCCGACGACGGCCGTTCGATGCTGGTCAGCGCGCTCGACGTGGCGACCGCGTGGATCCTCGACCTCGACGCCAACGGGCGACCGAGCCTGCGCGCGCGCCTCGCGACGTTCGAGCCCGGCGAGGGCCAGGGGCGGTCGGCCGCACTGTCGGGCAACGGCACGCTGGCGGTGATCGGCAATCCGCTCGCCGACTCGCAGTGGCCCGATCACGGGGCGCTGCTCCTCTACGCGCGCCTGGGCGATGGCTGGTCGAATTACCCGGAGGCGCTGCTCCGCCTCGAGCCCGGTCGGCGCGACGAGACCGTTTGGCTGGGGACGTCGGTCCAGGTCTCGCGCGACGGGAGGGTCGTCGCCAGCGGCGCGCTCCAGCTCGCGGCGACCGGACGGATCCCCGACGGCGACGCGACCGCTATTGGGCTGGTCTACGAGCACACGACCGAAGGTGGCGAAGGTGGCGAAGGTGGCGACGGCAGCGGCGGAACGTGGGGCGTGGCGGGCGGCCCGACGGTCGAGCCGTTTGTACGCGAAGAAACCGTGCGGCTCACGACCGGCGCCGTCGCGCACGACAACTCCGCGCGCATCGCGGTGTCCGCAGATGGGACGACCATCGCCATCGCGGTGCGCCGCAACGACAAGGGCATCGACGTGCATCTCTTCGCGCGCGTCGCGGGCGCCTGGAGCGTCGACGCGAGCGGGTGGGTCCGCGCAAGCCACGTCCTGTCGTTCGGCGAGGCCGGCGAATGGACCATGGCGCTCGCGCCCGATGCGACGTTTCTCGTCGTCGGCGACAACGCCGGAATCCGCGAGTACGCGCGCGGCGATGGCTGGGCGATCGCGTCCGGGCCGCGCATGACCTGGGAGGTTCCGCTGGCCGGCCCGCTGGCGTTGAGCCCGGACGGGAAGGTCATCGCCGGGATGGACACCCACGGCGGCGCGTGGTTGGTCTCGCGCTGACGAGCGCTGCGATGAGCGGCGCGCGCCGCGAACCCACCGACGAGGAACCCCCATGACGAGCAGCCCAGGCCGCGTCATCGCGCACCGCACCGCCTCGGGCGGGCCCATCCCCGAGTCGATGCATCACGTGCACGTCGCGGTCACGCGGCCCGATGGATCGCTGCTCGCGCGCATCGGCGACCCGCATCGGGTCACGCCGCTCCGGTCGTGCGCGAAGCCCTTTCAGGCGCAGTGCCTGTTTCTCACCGAGGCCGCCGAACGCTTCGCCGTCCGCGACGAGGAAGTGGCGTTGGCGTGCGCGAGTCACGAAGGTTCGGAGCGCCACCTCGCCATCGTGCGCGGCTGGCTCGCGCGTCTCGGCCTCGCGCCCGCCGACCTCGGCTGCGGCGGTCATTTGCCGGGCGATGCAAGCGAAGCGCGGCGCCTGGCGGTAGCCGGCGAAGAGCCCTCCGATCTCCACAACAACTGCTCCGGCAAGCACACGGGCATGCTCGCCGCGGCGCTGGCGCTCGGGGCGCCGACGCGCGACTACCTGCGCGCGAATCACCCGGTGCAGGAGCTCATTCGGCAGACGCTGGAGCGACTCGCGGGCGCGGGGCGCGCGCTCCCCTCGGCCTATGCCGTCGATGGCTGTAGCGCACCGACGGCGGTCATGTCGGTGCAGCGTCTCGCGACGATGTTCGCGCTGCTCGCGGCGCCCGACGCGCTCGGCGGGGCGCTCGAGCCGCGCCTGGTCCAAGGCCTCGGACGCGCGCGCCAGGCTATGATGACGTATGCCGATCTCGTCGCGGGCATCGGCGTTTTCGACACGGTCTTGATGCGCGCGGTCCAGCATGTGGTCGCCAAACGCGGGGCCGACGGGGTCTACGGCGTCGCCGTCGCAGCCAGCGCACACGGCCCGCTCGGCATCGCGCTCAAAGTGGAGGACGGGCGCGACGATGCGCGCAGCCCCGCCATCACGGCGGTCCTCGAGCAGCTCGGCATCCTCAATCCGGCGTCGCGCGTCGCGCTGGCGCCGTTCATCCGACCGCGACGCTTGAATGTCCGAGGCCTCGTGGTAGGCCACTGGGACGCCACCGAGCTGGAGCTGAGCTGGACATGACCGCACGCCTCATCCCCCCGCAAGCCAAGCCGCACAACTCGGTCGTGCGCGTCTCGAGCGCCTGGTACGTCGTCGCGCTGGCGAGCGAGCTCGGCAAGACGCCGCTGGCGGTGACGCTGCTCGGGGCGCCGCTGGTCGTCTTCCGCACCAAGAGCGGCGCGCCGGGAGCGCTGCTCGATCGCTGCCCGCACCGCAACGTCCCGCTCTCGGTCGGTGCGGTCGCGGGCGAGCATTTGCGCTGCGCGTACCATGGTTGGGAGTTCGATCGCAGCGGCACCTGCCAGGTCATCCCCGGCCTCTGCGGCGAGGTCGAGAGCGAGCGCGGCAAGCGCGCGACCGCGTATCCGGCCGTCGAGCAGGATGGCTGGATCTGGGTCTGGGGCGCTCCCGAGGCCGCGCCGAGCGCGCCGCCCTTCCGGTTTCCCGAGGTGGATCCCAAGCGCTACACGGCGGTGCGCCGCACCGTGAGCGCGCGCGGGACGCTACACGCGACGCTCGAAAATGCGCTCGATGTGCCGCACACGGCGTTTCTGCATGGCGGTCTCTTTCGGACGGCGCAGCGCAAGAATCGGATCCGCGCGATCATCCGCCGCTACAGCGATCGCGCGATCGCCGAGTACTGCGACGAGCCGCGCCCGAGTGGACTCGTGGGCCGGATCCTGTCGCCGTCGGGAGGCGTCGTCGTCCACTTCGATCGCTTCTTCCTGCCGTCGATCGCGCAGGTCGAATACAGCATCGGCGACGAGAACCACTTCCTGGTCACGTCGGCCTGCACGCCGGTCTCGGACTTCGAGACGCGGCTCTTTGCACTCGTCCAGTTCCGCACGCGCGTCCCGGGGCTCCTGCTGAAGCCGTTTCTCGAGCCGCTGGCGCGCCGGATCTTCGCGCAGGACGCCAAGATGCTGAGCATGCAGAGCGACACGATCCAGCGCTTCGGCGGCGAGCAGTTCGAGTCGACCGAGATCGATATTCTTGGCCCGCATATCTACAAGCTCCTCAAGGATGCCGAGCGCGGCACGGTGGCGCCGGCGGAGCCGAGCGAGGCGCCGAGCTACGAGAAAGAGATCACGTTCCTCGCGTGACCGCGACCGGCGTCAGCGCGCAGCGGGTCAGGGCAGCGGCTCGAGGCCAGCGCTGACGAGGCGCGATTTGCCTTCGTCGGAGCGAACCAGGGCGATGAAGGCGTCGGCCAGCTCGGGGCGCGCGGACTGCCGCGTGCGCGCGATCGGATAGAGGATCGCGGGCTCGAGCGCCTTGGGGATTGGCAGCGCGATGACGTCGGCGCCGGCGGCGCGCGCGTCGCTCGCGTAGACGATGCCCGCCTCGACCTCGCGCCGGAGGACGCGCCCGAGCACGTGCTTCACGTCGCGCTCGTAGCTCGCGACGTGGATGAGGATCTCACGCTCGAAGCTGGCGCCCTTCAGCCGCACGGACTGCCGAAGGAAGTGACGCGCGTAGCGCCCGACCGGGACCTCGTCGGCGCCGAGAGCGATCGTGCGCGCGCGAGCGAGATCCTCCCACGATCCGAGCCCCGCGGGGTTCGTCTTGGGCACCACCACGACCAGGTGATTGCGTGCGAAGTCGATCGCGTGCTCGGTGCGACGCGCGGTGAAGAGCGTGGCGAGCGTCGCTTGATCGGCCGTCGCGATCACGTCGCACGGCGCCCCGGCCTCGAGCTGCGACGCAAGGGTCTGGCTGCCCGCGACGTTGACGACCACGTCGAGACCTGGATGGGCCGCTTCGAATCGGACCGCGAGCGCCTCGAACGTGGACCCGAGCGACGCGGGCGCGAAGACGTCGAGTCGCGCCCCGGAGCCGCCGCACGCAGACCCAAGGCCGATTGCGACGAGCGGCGCCATGAGCGGCGCGAGCATCGATGACAAGAGACGCCCCGCTTGCACCACAGTCTCACCACGCGCGTCGCGTTTCATCGAACAGCCTTCTAACCCGCCTGCGCGGGGAGTTCGCGCCCCGCCGGCAGGCGAACCCAGAACACCGAGCCGCGAGGGTCGCGCGGCTCGATGCCGACCGTGCCCCCCATCGCCAGCGCCAGGTGCTTGACGATCGCGAGCCCGAGCCCGCTTCCGCCCGTGTCGCGCGAGCGGCCCTTGTCGATGCGGTAGAAGCGCTCGAAGACGCGCTCGCGGTGGTCGGGCGAAATCCCGGGGCCATCGTCGGACACGAGCACGCGCACCCAGCCCCCACGCGACTCGGCGTCGAGCACGACCGATCCGTTTTCGCCCGAGTACTTGACCGCATTCTCGAGGAGATTCGAGAGGATCTGATCGATCCCCTTGGTGTCGGCGAAGGCCGTGGCGGCCTCGGGGATGGCGACCTGCACGACGATGTTGCGCGCCTTGGCCTGGGCCTGTGCCAGGTCGACCGCGCGCAGCGCGGACGCGCGCAGGTTGACCGGCTCCTTGGCGAGGCTCTGCTGGCCGGCCTCGAGGCGCGCCAGGTCGAGGAGCCCCTCGATGATGTTGCCCATGCGCGTCGCGTGACGCTCGATCTGCTCGACGAAGCCGCGGCCGTGGACAGGGTCCTCGAGCGCACCGTCGAGCAGCGTCTCGGCCGACGCGCGCACGACCGAGACCGGGGTGCGGAGCTCGTGCGAAATATTGGCGACAAAGTCGCGCCGGACCCGCTCGAGCAGACGAATCGAGGTCACGTCGCGCACCGTCACGGCCGCACCGCCCGCGGTTCCGAGCGGCATCGCGCGCGCGACGATGGTCCGTGCGCGACTCGTCGCACCTGGCGCGTCGGGGAGCTTGACCTCGGCCTGCGCAGTGCGCCCTTGACGCGCCGACCCGAGCGCATCGTCGAGCGCCGGCACCGCGATGATGTCCGCAAAGAGACGTCCCACGGGGGTCTCAGGCAGATCGAAGATCTCGAGGAACGACGGATTCACGACCGTGAAGCGCCCCGCCCCGTCGACCGCGGCGACGCCGACGTCGATGCTCGTGAGGACGGCCTCGAAGCGCGTGTGCTCCTCGGCCAGGCTCGAGTCGACGCGCACGAGGTCGTTCGCCAGGCGTTGGTACGTGCCGGCCAGCTCGGACACGAGCAGCTCGCGGCGCCCGGCCACGTCCATGCCGCCCGTCTCGATCGCGTGCGAGAGGCCAGCCAGCGCGCGCTTGACGAAGCGCACGCCGAGGTAGGCGGCGCCGAGCGCGAGGCACGCCCCGACCGCGACCGCGACCAAGACGATGACGTGCGTCGTGTCGGCCAGCGCCGGGTCGCGCTCGGGCAGGTCTCCGAGCGCCACTTGCAGTGCCGCCCAGACCCCGACGATGACGAGCCCGACGAGCCCGATGTTGAGGGCGAGGAACTTGCCGCGGAGATCGAGACGCACGAACGCCTCAGGTCCCGTCGCCGTCGATCTGGAAACGGTAGCCGACGCCGCGAATGGTCTCGACGTAGGTCCCGGCCGCGCCGAGCTTGTCGCGCAGGCGCTTGACGTGCGTGTCGACCGTGCGCGTCGTGATGTCCGCTTCGATGCCCCAGACGTCGTTGAGCAGGTGGTCGCGCGTCTGGACGCGGCCTTGGCGCTCGACGAACGTCTGGAGCAGCTTGAACTCGAGGGCCGTGAGGCGCACCGGCTCGTCGTCGACCCAGACGCGGTGGCCACCCACGTCGAGCCGCAGCCGCCCTACCGTCCGTACGTCGGACGGGTGACCAGGCTGGGCGGGCAATGTGTGCATGGCGTTCACACTCGGCGTGGCGTCGTCGGGATGAACGCGACGCAAGACGGCCCGAATGCGGAGGAGGAGCTCGCGCACGCTGAACGGCTTGGTCACGTAGTCGGCGGCGCCCACCTCGA
>SXIE01000370.1 GCA_005772945.1 Pseudomonadota bacterium
CGAGGGCGCCGAGGGCCGGCCAACGGGTGCGGGGGCCGACGGGCGAGCGCAAGAGAATGACGAGCGCGTAGCCGATCGGGAGCGTGACGATGAGGTCGCGCACCGAGCCGGCGAGCGCATAGACGGCCACGACGCGCATGTCCGTGAAGTCGACGAAGAGACCGGCGACGACGTAGAGGGTGCCGAGGACGACGGAGACGACGAGCGTCGAGCCGATGAGTCGGAGCGCGCGTGCCGGCTTCGCGAGCGCCTCTTGGGTAGCCCAGAAAGGTCGGATCATGCCGCATCCTAACCTCGGCGGGCCGCCTTCCGCCACCCGCTTCGCGGCACCCCACCCGCAGGATTTGGAATCCGCCAGGGCGCGTGGATGAACCCAGCCCGAGCTGGTAGAGTCGCGGCGAGCGGAGGTCCTCCCGATGTTCGTGCCGTTCTTGGACCTGCAGGCGGCCACGCGCGAGCTGCGGGGCGCCATCGACGCCGCGGTCGCCCGCGTCCTGGGCAGCGGCAGTTACATCCTGGGCGAGGAGGTCCTCGCGTTCGAGCGCGAGTTCGCGGACTACGCGGGCGCGGCGGAATGCGTGGGCGTCGGCAACGGCCTGGACGCGCTCGAGCTGGCGCTGCGCGCGATGGACATCGGCCCGGGCGACGAGGTGCTGGTCCCGAGCAACACCTTTATCGCGACGTGGCTCGCGGTGACGCGCGTCGGGGCCGTGCCGGTGCCGGTCGAGCCCGTGCCCGCGACGTACAACCTCGATCCGGAGCGCCTCGCCGCCGCCATCACGACGCGGACGCGCGCGATCCTGCCGGTCCATCTCTATGGGCAACCGGCACTGCTCGCGCCGATCCATGAGGTGGCGCGGCGGCACGGCCTGCGGGTGCTCGAGGATGCGGCGCAGGCGCACGGGGCGCGCTACCGCGGGGTGCGGATCGGCGGCGGCGGCGGCGCGAGCGACGCGGTGGCCTTCAGTTTCTACCCGGGCAAGAACCTCGGCGCGCTCGGGGACGCGGGCGCCGTGACGACGAACGATCCGGCGCTCGCGGAGCGCGTGCGGGTCCTCGGCAACTACGGTTCGCGCCAGAAGTACGTCCACGAGGTGGCCGGCGTGAACAGCCGCCTCGACCCGATTCAGGCGGCGGTGTTGCGGGCCAAGCTGCCGCTGCTCGACGCCTGGAATGCGCGCCGCCGGGCCATCGCCGAGCGCTACCGCGAGGCGCTCCGGGACACCGCGCTCGCGCTGCCCGAGGTTGCGCCGGAGGTGGAGCCCGTCTGGCATCTCTTCGTCGTGCAGAGCGACGCGCGCGATGCGTTGCGCGCGCGGCTCGAGGCCGCCGGGATCGGGACGCTCGTCCACTACCCGATCCCGCCGCACCTGCAGAGCGCGTACGCCGGCATGGGACTCGGCCGCGGAAATCTTCCGATCGCCGAGGCGATGGCGGACCGGATCCTGAGCCTGCCGATCGGCCCGCACCTCCTCCCCGAGCAGGTCGCGCACGTCATCGACGTTCTTCGCCGCGAAGCGCCACGGGAAGCGACGAGACGGTGACCGCCCCCAGCTCGCACCGCGAGATCCTGCGCGCGACGTCGATCACCGGAGCGGCCTCCGTCCTCAATATCCTCATCAGCGTCGTGCGGACCAAGGTGCTCGCGCTCCTGATCGGCCCGGCCGGCGTCGGCCTCTTCGGCCTCTTCAGCCGCGTGCTCGGGACCGCGTCGATGCTGGTCGGCATGGGCCTCGGCCACAGCGGCGTCCGCCAGCTCGCCGCCGCCGCGGGCGATCCTCAGACCCTTGCACGCGTACGCAAGGCACTCTGGTACGCGAGCCTCGCGCTCGGCGCACTCGGGATGTTGCTGATGTGGCTCCTCCGCGAGCCGATCGCCGACCTCGTCTTCGACGACACGGCGCGCGCGTCCGAGGTCGCGTGGCTCGGGCTCGGCCTGCTGCTCACGCTCGTCACGACCTCGCAGACCGCGCTCCTCCAGGGGCTCCGACGGATCGGCGATCTGGCCGGGGTCTCGGTGCTCGGCGCGATCGCCGGCAGCGTCCTCGCCGTGGTCCTGGCCTCGCAGCTTCGCCTGGACGGCGTCATCTGGATGGTCGTGTTCATGCCGCTCGCGAGCGCGCTGGTGGCAGCCGCGTTCGTCGCGCGCCTGCCGCGCGCGGCCCCTTGGCGCCCGCGGCGGCGGGAGCTCTGGCGCGAGTGGCGGTCGCTGCTCGGCCTCGGGGTCGCGGTGATGGCCGCGACGGTGCTCTCGAGCCTCGCGCAGCTGGCGACGCGCGCGCTGACGACCGAGGCGATCGACCTGAACGCGACCGGCCACTTCGAGGCGGCGTGGGCGATCTCGATGACCTACATCGGCTTTGTCCTGAGCGCGATGGGCGCGGATTACTACCCGCGCCTCACCGCCGCCGTGGCGGACCGCGATCGCGCCAATCGCCTGGTGAACGAGCAGGCCGAGGTCGCGCTGGTCCTCGCGGCGCCGGTTCTCATCGGCATCGTGAGCTTTGCGCCGGTCGTCATCCACCTCCTTTATAGTGGAGAGTTCGCGCCGGCCATCGAGGTCCTCCGGCTCCAAGTCCTGGGCGACGTCCTGAAGGTCGCCGCCTGGCCGATGGGCTTCATCCTCCTCGCCCACAGCGCCAATCGCGCCTTCTTCCTGACCGAGCTGCTCTGGAACGCCGTCTACGTCGGCGCGGTCTGGCTGCTCCTTCCGGCGATCGGCCTCGACGCGACGGGCGCGGCCTTCGTCATCGGCTACGTGTTCTACACGGCCATGATCTACTTTGTCGTCGCGCGCCTCCAAGGGTTCCGGCCGACGCGCCGTGTGGTCCTCCTGCTCCTCGTCACGTTGACGACCGCCGTGGCGGTCTACATCGTGAGCCGACTCGACGCGACCTGGGGCCTTGTCCTCGGCGCTGTCGCCACGTCGGCGACGGGGATCTACAGCCTACAGGCGCTCCTCGCGATGCTCCAGCTCGAGGGGCGGCTCGGCCGCATGGTGAGCCGACTCGCGCGCTTCCTCCGCTTGCGACGCCGGTGACGCGCCCGCTTACGCGGACTCGAGACGCACGTCGAAGTCCATCGTCGCGACGACGAGCCAGTCGGCTCCGCGCGCGACGACCTCGCCCGAGGGCCGCGTGCTGCGAGTCTCGGTGATGACCGCCCGCGCCGACGCGAACCCGGCCACCTGCGCGAGCTGGTACTCGCGAAACGCGAACGCGTGCACGAAGCGCTGAAGCTGCCAGGCGGTCGCGCCCTGCGGCGCCTCCAAGCGCGCGAAGTCCAGGCTGGCCTTCGCGAAGTAGCTCGCGTGCGCCGCACCCTGCGGCGTGCGAGCGAGCGTTCCGCCCACGAGCCCGTCGAGGTGCGCGACGAGCAGGTCACGCCCGGCCGCGAGGCACGCGAGGTACACGTCGCGCGCGGTCAGCGCCGGGGTCAGCGGGAAGGCGCGCTGCGCGACGATATCGCCGGTGTCGATCCCCGCGTCGATCGCGTGGAGCGTGACGCCCGCTTCAGCATCGCCGTGCAGCACCGGCCACACCGCCGTGTACATCCCGCGGTAGCGCGGAAGCAGCGAGAAGTGGAGGTTGTAGAGGGCCTCCGGGCGCGCGAAGCGGGCGGGCCGGACGATGCGGTCGAACTCGAGCGAGAGGAGCGTGAGGTCGGGGATCGCGTAGAGGTCGTCGAGCGCGTGGAGCGCCACGCCGACGGCCGTCGCATGACGCCGGAACGACGGCTGCCAGCCATCGCACCCGTCGTCGGTACGATTCGCCACGGCCACCAGCGCCTGGCGCCCGTAGCGCTGGACCACCGCGTCGAGCACGTCTACGGCGATCTGGTTCTTGCCGGCGATACAGAGCGTCATCGTCAGGGGCCCACCGCGGCAAGGAACGCGTCATAGTCGCGGATATAGTCGCCCTCGTCGAAGGCCTCCGAGGCCAGAACGAGGCACACGGTCCCGGGCGCGAAGCGGTCCATCTCGCGCCACATCATCTCGGTGACGAGCAGCGCCTTCGAGGGATCCTCGAGCGTCACGCGCGACCGACCGACCCCATCGTCCAGGACGATGCCGACGCGGCCCGCGACCGCGATCATGAGCTGGCGCAGCTTCTTGTGCGCGTGCCCGCCGCGCGCGCCGCCCTCGGGCACGTCATAGATGTAATAGACGCGCCGGATCTCGAACCCGAGCGCGCCGTCCCCCGGCTCGATCGCGACGAGGTTGCCCCGCGGATCGCGACGCACATGGAGCGGGATGAGCACGATCGGCGGGCCGCCGCTCATGGCCCGTTCGGCTCCGTGGCGCCACCGGTCGGCCCCTCGGCAAGGAGGATCTGCCCGAGGTACTGCCCGTAGTCCGATTGCCCATAGCGCCGCGCCGCCGCGCCCAGCGTCGCGGCGTCGATGAAGCCGTGGCGGAACGCGACCTCTTCGAGGCAGGCGATGCGCAATCCCTGCCGCGCCTGCACCGCCGCCACGAACTCGGACGCGCTCTGCAGCGCCTCGTGCGTCCCGGTGTCGAGCCACGCGATGCCGCGCCCGAGCTGGACCATGCGCAGATCGCCGCGCGCGAGGTAGGCCTTATTGACGTCGGTGATCTCGAGTTCGCCGCGCGGCGACGGCGCGAGCGCGCGCGCGCGCCCGCTCAATGGAAAATTGGCTTTGTCCGTGAATGAGGACGACCAGCGCCAACGCCAACTGCCGGCCTTCGGGGGACACTTCCTTGCGAACCTCCGTGGCGAAACGATC
>SXIE01000371.1 GCA_005772945.1 Pseudomonadota bacterium
GGGCATCCTCTACGCGAAGCTCGGGATCGCGCCGGATATGTTCACGCCGATCTTCGCGATCGCGCGCGTCTCGGGCTGGCTCGCGCACTGGCTCGAGCAGCTCCAGGACAATAAGATCTACCGTCCCGACCAGGTGTACGCGGGGTACGCGCCGCGCGCCTTCAAGGACATGCCGTCGCGCGGCTGAGCGCGCTCTTCAGCAGGACGAAAAAGAAACCCGGGCCACAACCCGGGTTTCTTGTTTCAGGGTGCAATCGTCGGTGCCTTGTGGACCGAGAGGCCGGCGAAGAAGAGGCGCCAGAGCGCGATGACGTCGTCACGCGTGAGCGCGACGAAGTGGTCGGCGCCGCCGAACTGGTGAAGGCCGCCGGTCACGCGCTCGCCGGTCGGGGTGGTGATGTTCTCTTTGACGGGAGCGGGCACGCCGGCGATGCCGCGCAGGACGTGGGCGGGGCTCTCTTGGGCGACGGGATTCAGCTGCGGGAGGTTGCCGGCGGCGGCGACCGCGTCGGCGCCGACCGACGGGCTCTGAGCGTCCGCGGTGCCCTCGGTCATGAAGACGTGCTTGGCCTTGCCGCCGGCGCGGGGCGCATTCCAGTAGGGCGAGTAGTTGATCGGATCGGTCGCGTCGACGAGCATCTGGGCGAGGTTCAGGACCGGGTGGAACGTGTCGAGGACGTTCTCGTCGAGGTTGAGCACCTGGGCGAGCGTGCTGCGGATGTCGAAGGGGTCCTTGCGAAGCAGGATCGTCTGGACCAGGACGCCGGAGGCGCCCGAGAGGACGCCGGCTTGGAGGCGCGGATCGATCGCGAGGGCGATGGCGCCGGCGAGCCCGCCGTGCGAGTGGCCGAAGAAGACGATGCGCGACGGATCGAGGATGAGCTCCTTGGTGTAGGCGGTCGTGCCGGCCGGCAGATTGAAGCGTCCATCGGAGACCATCTTGGAGAGCCAGAGCGTGTCGATGGCGCTCTGGCGGAAGCTCATGCGACCCGACGGCGGGTTGAGGAAGTTGAAGACATCGAGGTAGAGCGGCGGGTCCTCGACGCCGCGCGTGCCGTGCAGCGGCTGGTCCACGCAGATCATGGCGAGGCCGTCGCGGACGACCAGCGCCTCGTTGCCGAGGCAGCTCTTCCAGTCGCCGAAGGTCCCGTGCGAGTAGAGGACGACCGGCCAGCCGACGGCGTCCATCGTGTAGTTCTTGGGGACCAGGAGGCGGAAGCGAACCTCCTCGTCGAGTTGCACGATCGGGACGCCGCCCGCGTCGAGGATCATGTCCCCGCCCAGGTCGCGATAGGGCTTCTCACCGGACTGGAAGTTGGGCGTGCGGTACTTGCCTTCGAACTCGTGGTGGAACGCGGCGGCGCCCTTGTAGACCCATTCGAGGGGCGGCTCGCTCGGGCGCGTGTCCAAGAAATCGGACACGATGCGCATGTCCTTGGTGGGATCTTGGGTCGTGAAGCACGTGGCCACGGCGAGGTCGGTGTCGAAGAGCGGACTGGTCGGGAGCCAGTCGCGGAGCGGGGCGAGCGAGGGCTCGGCGGCGAGCGCGCTGGTGAACGCGGCGGCCGGCTGGAGGTAGCCGCCGCCGGTGTCTTTGACGGCACGCGTCACGAGCGCGCAGTAGGTCGTGGCGGGGCGCAGCGGGAAGCCGTAGACCGGACGGATGACGAGGGTATCGCCGAGATAGAATGAGTCGCCGCTGGACTTGACGACGTACTGGAAGACGAGCGGGACGCGATCGCCGCGGGTCGGGCTCGCGTCGCCGAGCTCGACGAGCTGGACGTGGGCGCGCGCGTCGTCACGGCTCGCGGCCGCGCTGGGCAAGGTCGTGGGGTCGATCGCCGCGGCGACCTGGACGAAGATGGCGCCGTTGGTGCTCCAGCCGTCGAGCACCTCTTCGCCGTACGCGAGGTAGTCGGCGATGAGCGGGTTGGCGTCCGGATTCGGGAAGTTCGAGAGGGTGGGATGGCCGTTCACGCGCAGGCGATCGGTCGGCCAGGGCGTCGCGGTGTAGTCGGCCGAGGTCGGCTCGTAGCGCGGCGCGGCGCCCTTGGGCGAGGCCTCCGCCTCCCAATCGATACCAAGCCCGCGCACCGGGGTCGTCTCGGCGGCCGTCTCGGTGGGATCGGGCGTCGTGTCGGCCGGCGTCGTCGCGTCGGACGAGGTCGTGTCGCCGGTGGTCGCGTCGGCCGGCGCGCCGTCCTCGCCGCCGCACGCGGCGGTCGCGAGGGAGAGAGCGAAGGCGAGTGGCAGCGTCGTCATTGCGGGCATCGTTGACAGCCTTCCCAGAATGGAGGAGCAAACCTCGTCGGCAACGGCGTACCTGATTCGCGCGCGGCTTGCCAGGCGCCACGGAGTTCCATGGTCACGCTCAGCAAGATCTACACGCGAACGGGCGATGGCGGAACGACGCGCCTGGTCGGCGGCCAGGAGGTCCCGAAGGACGATGCCCGCATCGAGGCCTACGGGGCGGTCGACGAGCTCAACGCCGTGCTCGGGCTCGTGCGCATGGAGGTCCTGGCGCCGAGCGATGGGACCCGGCTCGAGGCTCCGGGGTTAGTGGCCGAGCTCGAGGCGTGGGCGCTCGGGATCCAGCAGGACCTCTTCGACGTGGGCAGCGATCTGGCGACCCGGATCGAGGATCGCTGGCCGGGTCAGCCGCTGGTCACGGCGGCGGACATCGCGGGGCTCGAGGCGTTCATCGACCGCCACAACGCGTCGCTCGCGCACCTCAAGAGCTTCGTCTTGCCGGGCGGGACGCGCCTCAATGCGCTCCTGCACCTGGCGCGCACGGTGTGTCGGCGGGCCGAGCGCCAGGTCATCACCCTCGCCCACGCGGAGCTGGTCGGGGCGGACGTCGTGCCGTACTTGAATCGCCTCTCGGACGCGCTGTTCGTCCTGTCGCGCCGCGTCTCGCAAGCGGCGGGGGTGGCCGAGGTGCTGTGGGACACTGGACGCGCGCGCCGGAAGCTCGCGGCGCACCCGCCCGAGGCGCCAACGTGAGCGCGCTCGCGAAGGGCAAGCTCGACGGCGCGACGCGCTGGGCGCTGGGCGCCGGCCTCGCGCTCTTCATGTGTGCGATCGCGGGCATCGCCTTCGGGTGGATGCTCGCGCAGCTGATCGGCGGGATGTACATCACGTTCCTCATGCCGATGCTGGTCGGGATCCTGATGGGCGGGGCGGCCGCGGTGCCGGCCAGGCTGTTCGGCCTCCGGGACAAGGCGCCGCTCATCACGGCGGTCGTCATGGGCGCGCTCATCTGCTTCGCGGGCGAGCAGCTCTTCGCGTTCGTGCGCTTCGCGGAGACCTTCGCGCGGGAGAATCCCGAGTGCGTGACGTCCGAACTTCTGAACGACCCGCTCGCCGCTGCGATGACCTGCGTCGAACAGCGGACGGGCGAGGAGGGTCTCGGGGCCTACCTCCGCTTCGTCGCGGTGGATCAGCCGGCGTGGAGCCCGATCGGGATGCTGGGGCGCAGCGGGATCGGCGTTGCCGGAACCGTCGTCGTGGCCATCGGCGAGCTGGCGGTCCTCATCGCGACCGCGATCGCGTCGGTCCTCTTGCGCACGCGCGCGCTGCGGCGGCCGGTGCGCGCCCCAGCCTCAATCCATCTGTGATGCGGAGGCCGCGATGAAGACCGTCGATCTCGCCCTCATCCTCGACGAGCTCGCCAAGCGCGGCCCCGCGAGCGGCCCGGCGCGGCGCACCGTCGGCGTCCCGGGCTTCGACGTCGAGGTCGCGCACCTGCACCCGGGCGAGCGTTGGGAGGCCGTGCCGAGCCGGCCCGAGGCACTCCTGGTCCTGGGCGGGATCGGGACGATCACCGTGGACGACTGGCGCGCGAGCCTGGGGGGCGGCCACGCGGTCGGTCTGCCGGTTGGCGCCAAGGTCGTCGCGGTCGCGGACGGCGAGCGCACCCTCAGCTTCGTCGTCGTCCGTTCGGAGCCAGACGAGGCCGACGCGACCGAGGGTGGGAGCGAGTAGCGAACTCGTTCATCAAACCGTTGCGAGGCGCGCGAAGCTCTGATACATGCTCGTCCGCCGATGGGGTCATAGCTCAGCTGGTAGAGCGCGTGAATGGCATTCACGAGGTCA
>SXIE01000041.1 GCA_005772945.1 Pseudomonadota bacterium
GCTCGCCTTGAAGCCATCGTCCGGACATGCAGCGCCCTGGCCCGTGCAATTCTCCGCCACGTCGCAGATCCCGCCCGAACTGCGGCACTCCGTCGTGCTCGCCTTGAAGCCATCGTCCGGACACCCAGCTCCCTGGCCGGTGCAATTCTCCGCCACGTCGCAAATCCCGCCCGAGCCACGGCACTCCGTCGTGCTCGCCTCGAAGCCATCGTCCGGGCATGCGGCGCCCTGGCCCGTGCAATTCTCCGCCACGTCGCAAATCCCGCCCGAGCCGCGGCACTCTGTCGTGCTCGCCCTGAAGCCATCGTCCGGACACACCGCCGAATTGCCCGTGCAGTTCTCGCCCACATCGCACACGCCCGCAGACGCGCGGCACTCCGTCGCCGCCGACGCGAACCCGTCCGCAGGACACGCGTTCGCGCTGCCGTCGCACACCTCCGCCACGTCACAGCTCCCCGCGGAGGCCCGACACTCGGCCTGACTCTTCACGTCGGCTGGGCACGCCGGGCCGTCCCCCGTGCATCGCTCCTCGAGGTCGCACACACCCTCGGCCGCACGACAGACCTCCGTGGCGGATGCGTATCCGTCGCCCGGACAATCGCTCTGGGCGCCGTCGCAGACCTCGGCGACGTCACACGCGTCGCTCGCATCGCGGCACACCACACCCGCGTGGCCGGCGGGGTGCGAGCACGTTCCAGCGGCGTCGCAGACGTCGCCCGTGCACACATTTCCGTCATCCGTGCACGGCGTACCGGCCGTCTTGGGCGCATACGTGCAGGTCCCGGTGTTCGCGTCGCACACGCCGTCCATCAGGCACTCGGACGCCGGCGGGGCACACGTCACGCCCGCGCAGCGGCTCACGTCGTCGTTGGTCACGATGCAAGTGAACGTCTGATCGTAGTCGATGGTCCCGCTACACCCGGCCGAGTAGGTGGCTTGGTAACCGCTCGGGCCCGTTTCTGTGACGCTGTAGCTGCCCGGCCCGACCTGGAAGACGACGCCCGGAGACGCGGCGCCTGGGGCGCTCGGGGGGAGCGGCGTGGGGCCGCTCACGATCATCGTGAAGTCGGACGCGACCCGGGTGCCACCGCTATCGTTGATGACATGCTTGATGACGACGACCTCGGGCCGTTTGTGGACGGCCTCCGCGGACAAGCCGCGGTCCTGGTTCCCACCCGAGCCGTCGAGCGCGAGCAGGCGCGTGTGGTAGGGCGAGCCATCGATCTCGACCGCGGTCGTGCCCGGATTCCAATCGGCGCGCGACGCGACGTGCCCCGACCAGCTGAGGACCGGCGTGGCGATCGACGCCGTGAACGTGACCACGACCGAGGTCTGGCTCGCGCCTGAATAACTGCCCGCAACGGTGTAGGGGCTGACGGAGGTGATCGTGCCGCCGAACAAGGTGAAGACCCCCGGGATCTGCACGATGTCATCGGCGGTCCCGAGGAGACCGTCGTTGCCTTTGGTGACTCTCGCGTCGGTTGGAATCGCCGCCGTCGTGAACGTGCCCAAGGCGCAGCCCGCGACCCCCGAGCACGGATTGGCCGTGGTCTCGGTGCGATTGAAGGTCGTGACGTAGTCCAGCGCGTGCGCGCTGCCGCCCGAGTTCGCGGTGGTGTCCCATTCGAGCGTGAGCGAATGCGACGTCGCACCGGGCGTGAGACTGCTGAGGCGCAGGCGGTAGGGGACCGACTCGCCCTCCATATAATGGGCCTGGTTCTGGTTCAGGTTACCGTTGACCCACGCGCCGCCCGTGCAGGCGACCGGCGCGCTGAGTGGGCCGTTGGCACATTAGTCGAGGTTTGCGCTCGGGTTCGAGGCGGCGCGCGTGACGGAAACCGGCGGCGACTCCGAGGCGGGGGGCGGGAGGCTCGCATCGCCGCACGCCGACGTTGTGACGATCGCGAGGACGAATGACGCCATGTACACGCGACGACAAAGCCCTGCCGTCGCACTCTCGGTGCGCTGTTCCATGGCAACTCTCCTGGGGGAATGCATCAGGGGTTTGCGCGAATCGGGCGCAGTCGAGGGGAGCAAATTCCGGACCTTTCGGAAAAGCCGACCACGGACAAATTGGGCACAAGACGAGCGCCCGGGGCCGCGCAGGACCTGCACGCTCGGCTGCTCTTGGCGGGGAGGGGCGTTTCGCACTCCCGCCGCACCTTCGTCAATACATTGGTCAGTATCTTCGTTCGGGACGGCTCGGCCGCGACGCTCGGTGAGTCGTTTGCGCGCTCGTCCCGCGAGTGCCACGAAGTCCTGGCCACGCCTCACGTCGTTCCTACGCTGGCCACCGGCGCCCGAGCGCCTGACCGATTCGGATCTCTCGCGCGACGTGCTCGAGCACATCCCCGAGCGCTGGGCGCACGTCGCCGGCACGAGCGCCGTGCCGCGCGGCTGCACGACGCGGGGGCGGTTGACCCACGGGCGCCGTGACCCCGCCGCCTGTCACAGTGTCACACTCTGTGACACGCCATCCCCCCGAGGAGCAAGCCATGCAACCCAACCCGACCCGCGTCGAGACCCTCATGACCAAGGACGTCAAGTGCTGCTACCCGAGCGACTCGCTCAACGTCGCCGCCCAGAAGATGTGGGACTTCGGCGTCGGCAGCCTCCCCGTCGTGGACCACGATCACCGCGCGCTCGGCATGATCACCGACCGCGACATCGCGATGGCCGCCTACACGCGCGGGCGGCTCCTCGAGGCCATCGCCGTCGACGAGGCGTTTTCGGGCAAGCTCTACGCAGCCCGGCTCGGTGACAGCAGCGCGAAGGCCGAGGAGCTCATGCGCAAGGGCGGCGTCCACCGCATCCCGGTCCTCGACGACGCCGATCACCTCGTCGGCCTCCTGTCGCTCGACGACCTGGCGCAGAGCGCGCGCGCGATCGGACCAGTCACCTACCGTGAGGTGGCCGAGACGCTCGCCGCCGTCTGCACCCGGCGCCAGGCCTTGGGGCCGGGCGTGGCCTGAACCGCGTCGCCCTCCGCTCCGTGTGCCGTCAGCCGGCGCGCTCCCTCCGGCAACGGGCGTCTTCACGCCCGTGCGTCTGGCGGCCGCGCCCGATCTGGGGTAAGCGTGCGGGGCAATGGTAGCTCGCAAGACAATCGGCATCTTGACCGGCGGGGGCGACAGCCCCGGGCTGAACGCGGCCATCCGCGGCGCCACGCTCACCGCCATCCGCAAATACGGCATGGACGTCGTCGGCTTCGTCGACGGCTTCAACGCCTTCCTCCCGCCCCCCGGGGAGCCCATCGACCGCGGCTTCATCCGGCTCGGCGAGGCCGAGGTCCAGGACATCCACAGCTTCGGCGGGACGATCCTTGGCGCGGCCAACCGCGGCAACCCCTTTCAGATGATCGTGCGCGACCAGCACGGACGCCCGATCAAGGACGAGCACGGCAAGGCCCGGGTCGTCGACCGCAGCGCCGAGGCGGCCGCGCGCGTGCGCGAGCTCGGGCTATCGGCCATCCTTTGTATCGGCGGCGACGGCACGCTGCAGCTCGCGCGCGAGATGTACGAGCGGCACGGGGTGCCGGTCATCGGCGTGCCCAAGACGATCGACTTCGACCTCGCGGCGACCGAGGCGACGTTCGGCTTCAAGACGGCAGTGCAGGTGGCTTCAGACGCGCTCGACCGCTTGCGCACGACCGCCGACTCGCACGACCGCGTGCTCATCCTCGAGGTGATGGGGCGCTACGCCGGCTGGATTGCGCTTCATGCGGGCATCGCGGGCGGGGCGCACGCGATCCTCATGCCCGAGATCCCCTACTCGGCCAAGGCCGTCTGGCGCCGCATCACGGCGCGCTTCAGGCGCCAGCGCAAGTTCAGCCTGGTCGTCATCAGCGAGGGCGCGCGCCCGATCGACGGCGACTACGCTGTGGCCCAACTGCGCGAGCACCCGGCGGCGCATGTGGTGCTGGGCGGCGCGGGCAACCGGCTGCGCGCCGAGTTCGAGGCCCTCTACTCACGCGAGGCCGAGGCGGTCATCGCCGCCGGCGGGCTGGAGCCCGAAGCGCCGGAGGTGCGCGTGGTGGTCCTCGGGCACGTGCAGCGAGGCGGCACGCCGCTGGCCGAGGACCGGGTCGTCGCGACCGCGTGCGGCGCTTTTGCCGTGGATCTGGCCGCCCGGCGCGAGTTCGGCAAGGTCGCGGTCTGGCGCGGGAACGCGCCGGCGGCGGTGCCGCTGGCCGAAGCACTCGCGCCGCACTTCATCGAGCCCGGCGCGACGCCGCTGCTCGACACGGCGCGCGCGCTCGGCATCTGCATCGGCGAGGTCGACGAAGAACCCCAGGTCTGACGCGCTCTGACGCGCCCCCGTCGCGCGTCCTGTTTCCCTCGCGACGAGCGAGACGCGCTTGCCCGCGAGAACCCCGTTAGAGGTCATTGTGCTCGACCCGACCACGCTCCCCCATCAGGTGGATGCGCTTCTGGCGCTCGCTCTCTCCGAGGATATCGGCACGGGCGACGTGACGACGCTGGCGTGTGTCGAGCCCGCTGCGACGACGACGGCGACGCTCCTGGCCAAGGACGCGCTGGTCGTCGCGGGGATGCCGTTCTTCGTGCGCGCCTTTCAGCTCGTCGACGCGCGCGTCACCGTCGAGACGCTCGCCGCCGAGGGCCGCGAGGTCCCCGCCGGCACGGTCATCGCGCGCCTCGCGGGGCCGACGCGCAGCCTGCTCACGGGCGAGCGCACGGCGCTCAATGTCCTGCAACGCCTGTGCGGCACGGCGACGCTCACGCGGCGCTGGACTGAGGCGCTCGCCGGGACGGCCACGCGCGTCACCGACACCCGCAAGACCACGCCCGGCATGCGCCTCATGCAGAAGTACGCGGTCGCGGTCGGCGGGGGCTCGAATCACCGCTTCGGACTCGACTCGGGCGTGCTCATCAAGGACAACCACATCGCGGCCTGCGGCAGCCTCACGGCGGCCGTCGAACGCTGCCGCGCGCGCGTCCCCCACCTCATGAAGATCGAGGCCGAGGCAACGACGCTGGCGCTGGTCGACGAGGCCATCGCTGCCGGGGCCGACATCATCCTCCTCGATAACATGGATCTCGCGACGATGGCCGAGGCGGTGCGGAGGATCCGCGCCGCCGGCCGGCCTCTCCTCGCCGAAGCGTCGGGCGGGCTCACGCTCGACCGCGCGCGCGCGGTGGCCATGACGGGCGTCGACCTCGTGTCGGTCGGCGGCCTCACACATTCGGCGCCTGCGGCCGACCTCTCTTTGGAGTTCTGAGATGCAAGGGTCGACCCCGGTTGCGATAGAGCGGTACGAGGTGCTCGGATCGACGAACGACGAGG
This sequence comes from Pseudomonadota bacterium, assembly GCA_005772945.1. The sequence continues at coordinate 5,305 of SXIE01000041.1, forward strand.
CGCTGCGGCTCGCGCTCGCCGGCGCGCCGAGCGGCACGGCGGTGATCGCGGCCAAGCAGACGGGCGGGCGTGGACGGCGTGGACGACAGTGGGAGAGCCTGCCGGGCGACCAGGTCTTCGTGAGCGTCATCTACCGGCCCAAGCTGGGGCCCGAGGTCCTGGCGGGGCTGACGCTCGAGGTCGCGAACGCGGTCGCCGAGGTGCTCGCGGCCCATGGGCTGCAACCCAAGTTGAAGTGGCCCAACGATGTCCTCATCGGCCAGAAGAAGATCGCCGGGATCCTGTGCGAGCTGCACGAGGACGGCAAGCGCGGGCACGTCGTCATCATCGGCGTCGGGCTCAACGCGAACGGGCGCGACGCGGATCTGCCCGAGGCGCTGGTCGGGCACGCGACGAGCCTGGCGGCCGCGGTCGGGATTGCGTCGCTCGGCGGCACGGTCGATGCGGCGCGCTGTGCCCACGCGGTGGCGCAGAGTGTCGTCCGCGCATGTGATGGCTTCGCGGTTCGCGGCGGGCTCGACGTCGATGCCTACCGCGCGCGCTCGGTGACGATCGGCAAGAGGGTCAAAACGGAAGATGGGCGTACCGGCGAGGTCGTCGACGTCCTCGCGAGCGGCGCGCTGTCGGTCGAATGGGACGGCGCGCGGCGCGGGGCCGACCCGGAGCCGCTCCTGGCCGGGGACATCGAGCATCTGCCTGGGGGGCGATGATGAGTGCCGAGACCCAGCGCATTGTCTTGGTGGAGGACGATCAGCGCTTGGCAGCCCTGGTGAAGGAGTACCTCGAGCACGAGGGTTTCGCGGTGCGCGTCATCTCGGATGGGGTCGGCGCGGTCGAGGGGATCCTCGGCGCCGGAGCCGGTGGGCCGCCCGATCTGGTGGTGCTCGATTGGATGCTGCCCGGGCGCGACGGGCTCTCGATCTGCCGCGAGCTGCGCCAGAAGTGGCGGGGTCCGATCCTCATGCTCACGGCTCGCACCGACGACGTCGATCAGGTGCTCGGGCTCGAGATGGGGGCGGACGACTTCATCGCGAAGCCGGCGAGCCCGCGGGTGCTGTTGGCCCGCATCCGCGCGCGGCTGCGAGCGACGCCCGCGGCGGAATCTCCGGTCGCCAAAGGCCCCGAGGGGCCACAGCCCTATCGTGACGGCAGCCTCGTCATCGAGCCGCAGGCGCGCGAGGCGTCGATCGACGGGCATCAGGTGGAGCTGACGACGGCGGAGTTCGATCTGCTGTGGCTCCTCGCGTCGCATGCGGGCGAGATCCTGCCGCGCGAGAAGATCATCGAGTCGCTGCGCGGCATCGAGTACGACGGCCTCGACCGATCGATCGACATGCGCATCTCGAAGCTGCGGCAGAAGCTCGGCGATGACCCGAAGAGCCCGGCGCGCATCAAGACGGTGCGCGGCGTCGGGTACCTCTTCGCGCGGAAAGGCGCTTGACGAGCGGGTCCGCGGCCCGTACCAAGCAGCCTCCCGGGCTGCCGTTCTGGCGCGTCTATCTCGGAACGGTCGTCGCGATCCTCGTGCCGATGTTCTTGATGGGCCTCGTCTACAAGGTGAGCTTCACGCACTCGAGCGAGGAGCAGATCGCCAAGCTCCTCGGCGCGAGCCTGCCCTGGATCGAGGCGCGCCTGGCGGCCGCGAATGGGCCGCCGCCGGCCCCCGATGCGGTCGTCGCGGCCGAGCTGAGCACGACGATGAAGCTGCCGGTGGCGTTCGATCACGCGCCGCCGCCCGAGCTCGGCGGGCTGCTCGCGCGCGGCGAGTGGCGGGTGCTCGTCAAGGCGCAGGCGTTCACGGCGTGGGTCGACACGGCGCGCGGCGCGCTGCGCATCGGGCCGACCGAGGGGCTCGTCTTACCGCTCAACCAGGGGCGCTGGATCGTCGTCGTGGCGATGGTCATCGTCATCGTCGGGTTCTCGTATGGGCTCCTCATTCGGCCGCTGGTGCGCCAGATGGATCTGCTGGCGCACGCGGCGCACCGCTTCGGCCACGGCGAGCTCGCGATGCGCGCGCCGATCCTCCGGTACGATGCCGCGGGCGAGCTGGCGGCGACGTTCAACGCGACCGCCGATCGGGTCGTGAGGCTCATGGCGAGCCAGCGCGACCTGACGCGCGCCGTGTCGCACGAGCTGCGAACGCCGCTGGCGCGCATCCGCTTCGGGCTCGAGCTGCTGGGGTCGCAGCCGGATCCGGCGAGCGTGGCGAGCCGGATCCAGGCGCTCGAGGGCGACGTCGCCGAGCTGGACGGGCTGGTCGAGGAGCTCCTGTCGTTCGCGCGCCTCGAGACGCTGGAGCGGCCCCCGAACCTGGGCGAGGTGTCGGTGCTGGCGCTCCTGGAGGGCGCGCGGCGGGCGAGCGAGCCGCTGCGGCCCGAGATCGGGTGGAGGCTGCCGCTGGGCCCGCTCGGGCCGGAGGTCACGTTCGAGCTCGACGCGAAGCTGGTGGCGCGTGCGCTGCAGAACCTGTGCGCCAACGCGGTGCGCCACGCGGTGTCGGTCGTCGCGGTCGGTGCCGCGATCGAGCGCGGACAGCTCGTCGTGACGGTCGAGGACGATGGTCCCGGGATCCCCGAGCGCGACCGCGAGCGGATCTTCGAGCCGTTCGTGCGCCTCGACGACAGCCGCGCGCGCGAGATCGGCGGGAGCGGCCTGGGGCTGGCGATCGTGCGGCGCATCGCGACGCTGCATGGCGGCAGCGTCACGGTGGAGACGGCGCCGCTCGGCGGGGCCCGCTTCCGGCTGGTCCTCGGCACGCCCGATCCGGCGAAGGCCACGAGCCTCGGTTGATTCCACGGCCTACCCAGGCCCTATCCAGAGAGGTTGCAATGCGCGTCCTGTTCAACGTGCTGCTCACGGCAGCGGTGGGCCTCGGCGCCGCTTGCGAAGACGATGCGACGGGCACGACCGCCGACGCGGCGGGCGATGCGGGCGACGTTGCGGGCGAGGACGGCGCCAGCGCGGAGGTCGCGAACGAGGTCGTCGCCGATGGCACGGTCTCGAGCGACGCGCCGGACGCCTCGCCGGACATTCCGCCCGACGTTCCGCCCGACGTTCCGATCGACGGAAGCGAGGAGACGACGTCCGGCGAGACGACCGCCTGCGAGCCGCTCACGTGCCTCATCTCCTGCCCCAACGGCTTTCGGCGCGACGCGGCCGGATGCGACGTCTGTGCCTGCCGCGAGTGCGACGCAGCGGCCGATTGCGGCGCGGTGATCGACTGCGGCAAGCCCGTCTGCTCGGACGAGGGAACCTGCCGCTGCGACTGCGCGGACGTTGCACCCGAGGCCTACGAATGCCCCGACGGCGGCGGCGCGGTTCCGTTCTGCGCGTGTGGCGCACGCGGCTGGAGCTGCATGGAGCACCCGGAGTATCAGTGCCCGACGTTGTGCAGCCCAGACGAGGCCGACGCCTGGCCATGCCCGAACGGCGCCTCGATCCCCTGGTGCACGTGCGAGGTCCCGAGCTGCGTGCCCGTGTGCCAGCACGTCGGCGCGCCCAACGAGGGCTGGTACGACGGCTGCTCGGGCGCGCTGGTGCGCGAGGAGGCGTGCGGCGGCTGCCAGCCGGTGTGTCGCGCGATCGGGACCCGCAGCGAGGGGTGGTACGCGAGCTGCGGCGGCGCGCTCATCGCCTGGGCGATGTGTAGCCCGCAGCGCGACTGCGCCGAGGATCCGGGGACCGCGTGCAGTTCGCTCGCTTGCACGGACGCGCAAGAATCGGGCTACGTGTGCCCCGACGGCGCGACCACCGACTTCTGCGCGTGCGCGACCGGCACGTGGGTTTGCGAGGCGTCGCCGTGGGACGCGTGCACCGGCGGACGCCCCTGCACCGCCGAGGGCGGCGCGCTCACGGGGCCGGGCGGCGGCTGCTGTCCGGGGCTCGCGCAGATCGACTATGCGACGTGGGATGGCGCGACGTGCGGCTTCGTCGACTGCCTGTGCAGCGTGTGCACGGCCTGCGGCGACGGCGCCTGCGACCCACCCGAGAACCCGTGCAACTGCGCGGCGGACTGCGATGGCAGCGCCGGCCCGTTGCCGCTCGGCGCGCTGTGCGGAAGCGACGCCGAGTGCGCGAGCGAGCTCATGTGCCTCAAGCCGCTCGGCGGCGCGCTGGTCGGGGTGTGCAGCCGCGTGTGTACCCCGAGCGCCGGGGACGACGCGTGCGGGCCGGGCGCGGTGTGCACGTCGCTCGCCGGCTTCCAGGCGCCTGGCTTCTGCCTCGTCGGGTGCGACGCTCGCGGCGACTGCCACTCGCCGCTCAGCTGCGGCACCCACACCTTCGGCGGGCCCGTCCGGCCTTCGAGCTGCTTCTACTGGCCGCCCTGCGATCCGCTCACGGGCGCGGGATGCGGGGAGGCGGAACAATGCCGCGTCGAGGCGGGACAGGCCGTCTGCGGTGCGGCGGGGACACTTGCACGCGGCGACAAATGTGCGCGCGCGGCCGATCGCTGCGGCCCGGGGCTCGTGTGCGGCGCGCTCGACACGTGCTGGCCGACCTGTGCCGAGGACGCGGAGTGCCGCGCCTTGCAGCTCGACTTCTGCCTGAAGAACCCAGCGGGCGCCCCCTTTGGGTACTGCATGTTCCTCGAGTAGGCGGGGCGGGCGCGGCGCCGTGGCAGTGGACCGCCGCCGAGTCGTGACCTACGATGCCGCGCGGAGGCACCGATGACTCTCGACTTCGATGACGCACTGAACCAGTCGGGTCCGCGCGTGCTCGCGTGGGACCTTCACGCGCAGGGCGTCGAGCGCACGCTCTCCATCTTCGATCTTGCCAGCGGCGGCGCGACGCAGATCGCCTGGCGGCTCTACCCGGACGCGGACGTCGCCGAGGTCACACGCGTCCTCGGTGCGCGCGGGTTTCAGATCGGGACCTACGACGGGCATCAGCCGTTCGTGTGGCAGGCCTCGCCCGAGGCCGTGACGGTCTGGGGGCCGAGCGCGCGCGTCCTCGACGCACGCGACGAGGTCCTCGCGTACTCGCTGGGGCGCACGCTGCCGGCGGCTTCGATTGCGGCCTTCGTGGGCTACGTCGACGACGAGGACTACGTCGACCGGGGCGTCAAGGCCGAGCTCCACGACGGCAGCCGCGTGACGGTCGCGTACGATCTCTCGGCGGCCGCGAGCGGCAACCCGACGTACAACCGCAACGATCTCCTGAGCGACAGCGGCTGGATCGGCGCGCTCGGATCGGACCTCGCGCGCTGGGCCCGCGTGCCGTACCGCCACACGTTTTGAACGGCTGAACGGCTGAACCGCGCTCTTACGTCGCGGGAGGCGCGTTCGAGGCAGGCGGTGCCCCGCTGGCGGCCGGGGGAGCCCCACCCGCGTTGCTCGCCGGCGGCGCGCCCGGAGTCGCCGGCGGTGCTCCAGCGCCACCCGCGCCGGCACCCTCGGTGTTGCCGGTGGCGGTGTTGTTGACGCCCGCGTTGGTCTGGCGCGCGCTGCCGATCACGCCGGCGTAGATCTGCTCGAGCTCGGCCGGCGTCGCGGTCCCGAGCGTGAAGTCGTTGCGCAAGAGCGCCTCGCCGGTCGCCTCGCTGCTCGTCTTCTTGAGCTCGCCGATCACCTTCGCCATGACCTGCTCGATCGTCATTCCGGTGCGCTGACCGGTGATCCCCTGGTCCCGCAGATAGAGGATCTCGACCGCGTTCTGGTCGCCCATCACGACGTCGCGGAAGAAGGTACGGAGCCAGTTGCGGTAATCGACCGCGAGCTGGGCCTGCTCGGCCGACGGGAGCTGGGCGGTGACCGCCTGCTGGATGAGGGCCGGGTTCTCGGCCTTGTCGATGGTATTGTAGAGGACCCGCCCCTTGCCGAGGCCCTCGGGATCGATCTGCCCCGAGAGCGCCATCGAGGCCTGCATGACGCCTTCGAGCTCGCGCTTGAGCGCGACCGCCGCGCCGCCGCCTTGCTGGATCTGAGTAACGAGCTGCTGCGCGCGCGCCAAGAGCGCCGGCATCGTGGCGCCATCGTTGTCGACCGCGCCCTGCAGCGCCGCGACCTCGCCCTCCATCGCGCGCTTCTTCTTCTTGTCGAGCGTGTCCTTCTGGGCCTCGTACTCCGCCTTCTTCTGCTGCAGGGCGGCCGCGTCGCCGACGAGCTTCTGCTCTTGGCGCTTGGCGTCCCCGCCCTTGGCCTTCAGCTCGGCCGCGAGCGTCGACAGCTCCGCGAGCTGGCCGCCGAACTTCCCTTGGACGTGCGCGACGTAGGCGTCGTAGGTGCGCGGGCCGGTGAACGGCGGAGGAGCCGGGGCCGCGGTGGCGGCGGCAGCGTCCCCGCCCCCGCC
>SXIE01000372.1 GCA_005772945.1 Pseudomonadota bacterium
CGCAAGCGCGGCAACTCCGCCAGCCGCCTGGCCAGTGATCGCGCGTCGGCCGCCCAGTGCCCCGACCGACCGAGCCGCTCCACCGCATACGCCGCGATCGACGAGAATCCAAAGGTCGCAGGTCCGCCCCGATTCGCGAACCGCTCGAGCGCCTCGCCGATCCGGAGGCGCAATCCGCCTACGCCTCGACCCAGTGCCACGAGCCGGCGGTCGATCTCGGCGGCGCGCGACGTGTCACATTCATGGGGAGATTCCTGCGCCATGCGAACGCCATAGCACGGCCATTTCAGCGACCCGCACGCGACCCAGGGACCGCATTCCATGCGCCCAAGAGGGGCGCGCGGCCTGTTCTTCCGTACAAAGGCATTGGCGGACCCGGGAGAGGCCGCCAGATGCCAAGTCCCAGGCGATGGCGGGATCCGCGGCGAATCGGTGCCGAATTCCGTCAAGCGCTTTCTTCAGGATGATGCACTTGCCCCACTTGCATGTGCAATCGAGTTGCATCTTCTCGCGAACTCGGCCTTCCGCGCGGTCGCGCGCCACTTTGAACGTCGACGTTCAAGGCCTCGCGAGCGCGCCCCGCCGACGCTGACAGCACGCTCGGGGCCGTGGCAAACTCGACCCCATGAAAGGCACGCTCCAAGACGCTCGCGGCACCCGATCCGAAGCCATTCAGCTCACCGACGCCATCAAGGACGACCTGCGCACCCTGGCGCAGACCTTCTGGGACGTCGGCGACAAGCTCCGCCGCGTGCGGGAGCAGGCGCTCTTTCGGGCGCTCGCCTACGAGACGTTCGAGGCGTACGTCGAGGCCGAGCTCGGCGTCCAGATCCGCCAGGCCCTCAAGATGCTGCGCGTGGTCCGAACGTACGCGCGCGGTGACGCGGCCGCCATCGGCCTCGAGCGCTCGACCGCCCTGATTCGCCTCTGCAACGCGCGCGGTGGCAAGCTCGACCCGGGCGAGCTCGTGCGCACGAACGCCGAGATCGCGCCCGGCGTGACGATCCTCGCGGCGACGGTCAATCAGATCGACGCGGCGGCCCGCGCGGCCAAGAAGGCACGGGCGCTGAAACTCGGGCGCGCCGAGGGCGTGCGGCGTCAGGTCCGCGAAGACAAGGCCACGATCGCCCACCTGCGCGGGCTCCTCGTGGGCGCTGGCTTTCCTCGCGCGCGCATCACGCTGCGCGCTGACGAGGCGCACATCGTCCTGCCGCGTTCTCGGCTCAAGCGCCCGAGCGACTCCTGACACGACCGGCGGAATTCATCGCCGGCGCGCTCGACGCGCGCGTCGCGGGAGAATTCCACCTGGCGGCCCCGACTCCAAAGCGATACAAGCGCCGCCTATGAACGCCACCGCAAGCGAACTCATGATCGAGGAGCGCCTCGTCCATGTCGGCGACGTGCGCCTCAACGTCGCGACCGCCGGCCCGCGCGACGGACGGCCGGTCCTGCTGCTGCACGGCTTCCCCGAGTTCTGGTTCTCGTGGCGCTACCAGATCCCCTTCCTCGCGGCGCGAGGCTTCCGCGTCATCGCGCCCGATCTGCGTGGCCACAACCTGTCCGAAAAGCCCAAGGGCGTCCGCGCCTATACGATGGACAAGCTCGTCGCCGATCTGGCGGGGTTGGTGGACGCCGAGGCCGGCGGCCGCGCCGATGTCGTCGGCCACGACTGGGGCGGCGCGTGCGGCTGGGTCTTCGCCGAGCGGCATCCGGCGCGCGTGCGCAAGCTCGTGCTCATGAACACCGTGCATCCGGCCATCCTGCTGCGCGCCTTTCGGGGCAACCTGCGGCAGCTCCGACGCTCGTGGTACATGCTCTACTTCCAGCTGCCGCTCTTGCCGGAGCGCACGCTGAGCCGACCCGACTTCGTCGCGCGCGCCCTCCGCGGCAGTAGTCAGAATCCGGACGCGTGGAGCGACGACGTCGTCGCACGCTACCGCGGCGCCCTCGGCCAACCAGGCGCCCCGACCGCCATGATCAACTACTACCGCGCGGCCCTCCACCAGCCCTTGGCGCGCCTCGGGACCGTGCAGGCCCCGACGCTCGTCGTCTGGGGCGATCGCGATCCGCACCTCGGCGTCGAGCTCGTCGAGGACTTCGCGCGCGGGATCCCGAACCTGCAGGTGACCCACATTCCGGACGGCGCGCACTTCGTGCAGCAAGACCGACCGGAGGTCGTGAACGCCGCGCTCGCGTCGTTCCTGGGCTAACCTGGCTGACCTGGTTAGCCCGCGAGGGGCGCCCTCACGGGCACGTTCCCGCGTCGTCGTTTCCTTCGATCGCGTCGCCGCCGGTGCCCAGATAGCCCGCGTCCAGCAGGCGTCGGAGCAGGGCTTCGGCCTGGCAGGTCGGGAGGGCGCGATTCTGCAGCACGGTGAATGGACCCGTCAGGTGCGCGAATCGGCCGAGGCCCAGGATGCTCGTGAGGGCCGGGTTGGCGTAGAGGTGAAGGCGTTGGGCGGACGCGAGCGAGGCCAGACCGTCGAGGTTCGCCAGCGCCGCGTTGGACTGGACGTAGAGCCCACCCTCGACCGTCGTGAGCGCGAAGAAGCCGGCGAGATCGGGGAGCGCGGCGTTCGTGTCGACGTGGAGATCGCCCTGGACGCTGCCCAGCGCGGCGCAGGCGATGTAGGTCAGGACGGCGTTGTTGGCGATCTCCAGGTCGCCGCGAACCTCGGTCAGCGCCGCGAGATCGATGCGCGAGAGGACCGGGTTGGTCCCGACCTGCAGGCCCCCGACGTCGTGAAGCCCCTCGAGGCCATCGATCCGCGCGAGCGCTGGGTTCGAGGCGATCGACACGCGCCCCCCGACCGAGCGCAGGGCGCCCATGGAGAGGCTCACCAGATCGGAGTTCGCACGCACATCGACCGAGCCCCCCACCGTCTCGAGGGTCGGCAACGCCAACGTCGTCATGCCCGGCGCCGTGACGGTGAGTGCGCCCGTGATGGCCGTGCAGCCGGTCAACGCGCTGGCCGCCTCGGGGCCGCCGATCACGTAGTCGCCGATCCGGACCCCTCCGGGGCAGGCGGCCGGGCCGGGGTCGCTGTCGGGGCCGCTGTCGGGGTCGGACGCTTCGGCGCCGGTCTCGCCCGCTTCGGCCCCGATCTCCGCGGGGGCCGTCTCGAGGTCGGCCACGGCCCCGTCGCCAACCACGTCGGACGGCGTCGCGGCTAGCGCACGACAGCGACGCGCGGCGGGATCGCACGTGAAGCCGGGCCCGCACGCGACGCTGCTGGTACACGCGAACTCGAAGCGGCTCGTCACGTCCTCGGAGCAGCCGGGCGCGTGACCGCACGTGACCGCCGCGCCGGCAAGCGCGAGGACTCGCCAGATCCGGACTGCCCGCGCGACCGACGAAATCACAGGCCGCCTCGCCACGGGGCCCGAGGCGGACCCCACGCATGGCCTTCGCACGATTGAAGCGCCGTCCATGATGCCCTTCAGGCTACAGCGGTTGAGCCGTTTCGTCACTCGACGTACCCTGAGGATCTCCGAGCCCTCGGGCCCCGTCATTGGAGCGCAGGTGTGACACCACGATACGCGTGGATGCTGGGTCTGGTCGGGACCCTGGGCGGCGCCGCCTGCAGCGACGTCGCGGGCGGGCGCGTCGTCGACGCGCTGGGCGACGCGCCCGAGAGCCGGGATGGCGACGACGACGTGGGCGGCGAGGAGACCCTCGCGACGTCGGACGGCGCGGAGGCGACCGAGACGACGGACGTCGTCGACGCGGCCGACCCGTGCGGCCACGCGCCGCGCGCCGCGCAATGCGCCTGTGACACTCACGAAGCGTGCGCGAGCGGCCTCTGCCTCGCCGCGCGCGGGGGTCCCCGGGTGTGTGCGACGCCCTGCGAGGAGGGCTGCCCCGAAGGGCTCGCGTGCCGCCTCGTCACGCCGCCTGGGCCTGGGGCAGAGGCGACGTTCGTGTGCGTCGACCTCGGCGCCCAGCTCTGCCGCCCGTGCCGCACCAGCGAGGAATGCGCGGGGGACTTCACGGCGAGCGAGAACCGCTGTGTCCGGTTCGCGCCGGCGATCGGCGCGTTCTGCGGCGTGGCCTGCAGCGCGAGCGGCCCGGCGTGCCCGGAGGATTTCGAGTGCAAAGACATGCCGGACGCCGACACCGGCAACCTCGCCAAGCAGTGCGTCCCGCGCGCCGGAACGCCCTGCACCTGTAGCGCGGAAGCGATCGCCGAGCAGGCGTCGACCGATTGCAGGCGCGGCGCCTGCGCCGGGGAACGCGGATGCGCGGCCGGCGGGCTTGGCGCCTGCGACGCGCCGGAGCCGGCGCCGGAGGGCTGCGACGGCCTCGACAACGACTGCGACGGGATGACCGACCCTGCCTTTCCGAACGCCGACGGCGACGCGCTCGCCGACTGCGTGGACCCGGACGACGACGGCGACGAGCGCGACGACGCCTCGGACAACTGCCTCCTCGTCGGCAACCCGGATCAGGACGACGCCGATCTGGATGGCACCGGCGACGCGTGCGACCGGCCCGATGCCCCGCTGATCACCGCAACGATCCCCGCCTCGCCCGCCAACGACAGCACGCCCGTGGTCGTCGGCACGGCGGCGATGCACGTGACCGTCACGCTCTACCAAGGCGCGTGCGCCCCCCCCCGCGGTCGCGTCCGGCGCGGTCGACGCCCAGGGAATCTTCCGCATGCCCATCTTGGTCGGGGATGACACGGCGAGTGTGCTGCGGGCGCGCGCCTTCGACCCGCGCTCGGGGCTCGACTCGGACTGCACGGCGGTGGGCTTCGACTACCGCGAGGACTCGACCGCGCCGCCAGCGCCCGCGCTTCGTCGCACCGAGCCCGCGTCGCCCGCGACGACGACCGAGTTCACGCTCGCTGGCGAGGCGGAGCCGGGCGCGCAGATCGTCCTCTACGCGGATCCGGCCTGCGCCGCGCCGACGGGGCTGACGGCGGTTGCGAGCGCCGACGGGACCTTCGCGGTGCGGGCGGCGGTCGAGGCGAACCAGACGCGGACCCTCTACGCCGGCGCGTTCGACGCGGCCGGGAACGCCTCGGCGTGCTCGCTGGGCCTTGGCTACGTCCACGACACGATCCCGCCCGAGGCCCCGGTCTTCGACGTAACCATCCCCGAGTCCCCGTCGGCGTCGAGCACGACCCCGGTTCTGGTCGGCCATGCCGAGGCGGGCGCGACGCTGCGCCTCTTCACGACCGCCGACTGTAGCGGCGCGGCGCTGCTCGACGATGCGGACGCGGTGATGGTCGACGAGGCCGGCATCTTCACGGTGCCAGTGACGGTCCTGCCCAACGCCGTCACGACGTTCTTCGGGACGCTGACCGACGCGGCCGGCAACGTGTCGGCGTGTGCGGCAGACGGGCTCACCTATATCCACGATGATCTGGATCCGGCCGACCCCGTCCTCGCGGGGACGTCCCCGGGGTCGCCCGGCAACGCGACGCAACCAACCGTCTTCGGCCAGGCCGAGCCCTTCGCGCGCGTGAGCCTCTTCCTCGGCGATGGCTGCAGCGGTTTTCGCGTCGGCGAGACGCGCGCCGATGACACGGGCGCCTGGCGAGTGGACGCGACCGTGGCGCCGAACGCCACGACCTACTTCCATGGTCAGGCGGTCGATCGCGCCGGGCGCGCGTCCGCCTGCGCCGACCCTCCGCTGCCCTACGTGCACGACGACCTCGCGCCGGACCGACCGAGCGTCGCGGGCACGACGCCGCGCTCGCCAGGACGCGACGCGAGCCCCGAGGTCGTCGGCACGGCCGAGGTCGGCGCCGTGGTGACGCTCTACCGCGACGCGGCGTGTACGGTGGCGGCGAACGCGGCCGGCATCGCGACGACGGGGACCTTCGCCATCCCGATTGCGGTCGCCACGAACACCCGCACGACCCTCTGGACGACCGCGACGGACGCGGCCGCGAACGTATCGCCCTGCTCGTCGTCGTCGGCGAGCTACCTCCACGACGATCGCGCGCCGATCGCGCCCACGCTCGAACTGACGCGGCCCGCGTCGCCGGCGTCGACCGTGACGCCCGTGGTGACGGGCCTCAGCGAGCCCGACGCCGCCATCGCTGTCTACGGCGACCCCCAGTGCGCGGGCGAGGTGCCGCTGGGTCATGCCTTCGCGGACGGCGATGGGATCTTCGAGGTCGTGGTCACGGTCGCAGCCGAGGCGACCAGCACGCTCTACGCGACCGCGACGGATCTGGCCGGCAATCGTTCGCCTTGCACGACGACGCACCTGACGTACACGCACGATGGCAGCGAGCCGCTGGTGCCCGCCATCGTGAGCGCCGATCCCCCCTCGCCGAGCCGCACGTCCACGGCGCCGACGCTCGCGGGCACTGCCGAGGCCGGTGCGACGGTGCGCATTCACCGATTCGCCGACTGCGCGGATGCGCCGGTCGCCTCGACCACATCGACCCCGAACGCGACGTTTACAGTGCTCGTGGGCGTCACGCCCAACGCGGCGACGGTGTTCTACGTCGACTCGGTCGACGCCGCGCAGAACGTCTCGCCGTGCGGCCCGCAGGGCTTCACGTACGTGCACGACGACCGCGCGCCGGCGGCGCCGACGTTCGTGTCCGCGAGCCCCCCCTCCCCCAACAACGACAGCACGATGCCGGAGCTGCGCGGCACCACCGAGGCGGGCGCGACCGTGACGATCTACAACGAGGCCGCCTGCGTGAGCCCGATCGGCACGGTCGCCGGGGACGCGGCCGGGGCGTTCGCGCTGACCGCTCAGGCGGCGACCAACGCCGCGACCGCCTTCCACGCGGTCGCCACGGACGAGGCCGGCAACCGGTCGCCCTGCGGCGCGTTGGTCGCCTACGTCCACGACACGGCCGCACCCGACGCGCCCACGCTCACGGCGACCGCGCCCATCGCGCTCGGCAACACGGCGGAGCCCGACGTCCTCGGGATCGGGGAGCCCGACGCGATCGTCCGGTTCTTCGCGGGCACGACGTGTAGCGGGTCGGTCATCGGCACGGGGTCCGCGACGGGCGACGGCAGCATCCGCGTCACGGTCCGCGTCGCCGAGAACGCCACGAGCGACCTCCGCGCGACCGCGACCGATGCGGTCGGGAACGTGAGCGCCTGCTCGGCGCCGATCACCTACACGAATGACACGCTGGCGCCGGCGAGGCCGAGCTGGACCGGATCGGAGCCGGCGTCGCCGAGCCGTGACGCCACGCCGCGACTCGTGGGTCAGACCGACGCGGGGGCGGCCGTCGAGCTCTTCGTCCGTTCGGACTGCGGCGGCGAGGCGCTCGCGAGCGCCAACGCGGATGCGGACGGCGTGATGGCGTTCGACGTGGAGGTCGGGACGCCCTTCTCGCAGACCGAGTTCTACGCGCTGGCGATCGATGCCGTCGGCAATCGCTCCGCCTGCAGCGACGCGCTCGTCTACGTCCACGACGCCATCCCGCCGCTGGCCCCGGTTCTCACCGGCCCCGCAAGCCCTCCGGCCGGGAACGACACGACGCCCGAGGTCACCGGCGAGGTGGCCGAGCCGGGGCTCCGGTGGGTGCGCGTGTACCCGAACGTGACCTGCGCCGGGGCGGCCGTCGCCGAGGTGCTGGAGCCCGACGTGCATTGGACGGCGCCCGCGATCACCGTGGCGACCGACACCACGAGCGCATTCTCGGCGCGCGCGAGCGATCACGCCGACAACGTCTCGGACTGCTCGGCCGCGATGTTCTACACCCACGACGGGATCGCGCCGGCGATCCCGGTCTTCACCACGAGCCCGCTGCGACGCTCCAACTCGGTCCATGCGCCGTTGGTCGCCGGCAACGTCCCCGGCGAGAGCGCGGGCACGGTCACGATCTGGACCGGCGCCGCGTGCACGGGCCAGCCGACGACGGTCACGCTCGGCGCGGACGGCACCTTCGCCGAGGCGGTCGACGTCGGAACCGCGGACGTCCAAGCGAGCTTCTCGGCGATGGCGACCGACCCCGCGGGCAATGCGTCCGCCTGCTCGAGCCCCGTCCTCTACGACTACGACATCACGCCGCCGCCGCCGCCCACCGCGGTCGCGCCCGCGGTCACCACGGTCACGATGTCCGCGATGAAGCCGACCTGGACCGCGCCCGCGGCGCCCGACAACCGCACCGCGACGTCCGACCTGCGCTATGTCCTCTGCCGCTCGGAGGCCTGCGAGGCGGCCGACTGCGACTTCGTCGATCTCGGCGATCCGCAGTACGCGACCACCACGACGGGCAATCAGCTCGACCTCGGCACGATCGGCGGGCTGAGCGCGAACCGGCGCTACTACTTCGCGCTGCGCGCGCTCGACGAGGCGGGCAACCTGAGTGGGACGCGCTCGAACGTCGTGTCGGCCAAGACGCTGGGCCTCAACGGCGCGGCCGATCTGTACGTCGGCGATCAGGCGACCGTCGTGCGCATCGCCAGCAACGCGGCGGTGAACAACCCGCCCGTCAAGTGGGGCAGCGGTACGGTCCCGGTCATCGTTCATCCGGCGCAGTACAGCCTGAGCAGCGACCACAGCTGCGCGCTGAACCGCAGCGGGGTTGCTTATTGCTGGGGACAGAACTTGCACGGCCAGCTCGGCAACGACTCGTTTGTCAGCTCGCCGAGCGTCGCGGTGGGGGTGGTGATCACCGCGGGAACGTGCGGCCCGGACGGGGCTTCGTTCTGCGCCTGGAAGCAGATCGACGTGGGACTCGGGCACACGTGCGGACTCTTGAACGACGGCACCGTGCGCTGCTGGGGGCGCGACGGGAACGGCCAGGGTGGCAACGGCTCGGCCAGCGGCGACGCGCAGAAGAAGGCGGTCAAGGTCGTGACGGACGCGGAGGCGACGACGCCACTCGATCGCGTCGTGCAGATCGCCGTGGGCGACGACTTCGCCTGCGCGCTGCGCACCGACGGCGCGGTGTGGTGCTGGGGCTACAACGGCAGCGGCCAGCTGGGCCTGGGCGGAAGCGGCATCGTCGCGCGCACGTACGCGGTGCCGACGCTGGCCACCGACATGACGCAGATCGTCGCGGGCCAGGAGCACGCGTGCGGCCTCCACGGCGACGGGACGGTCGCGTGCTGGGGCCGGAATGCCTCCGGCGAGCTCGGAGACGGCACGAGCCCGACGGCGTCGACCGCGCCGGTCACCGTCAGTGGAGTCGACAACGCCATGCTACTCGGGACCGGTCGCCTTCATACCTGCGCCGTGTTGGCCGATGGAACGGCGAAGTGCTGGGGCAGCGACACGGCGGCGGAGTGCGGCGCGGGCGCGGCGCAGGCGGGCGGGCGGGCCACGCCGGTCGTCGTGACCACCAACGGCGACCCGGGAAGCCCGCTTCAGAACATCGTCCAGATCGGCGGCGGAGACGGCTTCACATGCGCGCGCCTGGCCGACGGGACGGTGCGCTGCTGGGGGCTCGACACGGGAAACCGCCTCGGAAATGGCGGCACCGACCAGACCACGGCGACCCCGACAACCGCGGTGATGGCGCCCGTCGTGGCTGGCGCGATCGATGTGAGCCTCGATCACGAGCACGGCTGCGCGCTCGCGACGGACGGCACGGCGCGCTGCTGGGGGCGCGACGAGGACGGCCAGCTCGGGACGAGCGATCCGCTGCCCGCGACGCCGACGTATGCGCTGCCGGTGGCCGTCGGGGCGGGCCCGGGGCCCATCAAGAACATCGAGACCGGCGCGGGCCATTCGTGCGCGGTCGATGGTGGCGGGCGGGTGTGGTGCTGGGGGCGGAACGCCGACGGGCAGCTCGGCCTCGGCGATGTGAGTGCGCGGACGACGCCCGCGTTGGTGCCGGATCTCGTCCATGTCAAGGCGCTGCAGCTCGGCGAGGCCGCGACCTGCGCGCTGACCGCAGAGGGGAGCGTCTGGTGCTGGGGTCGCAACGGCGGGACGAGCGCCGACGGGCGTCTCATCCCCGGGAGCGGCCAGCTGCAGGTCCTCGCGCCCGCGCAGGTGACCGGGTTCGGCGGCGGCCGGATCCGCGCGTTGGCGGTCGGCAAGGGCCACCAATGCGCCATCGACACGCATGGCGCGCCGTGGTGCTGGGGTTCGAACGGCACCAAACAGGCCGACCCACAGAGCGCGAACGCGATCATCGACACGCCGACCGAGGTGCGGATCAACGTGACCCCTTCGGCAGGCGCGCCTGCCGTCGCCACGGCGATCGCGGTCACCCAAATATCGGCCGGTGGGCGCCACAGCTGCGGCGTCGTGCCGGACGGGCGCGCCGTGTGCTGGGGTGACAACGGGGCGAAGCAGCTGGGCTACACGGCGCCCGTCTATGGCGTGCCGTATGTCGGATCGTCGAGCCCCGCCAACCTCTTCAACGACGCCATCGCGATCACCACCGGGGGCCGCTCGAGCTGCGTGGTCCGCGCGTTCAGCAATGGCGTCGTGTGTTGCTGGGGATCGGACGCCGCGGGACAGCTCGGCAACGGCGGCAGCAACGTCGACAACGCAACACCGGTCGTCGCACTCGGCGTCACGCAGGGCGCGATGGTGTCCGGCGGCGACGACAATGTCTGTGTGACGTTGACGAACGGGCTCGTGGTCTGCGCCGGCGACAATGATGCGCGCGCGCTCCAGAACGCGAACCCTGAGACCCAGGACGCGAACGTCTTCGGCACGGCGACCTGCCTGCCGTGAGCGCCAAGAGTGGGCCGCCGCTGGGATCGGGCCGGCCGGATCACTCCGGCAGGGGCAACGCCGCGCGCG
>SXIE01000042.1 GCA_005772945.1 Pseudomonadota bacterium
GCCGCCCGCGCCACCGGGGGTGAAGGTGCCGCACGACGCGCCGGTCACCTCTTGACCGCCGGCGCCGCCCGCACCATTGCCCGCGAGCTGCGTGCCGCCCATGCCGCTCGCGCCGCCGCCGGTGCCACCGCGCGCCTGGACCGGAAGCCAGCTGAGCATCTCGCCGCTCGCCGCGCCGTCGGGCCCCGGCGCCTTGATCGTCGACTGGCCCGTCGGGGTCGACGCGAGCGCGGCGGAGCCGTCGATCGCGCCTTCGAGGACCAGGTTGCCGCTCACGCCGAGGACCGTCCACGCGGCGGACCCGCCCTCGATTCGCAGGACGCCACCCTCGTGGATCGTCACGTTGCCGTAGTCCTTGTGCGTGCCAATGGCGATCGTGAACGTGACGCCCGCGGCGATGTCGAGGTCGCCGTCGGCCCCGAAGGGCCACGTGCTGCACGTCTTCGTCCCCTGGTCGCAGTGGCCGCTGGGGCAGTCGTTATCGACGTTACAGCCGACGCACAGGCCCCCCGCGTCACATACGCCTGGGCCGCCCGCATGACCGCATTGCGAACCGACCGCCCGCTGGGTCCAGGTCGTGCGGCGACTCGCGTCGCACACCTGGCACGGATCGCCTGGATTCACGGCGCCGACCTCGAAGCAGCTCGCGACCCCGAGTTGGTCGATGAGGCAGGTGCCGGACGTGATCCCATGCGAGCACCCGGTGCCGCCGCAGCTGTCGGCGGTGCAGCTCAGGCCGTCGTCGCACAGGTCTTCGCACGCGCCGAGGCCGCTTGTCGTGCAGCGGCGCGTTCCGCTGCAATCGCCCTCGGCGCAGCCCGTCGCGTAACCCAGGAAGGCCCAGGCGTCGCGGCACTCGCACGTGGCACCCTCGTCGGGCACGCAGCCCGGATCGGCCCCGATCACCTTCGGCACGCAGCGGAAACCGGCCGGGCATGCGCGCGTGAGGCACGACGTCGCGCAGAATCCGCCGAGCCCAGGCTGCTCCGACTCGACGCAACCACCGTCCTGCTCGGCCTCGGGGTTGTCGCATTCCTCGTGCGTGCGACAGGGTCGGCATAGCTTCGCATGGGGCGCGACGCAAAAGCCCGTGACCACGCCCGCGACGGGATGGTGGCACTCGCGCCCATCGGGGCAGCTGGTCTCGCAGGGCGTCGCGCAGACAGGTCCGTCGATGTCCTCGATACAGGCGCGTGCAGCGCAGTCGACGTCGCGCTGACATCGGCAGCCCGGACCGCCCGCGAGGACACAGGGCGGGGAGACCTCGGTCTCGCTGACCTCGCTCGGCGTGCTGTCGGGGCTCGTCGTGGTGGCTTCCGGGCCGGCGGTCGCTTCGGCGTCGGGCATCTGCGAGTCGCCCGGCTCGCCGTCGCCGACGCCTGTGTCCACCTGGGTGTCGAAGACCTCGGTGTCACCCGAGGTCGTGACCTCGGCGAACTGCGAAGCCGGGACACAGCGGTGTTTGAACGTATTGCACACATAGCCGGGACCGCAGCTCGCGCTCGAAGCGCACGCGAACTCGAAGCCTGCGACCACATCCTCGCTGCAACCCACGCCCGCGCCGACGCCGACGCCCACGAGCAGACACGCCAACGCGACGACCCGCATTCCGCCGGCACGCCAGGACCCTTCGTCGTACGCGTTCAAAACCGTGTCCCCCATCCGAGCATCGCGCCACGCTCGACGGGCGCGACCCGGAACCCGGTCACGCCGGCATCCGCGCGCACCGTGGGGCTCGTCGGATCGGGCAGTAGCAACAGCGTCGTGGCCGTCACGGCGCCGACCCCCGCGACGATGAAGCCCGCGAGGCCCACCGTCGAGAGGGTGTTGGCGTCCGACTCCAGCGCGAGCGCCTCGCGCCGCGTCATGGTCTCTTCGGCGATGACACCGTCGGCATCGGCGGCGTCTTCGATGCGCGCGCGCTTGCCGGCCGCCATGACCACGCCGACGATGCCGGTGACGGCGCCCGCAACGCCGACCCCGGCCGCAACCCAGGCGCCGATCGCGCGTGCCGAGGGCGCGACCGTCGGCACCTCGAGCGGCAAGAGGGCGACCGCGATCTCGACCTCGGCGCCGCCGGCGAGCTCGACGGCACGATCGACGGAGTTGTAGCCGAGGAGCTGGACGTGGACCAGGTGATGGCCGGGCGTGACGAGGACCCTGCCGTCGGCAGGGACCGGCGTGATGCGTCCGTCGATCGTGACCTTGGCGTCGACCGGCGTCACGCGCAAGATGAGGAACGCGCGCAGGGCGGCGAGGCGCGCGCGGGCGTTCGCGCGATTGGCGTCCTCGGCGGCCACGCCTTCGGAAATCCGCAAATACGTCTCGTAGAGGGCCACGGCCTGCTGGCTGTGACGCAAGAAGTCGTGCGACCCCGCGGCGAGCAGGACGAAGCGGGCCCGGAGCTGCATCGCGTCGGGACTCGCATCGCCCAGCACATCGAGGCGCGTCAGCGCGCGCTCGCACGTCACGATGGTCTGGTCATAGGCCTTCTGGCGATAGCTCGACAGGGCCTCGTTCGCGAGCATCGCCTGCAGCTCCTCGAGCGGTGAGGGCGCGGCGGCCCGCGCGGGCGGCGCCGCGGCGAGCAGGTACGCACCCGAGAGGATCAGCGCGAGGACGAGGCGCCGGAGGCTGGCAGTGGGAGCGAACATCACACCTCGCGATTCAGTGGGGGAGCTCGATGATGAGCGGCTCGGACGTTGGCAAGGGCGCACGGACGTCAGGCGCGAGGCGCACGCCGGCATCGGCCGCACCGCGGACGCCGGTCGCGTCCATCCCGCCGCTGACGTCGGGACGCTCGCGCGGGGCGGTCACGCGGCGCGTCACAGGCCCTTCCACGGGCCGCGCGGTCGCGCCGCTGACGTCGCCGATCATGGGTCCGGTGGGATCCTCGGCGTCGCTCGCGTCGCCCGTGTCGCCCGTCCCGACGTCGTCGGCGTCGTGAGCAACGTCATTCTCGCTGTCACTTTCACTGTCACTCTCGGCGTCACTTACGCTGTCACTCTCGGCACCATTTTCGCCGTCCCGCTCGCTCGCCGCGACACCGGGCGCGGCCCCGTCCGCGGCCAGGTCGAGCGTCGCCCGCAGCCCCTCACGCGGGGGCCCGGCGCTGCTCTTGCTGAGCTGGACCGCTACGGGAATGGCGGCGCCGAGTACGACCAGAGCGCCGAGCGCGAGCGGCCAGCGCGCGCGCCGCCGCACCGGGTCCGCGTCGCCGACGAACCAAGACGGCATCTTCGCGTCGACCTCGTGCGCCACGGGCAACGGCGGGGGCGAGAGACTGCCGAGCGCGGCCGACAGCAGCACGCGGTCGTGCTGGACTTTCTCGCGCTCGATCTGCAAGAGTCGCCGCTCGCTCTCCAAGCGCTCGAGCTCGCGCTTGACGTGCGAGATTTCATTGCTGGGAATGAGGTCACTGAAGTCGCGCGCCCGGTCGAACGACGACTCGGCGGACTGCGCGATCGTGGCGAGCGCGACGCGAAACTCGGCGGCCGAGCGGAAGCGATCATCGGGCGCATGGGCGATGGCGCGACGAAAGAACGCGACCAGCGACGCCGGAAGCTCGACGTCCTTGCGGCGCCCGATGGGGTCGTCGTTGGGATCGTGCTTGTGGGCGAGCAGCGCTTCCTGCGGCTCGGGGAAGAGGCGACGTCCCGTGACGAGCTCGAAGGTGATGACGCCCACGGCATAGAGGTCAGACCACGGCCCGAGGTTGCGCGCCGTGAGTTGCTCGGGTGGCATATACGAGAGAGTGCCAGCGATGTGGCTGGTCTCTTGGCGCTCGACGAAGGACTTGGCGAGCCCGAAGTCGACGAGCTTCACGTGGAAGCGGTCGCCGTCGACCTCTTCGAGCATGATGTTGTCGGGCTTGATGTCGCGATGGATGATCCCTTGGTTGTGCGCGATCTCGAGGGCACGCAGGATCTGGTCGACGACGCGGCAGACGGTGGCGATGTCGAAGCCGGCGCGTTGGACGGCGCGCGTGCGCACCTCGGTGCCGAGCGTGCGCGAGCCGGGCACGAACTCCATCGCCAGGAACGGCTGCCCCGACGTCGTGCCATATTGCAGGAGGCCGACGATATTCGGATGGCGGAGGCGCGCCAGCGTGCGCGCCTCGTACTCGAACTTCTGGATGAGCGTACTCCGGTCCGCCGGCCGGAGCGCCTCGACGTCCAGCAGCTTGATCGCCGCATGAAGCTCGTAGAGCGGGCGCTGGAGCCCGAGCAGGACGCGCCCGAAGCCTCCGCGCCCGAGCTTGCGCAGGACCAGGAACTCGCCCACGAACGTCCCGACGAGCGGCTCGACCTGCGCCACCGGCAGCGCCTTGTGCCGCCGCGCCTCGGCATCGGGGACCATGTGGACGCCGAGCCGCGTGCATGGCGCGGACGCGCATGCCTGGCCGGTCGGCCCAATGGCCTCACAGATCGGACACAGACCCATCGCCCGCCCTGGCTAGATGCCGCGCGGCGCGTGCAGGCCGTCCCCACGCGCGGCAATTGGAAGCTTCGAAGCCCACACCGCAGGCTCCGTGACACATTTCGGCTAACGCTAGAATGGTAAGGGGACGGCGCCTCAGGCGTCAACCGGCCGCGGCCGGCCACGGCGCACCGCAAGCGGGTGGCGCGGCACGTGACGGGCCATTCGGCCCCGTTGACGCGGGGGCTGAGGTGCGCGGATGCTGCGCCGCCTAGGGAATGGTCATCACCGGAGGCACCCGTCATGCGCAGAGGGCAACTGATACTGCTCGTTTCCGCAGCCCTGTCGGTCGGGTGCGAGCGGAGCGCAGCCGGTCCCGAGGGACCGGTCGGACCCAAAGGCGACCCGGGCGTCCAGGGCGACAAGGGCCTTCAAGGCGACAAAGGCGAGCAGGGTGGGCCCGGCAACCAGGGCATCCCTGGGATTCAAGGCGGCCCCGGCGATAAGGGCGATAAGGGCGATAAGGGCGATAAGGGCGATAAGGGCGATAAGGGCGATAAGGGCGATAAGGGCGATAAGGGCGACCGCGGAGACAAGGGCGACCGCGGAGACACGGGTGATCAGGGGCTGCAGGGGCCGCGGGGCGACAAGGGTGATCAGGGGCTGCAGGGGCTGCAAGGCGACGAGGGCGACCCGGGGCTAAAGGGCGACGAGGGCGACCCGGGGCTAAAGGGCGACAAGGGCGATCCCGGGCCACCGGGCGCCGTCGGCAGCGACAGCATCGTCGGCCTCGCCAAGACCGAAACCCAACGCGCGGCGGTGTGCGACGGCCAGAGCACCCGCCTTGCGACCTTCTACGAGGACCTCGCCGCGGCACAGAGCGACTACCCCGTCGCCACGTCGCTCGCCGACGAGCTCGACTGGGTCCTCCTGCAGACGGCCCTCGACGCGCTCGACGGAAGCACGACCGGCGGCGCCATCCGCATTCCACCCGGTGTCTGCCTCGTCGGCCAGCCCGTCGTGCTCACGCCCGACATCGGCGTCATGATCGCCGGCGCCGGCATGTGGGCCACGACCGTCCGCGCGACCACGGCGATGCGGGCCGTCTTCCAGTGGGAGGACGATCACGAGCAAAACCGATGGGATATCCGTGACTTGGGTGTTCACGGCAGCAGCCTCGCCGAGTACGCCTTCTTCTCCACGACCCTCTCCCACACGGCGTTCTTTCGCGTCCGCGTCATGGGCACGACGCGCTTCGCCTGGAGCACGACCTTTGGCTGGACGAACGACTGGCTCGAGTGCGAGGCGTCTTACAACGCTGGCGGCGGTCTCGCGCTCACGAACCAGAACAACCAGAACAACGTCATCAACACGGCCATCTTCGCCAACGACGGCATCGGCATCGTCGTCGCCGGCTCTTACGGGGTGCGCATCGCCGGCACCGCGCTCGAACAGAACCACGCCGCCGGCATCCACATCCAGAATGGCACCAACGTCACGATCGACGGCAACTACTTCGAACAGAACGCGAACGTCGGCACCACGTTCACCGCGGGCTACACCGAGACCGTGCGCGCCGACATCATCGTCAACGGCTCGGGCACCCCCGACCTCATGTCCGCCGCCTTCCCCGCGACCGGCGTCAGCATCCGCAACAACACCGTCAACCCCACCCGCCAACTCGCCTTCGTCAAGCTCATCGCCGGACGCGACGTCATCATCGAGGGCAACGTCAGCTCCGCCGACGCACCGGGTTACGCGGACCAGGTCCTCGTCAGCGCCCCCTTCAACATCGCCCTGGGCGGCGTCGCCACCGCATCGTCCCAACTCGTCACGCTGCGCAACAACCGCTTCGCCCGCGACATCGACGTGACGAATCTCGCGCGCCTCGTATCCGGCGGACGCGGCGGCGCCACGTGGCGCGACGACCGCGCGACCGTCCACAACTACGCCCCCCTCCCGGTCAGCGCCTGGACCCGGCTCGTCGCTCAGAGCGGCAGCGACACGCTCACGCCGAGCCACCTTCGCTACCGCGGCGCGCAGACGCACCAACTGCGCGGCACCGTCGGCGGCACGTCCGACATCTTCGGGTTCGCGCTCGACCTGGCCGACCACCCGGAGCTCCAAGGCAAGACCGTCTACTGGGGTGGGTGGGCGATGTCGGGCGCGACCACGTCGAACGCCGATTGGTGGGTCAGCCCACCGGGCTGGTCCAGCACCGAGAGCTGGAACTGCCCGAAGGACACATGGTGCTGGTCGGACAACCTCGTGACGCTCCCGACGTCCGGGGTCGTGAAGTTCGGCGTGCGCGCCCTGGTCCCCAGCGACACGACCGACAAGCTCACCTTCGTCCCGGTGCTGGCACCCATCGGCGTCGCGAACACGCAGCTCGCGACGACGGCCCCGCACCCCGAGGTGTGGAGCGCGACCTGGGCGCCGCCCACGGTAGGGCACGCCGCGGCCGTGTCGGCGTCGCTGGTGTTTCCCGGCTCGGGCCTCGCCGCGGGGGCGCCGTGCTACGCCGCGCTTTCGACTGCGCCCAGCGGCGTGCAGGTCCTCTGTCATGGCGAATCCGCCGACACGGCGAGCCTCATGCTCCTCAACTTCAGCGGTGCAGCGCAATCGCTGCCCGCGGGCACGGTAACCCTCGCCACGCTGCGGTGATCGGGGGGGCCAGGCCAGCGGCCTCCTCCTTGCCCCGAATCACCTTGATCTCGAACTCGCGTGACACCGCACGCCGCTCGGTTGCCTTTTGCGCGATCTCGCGCGGAGCCGGGCAGTTGCCGTCGGCCGCGGCGTGATCCAAGATCGCGCCGTCGACACCATAGCGAGACAACCTGCCGCGCGCGCCCGTTTCCCGTTCGAACGTGCGCTGCGCGACGTGCCTGCAAAGCTGGAGGGAGCGTGACCACGAGCTCGCGATACACACCCATGTTGGCCATCGCGCTCCTCACCGCCACCGCCACGGCCCACGCCGATCAGGTCTCGTTCGTCGAGCCGCGCGCACTTCCGGTGCCCCTCCTCTCGGGCGGGGACGGCCTCGGCGGCGTCGCGGTCGCCGACTTCGATGGCGATACGCGCCCCGATATCGCCGTGACCTACAACAACCAGGATCGCAACTACCTCGGCGTCCTCCTGAACGACGGCGGAGGCGCTTTCCAAGCGCCCGTGAGCCAGTTCACCGGTAGCAACACCGGCGGCGCCGGCATGATCGCCCGCGACTTCGACGGCGACGGCGTGATGGACGTCGCGGTCGCCTTCCCCACCCTGCGCCAGGTCCTCTTCTTCCAAGGACGCGGCGACGGCACCTTCGCGCGGCCCCGCCCGAGCCCGGTCCGGCATCGTTGCACCGGGATGCAAGTGGGACGTCTCGACGGCGACGCCTTCGTCGACCTGGTCACCGTCAATCCGCAGGACAACTCGGTCAGTGTCCTCCTCGGCAACGGCGACGGCACCTTTCACCCCGCGACCGCGACCGGCTTCGATCCGGTCGACGTCAACCCCCAGACCTTGGCCGTCGCCGACGTCACCGGCGACCAGATCCCCGACCTCCTCGTCGGCAGCTACGATGCGCAATCGGTCGGCGTCCTCGCCGGCACGGGCGACGGCACCTTCCTCGCCCCGACCGCGCACGACGCGCGCGGGCAGGTCACCGCGCTTGCCCTCGGCGACTTCGATGGCGACACCCACACCGACGTTCTCATCGGCGTCGCAGGCGGACCGCGCACCCACGCCATCGCCCTCATGCGCGGCACCGGCGGCGGCGCCTTCGCGCCTCCCGCCGACGCCGACTTCCTGCCGACCGAGGCCTTTCCCGCCCGTTACTACATCGAAAACACCGCGCCCGATCTCGACGGCGATCACCTCCCCGACGCCGTCTTCGGCGCCCGCGCCAACCTCGTCGCCGTCGTCCGCGGCAGCCCGAGCGGCGTCTCGCTCGCGCACTACGTCGCCTCGCCCGGACCGACCACGCCCGCCGGCGCGCCCGACGGCAACGCCGTCAACGCCGCCGCGATCGCCGACTTCAACGGCGACGGCGCGCTCGATATCCTGACGGCCTCGTCCGACATCTACGGCGGCCGCATGGGCGGCCTGGCGCTGCTTTCCGGCGACCCCGCCGCCCCCGGAACCTTCCGGGCGCCACGCAGCTACTTCGCCCGCGTCGGCTGGCCCGTCGGCACGCGCGGGCTCCTCCTCGGCGAGTTCACCAACGACGCCCACACCGATCTCCTCGCCTTCAGCGGCACCTTCGACGTGATGGCCGGCGCCGGCGACGGCACGTTTCCAGCCCCGCCGACCCTCGCACTCGGCACCGTCTCCGGACCCGGCGAGTTCTACAACACGCTGCGCGCCGCCGACCTCGACGGCAACTCCAAGCCCGATCTCGTCTGGATCGGCACCGGCGGCGTCCAGGGCGGGCCCGGCCCGCGCTACCTCATCGCCTATGCCGACGACAGCGGCGCCTTCGCGAACGACCGCGTCGCCGTCTACCCGACCCCCTGGGGCGCCGGCCAGAACCTCCAGATCGCCGACCTCGACGGCGACGCCGATCTCGACCTCGTCTTCTTCGCCATCGCCGGCGGCGCCCCGTCGCATGGCGAGTTCGAGATCTTTCTCAACGACGGCCCCGCCACCCACGCCTTCACGCGCCTCCCCGGCAAGCCCGCGACCGGCACCCTCGCCTTCTACCCCGCCTCGGGCTTCGTCCTGGGCGACTTCGACGCCGACGGCGCGCTCGACCTCGTGACCCACGCCGCCACCGGCTACACCTATTCGAGCCGCTACCTCTTCTTCAAAGGCAACCGCGATGCCGCCACCGGGCACGGCGACGGCACCTTCCAGCCCGAGGTCGACTTCGCCGTCGACCTTCCGCCCTACACCGAGTTCACCGACATGCGCGCCGCCGATCTCGACCACGACGGCCACCTCGATCTGGTGGGCGGCGGCGCCTGGGGCGGCGTCTGGGTCCTCCGCGGCGACGGCCAGGGCGGCTTCGCGGCGCCGACCGTCTTCGACACCGGCGGCGGCGTGCGCGACCTCCGGATCATCGACCTCGACGGCGATGGCGAGCTCGACCTCGCGAGCGCCACCAACCACGGCGTGTCGGTCCTCACCGGCCTCGGCGACGGCAACTTCACGGCCCCGCTCCTCTTCGCGGTCGGTCACGGCGACGCGAGCTCCTTCGACCTCGCCGACCTCGACGGCGACGGCACGCTCGACGCCCTCACCGGCAGCAGCGCCACGAACAACGACGACTTTGTGGTCCTTCGCGGCGACAGCGGGCCGCGCGCCGATCTCGCGCTCACGGCCGGCGTCACCCCCGCCACCTTCGACGCCAGCGAGACCGTCCTCACCTTCACCTTCACCGCCACGAACAAGGGGCCGGACGCCGCTCCCGCCGCGCTCGTCCGGGTCCCCACGCGCGTCGGCGAAATCCTCCTCGACGCCACCACGAGCGTCGGCACCTGCCAGCCTGCGCCCGACGCCGTGACGTGCGCGCTCGGCGCTTTGGCCCCCGACGCCTCCGCCACCGTGACGCTCCAGGTCGTCGGCGCGCGCGCCGGCGCGCTCGGACTCTCCGCCAGCATCGCCAGCACCACGGCGGACCCGGCGACCGGCAACAACAGCGCCGTCGCCACCGCCCAGAGCGTCGACCGCGTCACCATCGAAGCCCCTGCGAACCTCGAGGTCGGCGCCATGCAGGACTTCGTCGTGCGCTATGTCAATACCGACATGGCCACCCGCGCGGGCAGCGTCCTCGTCTTCGATCTGCCGATGGCGCTCGACTACATCTCGTCGAGCAAGGGCGGCACCTACTACCGCCT
Organism: Pseudomonadota bacterium; assembly: GCA_005772945.1. The sequence continues at coordinate 10,245 of SXIE01000042.1, forward strand.
CGGGCATCGGGTCTTCTGGCGCCTCGGCGACCTGCCGCCCCAGACCGGCGGCTCCGTCAGCCTGCGCCTGCGCACGCAATGGGGCGTGCCCGTCCATATCCCGTTCGGCTTCCAGGCCTGGCTCGGCTGGGCGACCCCGGGTGGTTCGCCGATCGACGTACAGCCCTACCTCGACTACCTCCCGCGCGAGGTCCTCGCTGACGACATCTTCGGCGCCGACGACGTCGACACGTTCCTGGCCGATCACCCCGCGGCAGCCGAGCTCTTCGCTCACGCCCAGAGCGAGGGCTACGCGCCGACCGGCGTCGGCCGTCACGTCGCGTACAGCGACGCCAGCGCGGTCGATCTCCTCTGGCTCGTCCGCCCCGATTCGCGCGAGGCCGCGGTCATCGACGTCACCAGCGACGGCGCCATCGGCTACCGCCTCGAGCCCGGGCGCTTCTCGCTCGTCGATGCCACGGGCGGCTTCACCTGCGAGGCGGCGACCGGCGACTGCATCGGCTTCGGCGCCTGGGCTCAGGTCCACAGCATCACCCAACAGGAGTGCCTCCGGAGCTGTCTCCTCGAGAAGATCCCCGGCGATCTGCTCGGCGACATCTTCAAGTTCTGGAACATCATCGGCGGAAGCGCCGACTGCGCCGACTGCGCCGGCAGCTCCGACCAGGCCTCCTGCGAAAAGTGCTTCGGCGCCAACTACATCCCGCTCGGCTCGAGCACGGTCGACGTGGCCGCCTGCGCGCGCGACTGCATCGCCTGCGACGAAGAGCAGCGCGCCGGCAATCCCACGCCGACCACGTGCCACGTCTGCACGCCCGGTGACAAGCGCTGGTCCTGCGACAAGATCAGCGGCTGGCTCAACCCGGCCGGCTGGGTGCGCACCTACGAATGGACCTACACCGAGTGCAACTCGTGGGGGATCTGGGGCCCCGTCGACCACACCAGCTGCCGCGGCCTCGACTGCCAGGAATGCAACCCCGGCAAGTGCGAGCCGCCCGACGCCGCCTGCACCCAGATCCCCGCGCTCACCGCCGGCGACCCCAACGACAAGGTCGGCCCGCGCGTCGCGATCGCCGGCGACACCCTTGCCTACACCATCCACTACGAGAACGTCGGACTCGGCACCGCCTACGGGGTCTACGTGATCGACGAGCTCCCGCCCGAGCTCGACGAGACGACCCTCACGCTGCCCGCGGGCGCCCATTTCCTGCCCCGATCACGGCGCGTGACCTTCCGCGCCGGCGACCTCGCCCCGGGCGCGACCGGCTCGTTCGACTTCACGATCAAGGTCAAGGCCGAGACCCAGCTCGACACCGAGATCGTCAATCGCGCCTGGGTCGTCTTCCCGAGCGTCCCGTCCCAGACCCCGACCAACCCGGTCGTCTCGATCGTCCGCGCCCTGCGCGCCGACGACCAAAAACTCGCGACCGCGCAGCGGACCCCGCTCGCCATCACGCTCACGGGCAACGACGGGACCGGCCCCGCGACGACCTTCACCGTCCTCTCCGGACCCGCCAACGGCACCCTCGGCGGCACCGCGCCCGCCCTCACCTACACGCCGGCGCCGAGCTTCGACGGCCTCGACCAGTTCACGTTCGTCGTCACGCGCGACGCGCTCACGAGCGCCCCGGCGACGGTCACGATCCGCGTCGACGCGACCCCCGCCAATACGACCGCGCCGACCGTCGTCGCCGTCGCGCCGGCCGCCCAGAGTGCGGTCCGCGCCGATACGGCCACCGACCTCCCGGGAGGGACCTACGCGCCGACCATCATCGCCTACATGAGCAAGCCCCTCGACCCGACGACCGTCACGCCCACCAGCGTGCGGCTCCTCCGCGGCACGACGCCCGTCCCGAGCGAAATCCGCTGGAACGGGCTCGACCAGAGCATCGTCCTCTTCCCGCTGGAGCCCCTCGCACCCGGCGAGACCTACGAGGCCGAGCTCGCGACCCCGCTCGCCGACAACAGCGGCAACCACCTCGCGGCCGCCTACCGCTGGACCTTCACGACCTTCCCGGTCGGCGACCTCGCGGTGAGTCCGGCCGCGCTCGACTTCGCCGCGATTCGCGTCGGGAGCGCCGCACGGCGCGCGCTGCATGTCCAAAACACCGCGGCCACCCCGACGACCATCAGCGCCGTCACTCTCGGCGGCAGCGACGCGAGCGACTTCACGGTGACCGACGACGGCTGCAGCGGCATCACCATCGAGCTCGGCGGCAGCTGCCAAGTCGAAATCCTCTTCACCCCCACTGCGCCCGGCCCCAAGGCCGCGACCCTGACGCTGACGTCGTCCAGCGCCGTCACCCCGACCCTCGCGGTCGCGCTCGCCGCAACCGCGTCGTAGCCAGAGGCCGAGGCGAGCGTCGAAACAGGCACCGCCGACCCCCAACCCGACGCGAGTACGCCCGACGCGACCCATCACCACGGCGGCTCGGGCTGCGGCTGCGACGCGAGCGGCGGCGACCCCGACGCAGGCCCTGCGCTACCGCTCGTGGCGCTCGCCGTCCTCGCCGCCCTCGCTCGCCGGCGGTCGCGGACGGGACCGACCCGACTCCAGTGACTGGAGCTGGGACTCCAGTGACTGGAGTCGACCGTCAACGTCTTCGCGCGGGAGATTGACGCGCCGCGTCGCCCATGAAACGGAGCTGCGCCGAGATCGCGATTCGCGGGGCCGGCGCGCGGCTACGCGAACGCGGCCGTGACACCGTGCGGTCCCGCGGTGGATTGGCGGCCTAGCAATTTGCGGCCACCTTGCGCGGCCATCGCGCGGCGTTCGCGATGGGCACACGCAGCGGCGGCGCAGGATGCGGGTACACGCGGGGCGGCGCGCCGACGACGCTGCCCCACCGCGGCGCATTGCTCGACTTGCCCGACTGCACGCGCTACCGCGGGCGCAGACCGGGCCGGCGACGCCACCGGGATCTTTGCGCGCGAATGCAAACGCGACGTCCAGTCACTGGAGTCGGCGTGCAGTCGCTGGAGTCGCCCGAACAGGGGCTCAGGGAAACTCCCAAATCGTGGGGAAGCCCGCGCCCATGATGTTGTCGAACGAGCCGCCCTGATCGCGCTCTTTGTCGAGACGGAAGAACTCCCAGATCAGCTTGAGGGTCACTTTGCGCTCGGCCGAGTCACCCTTGAGCGCCAGGCCGATGGACCCAATTTGGATGCCGCACGGGGCGAGCGGCTTCTGGATCGTGGCCTGCCCGGCGACCTTCGCGGCGCCCTTGTGGATCTCGAGCGCCATCGACTGTTTCGAGACGGCCTGGCCGCGGAGCGGCGCCCACTCGAGCTCCATGTCGACATTCAGGCCGGGGAAGTTGTCCTTGTAGAACGGGGTCACGCCGAGGATGAGCTTCGCGCCGTCGGGCAGGTGCAGCTCCTGGCCGAACTTGATCCCGCCCGTGGAGAACACGTTCACGAAGAACATGATCGCGTCCGGGATGAGGATCAGGTGACCGATCGCCTGGGCGACCTGCTGACTCTTACATTTGGCGACGACCGATCGCACCATGCTCTTGAGCGTGTTGAGCCCATTCTGGAGGGCGCTCGAGATGTTGATCTCCATCACCGAGAAGAGGCCGCTCGGGTCCAGCTTGTTGATCGGATCGGCGTCCGCGTACTGGTACGGGTTGAAGCTCATCGGGCGCGTTGGTTCCCCGGCATGCGCATCGCGCGAGAGGAACGTGCCCGTCGCGGGGTCGTAGCTGCGCGCCCGCAGGTCGTAGGCGCCGGCGCCGGGCTCGAAGCGCTCGCCCGCGAAGAGGTACGGATGCTCGCTCGCACCTGCGTGCGCGAGCGTCTCGCCAAAGGGCAGGTAGTCGTAGCGGTCGCTCACGGCGCCGCTCTCATCGAGCAGTTGGCGCGTATTGCCGTGGCCGTCGTGGACCGGCCAGGCTTTGTCGCCGCCCTGTTCGCTCGCGAGGAGGCGCGTGCCCCAGGTGTAGGCGGCGGCGACGTCGCCGTCGGCGCCCCGCTCTTCGAGCACCTGATCATAGCCGGTCGGGCTCCGCCGATCGTGCACGAAGCGGGTCACGGTACCCCCGCTTGCGCGCTCGACGCGGCGCCCTTCGACGTCGTACGCGAACGAGGTCGTCGTGCCGCCGGTGCTGACCGATGCGAGCCGATCGAATGCGTCCCAGGCATAGGTCACGGTGGTACCGCCGCCGCTCATGCCGAGGCGATTGCCGCGCGTGTCGTACGTGAACGTCCGCGTGACCCCGCCGGTCGTGGCGCTGAGGAGCTCGTCGCCCGAACCGAAGGCGGAATCGGTCGTCGCGCCGTCACGCACCTCGCGCACGCGGTTGCCAACGGGATCGTACGCATAGCTGTGCGCGAAGGGGTTCGTGCCCGTGCGCGTCACCGCGACGAGTCGGCCGGGCGCGTCGTAGTCGTACGTCTCGACCGCACCGTCGAGTGCTTCGAGGCGCGTGCGCTGGCCGCGCGCGGACCACGTCGCGACATAGCGCGCGAGCGTGTCGGCGCCGTTTTGGACCTCGACTTTCAACGGGCGGCCGCGCGTGTCGAACGTCGTCGTCTGCGTGACGCCGCTCGGCAAGGTGACGCGTATGGGGTGCCCGGCGCGGTCGTAGTCGTAGCGCACGACGTCAGTCCCGCGCGTGACGCTCGCCAGGCGGTCGAGCGCGTCGTAGGTGTATTTCGTCGCGACCCCGTCGACCGCGACCTCCTCGAGGCGCCCGCCGTCGAGGTAGCGATACTCGACCTCGGCGCCATGCGGGTCGACGATCGTCGCGAGCCGGCCGTCTGCGTCATAGGTCATCTCGGTCGTGCCGCGCCCGTCGGTCGTGGTCAGCGGCAAGCCGCCCGCCGACCAGGTCACCGACTCGCTCAGCGCGCCGGCGACGCGGCGCGTGACGCGGCCCATCGCGTCGTGCTCGAATGTGACCGTGCGCCCGTCGAAGCCGGTGCTGCTGACGACGCGGCCGGCAGCATCATAGGCGAGGACCTGCACACGCCCGCCGGGGATCACGCGGCGCGTCGGGCGCCCGTCGGCGTCATACGCGAACGAGGTGGTGCGCCCGAGCGCGTCGATGCGCGCGCGCAGCTCGCCGAAGGCGTCATAGACGAAGCGTGTCTCGGCCGCCGTTTCGGCCGTTTCGCCCGGCTCGCCGGGCTCGATCACCGAGATGAGCCGCCCGGCACCATCGTACGCAAAGCGCTTCGTGTGTCCGTCCTCGTCGGTCTCGGCGACGAGCCGCCCGGCGGCGTCGTAGGCGGTCGCGCGCACGCTGTCGTCGGGATGGATCGTCTGGGCGGGGAACCCGGCCGCGTCGTACGTCGTGCGGGTGCGCGCGCCGTTTGCGTCGGTCAACACGGTGCGCCTGCCGGCGAGATCGAGCTCGTAGGCGAGCTCGGGGCGCACCATGGCGCCGCTCACGCCGTCCTTCACCTCGGGTAAGATGACGCGCACGACCCGCCCGGCCGCGTCGTGTTCGTAGTCGGTGCGGTGCCCCGCGGCGTCGGTCGCCGCCGCGATGCGCCCGCCGGGGGTCAGCGTCAGGCGCTCGATCACGACGCCGTTCCTGCGCGTCGCGACCTTGCGCCCGAGCTCGTCGTACTCGGTCGCGGTGATGACGCCCGACGCATCGGTCGCGGATACGAGCCGGCCCGCGAAGTCGTGCGCGAAGGTCTCGACGCCGCCGTCGGGATGGCGCTGCTCACTCAAGAGGCCCCGTGCGTCGTAGACGAACTCCGTGCGCGCCCCGAGTGGGTCGACGATCGCGGTGCGCTGCCCCGCCGCGTCGTACTCGAAGTGCGTCGTCGCGCCCGCGGCGTCGGTCGCGGCCGTGACCTGGCCGTTCGCGTCGTAGACCCAGGTGGTCGTGCGCGGGGCACCGCCGTCGAGCGGCAGGCGGCGCTCGGCGACGAGGTGCGCGCTCGCGTCGTAGTCGAGCTCGGTGCGCTCGAGTACCACCCCGGCCGCGTCGACGGTCTCGATCACGCTGACGTTGCCGCGAGCGTCGTAGGTTTGCCGCGTCACGGTGTCGCCGATCTGCGCGCGCGTCACCTGGCCGCTCCCGCCATACGCGAAGCTCGCCGAGCGCCCGCCCGCGCTCACGAGGCCGATGACGTTGCCGCGCGCGTCGTACGTGTAGGTGGCGACGCGCCCGATCGGATCGACCGAGCGCACGAGCTGGCCGTCGTCGAACGTGTTCGTGCGCGTGATCGCCAGCCGGTCGGGGTCGATCACTTCGACGAGCAGGTTGCCGTCGCTGAAGTCCGACTCGGTGCGTACGCCGTCGGCGTCGACCGCGAGCGTCGGGTTGCCGGACGCGTCGTAGGCGTAGACCACCGCGGTGTCGGTCGCCACGCCGCCGATCGTCACGCGGCCGTCGACGCCGATCACGTTGCCGCGCGCGTCGTAGCGGAAGACGCGCGTCGTGCCGTCGGGATAGGTCGTGGTCATCGTGCGCACTTCGTCGTCGTAGGCGTGGCGCGTGCGTTGGCCCGCGGCGTCGGTCGTCGCGACGAGGCGTCCGCGCTGGTCGAACTCGCTGCGCACGACCGGGCGGCCGAGCGGATCCTCGATGCGCAGGAGACCGTGGCGCGTGTCGTAGAAAAAGCGCGTGACGTTGCCGAGCGCGTCGGTGTGGGCGACGAGGTCGCCGCTGGCGCTGTACGCGTAGCGCTGGGTCTGGCCGAGCGGATCGGTGAGTGCGGTGATGCGTCCGTAGGTGTCGCGCTCGAAGCCGACGCTCGCGTTGCCCGCGTGCGTGATGCCGTCCGCGGTGAAGGTGAGCGTATTGCCGTTGCGGTCGGTGACCGACTCGAGCCCCGCGGGCCCGATGAGGAAGACGCGGTCGTCGGCGGTCGCATAGCGGAAGCGGCTCGGCGCGTACGTTGCGAACGTGGTGTCGTCGAGCAGCGCGACCGGGCCCGGCTGCGGATCGGTGATCATCAGGAACTTGTTGTCGACGGACGCGAGCGTGCCGGTCGTGCCGGGGCGCGCGATGAACGCCGCGGTCACGAACGTGAACGGGATCAGGATCGATTGCGCCGGGGTCGGCGCGAAGTCGAAGGTCTCGACCTCCCCGCCGGGCAGCTCGATCGTGCATGTGTGCGCGCGCTCGGGCAGGAGTGCGAACGCGAGCCCGCCCTTGGCCGAGAACCAGCCTTCGCCGAGCGTCGGGGTCGCGCACTTCACCTTGACGCGCGTGAGCTCGAGGTCCCAGCCGACACCGAAGTCGCCGGGCGCCTTGTCGCGGCTCTCGTAGGTTCGGGTGATCGCGATCGGCAGCGTGCCGGTCGGAAGCGTCAGGTCGTTGAATGCGAGCGTGAAGAGGCCGAGCTTTTGCTGGCCATCGATGACCACGGTGATCTCGTGAGTGCTGCGCAGACCGGCGGCATCGAGCACCGTCAGACGTAGGAAATAAGCGCCGTTGACGAGGGTCGTGCCGTCGAGCTCGCCGAGCGTGCCGCCTTGGACCGGGTCCGTGCCCGAGGCGATCAGTTGCCAGTCGTTCGTGTTCGCGGGCGCGAGCTGGAGGTCGTAGCGCACGAGGTTGTCGTCGCTCGCGGTGCCGGTGATCGCGACCACGCCGAAGACGCTCTCGCCTTCGCCCGGCGAGGTGATCACCGCGGCCGGCGGGGTGGCGTCGCCTGCGATCTTGGCGGTGACGGTGACAGGTATCGACGCGTCGACCGCGGCACGGGTCGCGGTGACGGTCGCGCTGCCGGCCGCGCTCGCAGTGACCGCGCCGTCGTCCGAGACGGTGGCCGCGTTGCCGCTGACCGACCAGGTGACCGCGCCGGTGATCTCCTGCGCGGAGCCGTCGGCAAAGATCCCCATGCTTTCAGCTGCTTGCGTTCGCCGACCAGCAGGCCGAGCGCGTCGGGCTCTATCATTATTTGAGCGATCGGGCGGCTGCCGTCGATGCCGTCGCAGTCCTGATCGATGCCGTCGGCCTCGGCGTCGGGCGCGCCGGGGAAGGCCGCGGCGTTGGCGTCGTCGCAGTCGCCCTGATTCGGGGTGAAGCCGTCCGCGTCCGCGTTGCGGTCGGCGGGCCCGGGACCGCGCGACACGACGAGTGCGATCGCCGAGCCTGGCACCGCGAGCGAGCCCGCGGCCGGCGTCTGCTCCATCACCGCGCCGTCTGGCACCGTCGGGTGATCCGCGCGCAGGACGCGCCCGACGACGAAGGCGGCGGTCGTGAGCGCCGTCGTCGCTGCGGCCTGTTGCAGGCCGATCACATCGGGCACGGGCTCGGGCGCGACGACGCGGAGTGTGAACTCCAGGAGGTCATAGCCGCCTTCGAGATCGGTCGCGGTCACGACCACCTGATGCTCGCCGAGGTCTTCCGCGATGGTCGGCCAGACCAACGCGTTGTCGCTGCCGAGGGTCATGCCTTCGGGGCCGACCGCGAGCGCGACCGTGACGACGTCGCCGCGATCGGGATCGGCGGTATGGATCGGCGCGTGATACATCTCGCCGACGCCGACCACCGTCGGCGGCGTGCCGAGAAACGCCGGCGGCGCGTTCGGGCGGCGGATGTCGAGCACCACCGTCGCGGTGTTCGACTCGAAGTTCGCGTCGTGCGCGCGGTAGGTGAAGCGGTCCGAGGCGCCTTCCTCCTCGGCAAGCGGCAGGTTCACGCGGAAGTTGTTCATGCCCGGCGTGAGCCAGTTCACCTCGGGCTGCGCGGGCACGTGGCCGGCGAGCGTCGCGTTCGTGATCGCGTAGGCCCACTGGTTCCACACCGGGCGCGTCGGGCTCCAGGGGGTCTGGGCGCTCGTATAGACCCATATTCCGGTCGGGTTGCCCATAAGGCTGACGCCGGCCTCGTGCGCGACGAAGAGGTCGGCCGCGCGATCCCCGTCGATGTCGGCGATGACGAGGTTCGAGTCGTAGTACGGATGGCCCGTCTCGACGCCGCCCACCAGCTCGGCGCGCGTTGTGCCGTCGCGACCATCGAGGAAGAGGATGCCGCCCGCCGCCGCGCCGGTTTGCGCGTTGCCGCCGGCGAGGACGATCTCCATCACGCCGTCGCCGTCGAAGTCGAAGGCGGCCATGTCATGCACGCGGAGCGGGAGCCCGCCGACCGTCGGGGTATCGACATGCCAGGCGACCGTGCCGTCGCGACGCAGCGCCAGGACGTCGTTGCTGTTGCGTCCCGCGACGACGATCTCGACCGTGCCATCGCCGTCGATGTCCGCGATGACGAACCCGTCCGGCCAGCCGACGTTGGGCGCGGCGCGGTGCACGCAGTCGGTGTTCAGCGCCGTCGGGCGCGCCCGCCACAGGCAGCTGCCGTCGTGGTTGCGCACCTCGACGCCGCGCTGGGAGTTGACGATCACGATCTCGCCGAAGGCGTCGTCGTCCAGGGTGGCGGCGGCGACGAACGTGCGCGTCTGAGACTCGCTGACGGCCGGGGTGAACCAGCGGACCGTTCCGTCGGCGTTGACGATGTGACGATCGACGAGGATCTCCGGCCTGCCGTCGAGGTCGAGGTCGGCGACGACGACCGGCACCGACTCGTCCCGGTCGACGGTGCCGGCGCTGAGCGGCGTCGCCCAGAGCCGAACGTTATGGCGATCCCACGCGATGAGGTGTGGGCTGACGACGGGATTCACCCCGATCGGCTCGATGGCGAGGATCTCGGGATAGCCGTCGCCGTCGAGATCGGCGACCGTGCGGTAGCCCGAGTCGTCGCGGCGGTCGAGGGTGGGATCGTCGGCCATCGGTCCCGACTCGACCTGGCCGAGGTGGTCGAAGATGACGTTGTGGCCGACCGAGACGCTCGGCATGACGATCTCGAGCGTGCCGTCCTGGTCGAGGTCGGCGAGCGCGGGCTGCGAGGCGCCGTAGTCGAGGTCGTCGTCGATGCCGCCCGGGTCGCCGTTGCCCCAGGTGTGGGTCGCCCAGACGAGCTCGAGCTCGGTCGTGCCGGGGTTCGCATGGAACATGACGAGCCAGTTGAGATTGCCGAAGCCGCTCTCGAACTGACAGCGCCCGATGATGTCGGCCTGCCCGTCGGCGTCGACGTCCCCGACGACGAAGCGACCGTGGACGAAGCAGCGACGTTGGCTATCGGGTCTGCGGATGAAGCGATAGGCGGTGGCGGGCTCGAAGGGCGCAGCCGCGGGCGCGCCCGGACGATAGCCGAATGTGCCGTCGCCGTTGTCGGTGAGCGTACCGTACCGCGGTTGGGTGATGACGGTTGCCATCAGCGCGTCGCCGTCGGGGTCGACGTCGTTGCCGAGTGGCGTGAGCGTGGTCGTCACGCCGCGCGGGGTCACGAAGAGATCGTCGTTCGCGACCGGCGGGCCGTTGACGGGGATGACCCGCACGATGAAGTGCTCATCGGCGCTGTGGCCATCGCGGTCGGTGACCTGGACGACCACGTCGTGCTCGCCCAGCTCGGCGACCTGCGGCGTCCACACGAAGCTGCCGTCCGTGAGGCGCGAGGTCGCGGGCGAGAGCGTGAGCGCGATCGTCAGCGCATCGTCGGGCAGGTCGGGATCGGTGGCGCTGATGGGCAGCGCGAGCGTTTCGCCGAGCATGACGCGCTGATCGGGGATCGGACTCAGCGTGGGCGGAGCGCCCGGCGCGACGACGGTGATCGTGAACGAGGCGCTGGCCGTGAGGCCGCCTTGGTCGGTGACCACGAGCGCGGTCGTGTGCGCGCCGAGGTCAGCCTCGCGCGGCGCCCAGACGATGTGGCCGGTGCCGCGGTCGAGCGAGAGGCTCGTCGGTGCGTCGGTCACCGCGAACGTAAGCTGGTCGTTCGGCAGGTCGGGATCGGCACCGAGGGCGGTGCCCTCGTACAGATGACCGAAGACGATCGTCGCGTCGGCGGGGGCGCTCAGCGTCGGTGCGCGGTTCGGGATCTCGGGCACGTCGGGCACGTCGGGCGCGTCGGCTAGATCGTCGGGTAGATCGTCGGGCGCGTCGGGGACGTCGTCGGGCGCATCGGGGAGGTCGTCGGGCGCGTCGATCTCGGCGGCGCCGTCGGGCCTGTCCGACACGTCGTTGATGCGGTTGGCGTCGTCGTCCCCACAGGCGGGCGCGAGCGCGAAGAGGCAAGCCGCAAAGACGTCGCGGGCACGGCCCGGGGTCCAGCCTGGGTTCATGACGATGCTCCGAGGGGAAGACGGCGAGGACGCGCAAGAGGGTCGGGTCGGTGAACCTACCTCAACGTGTCCCGCCGGAGCAATCACCGCGGTGGCGGCGATCCCAGGCTGGAGCTGGGACTCCAGTCACTGGAGCTGGGACTCCAGTCACTGGAGTCGGGTCGTATGCACGTACCGAAACCACGCGAGCCGATCGACCTCGGCGTCCCCCATCGGCGGATTCCACGCCGGAGGCGCGTCCCGCCAGCGTGCCTCGAGCGCCGCCGCGAGCTCCCGCGCCGCCGCCAGATACCCCTGGCGCTCGGCCGCCAGCTCGGCGCTCGTCCGCGGGTCCGTCGCCTCGCCCGCCTGGTCCGTCCGCGGCAGTGTCATCGCGCGCGCCTCGGCCAAAAGCGACGCCGCATCGAGCACGATCGGCGGCGGGGTCTCCGCCGGATGCGCGAGGTGCCGCCACACCCCGTCCTGCCACGACAGGCAGTACGCGGGCAGGAACGCGTCGCCGTGGTCGGCGACAAAAAGCACCGCGTCCAAGATGAACGCGATGTCCTCCGGCGCCCCATAATAAGGAAGCGACAGCCGCACCCAGCCGGGCTTCATCCCGATGACGCCGCGCGCGATGAGGGCGCGGAAGCGCTCCGACGTGGCGTCGTCGATTCCCAACAGGCGATGCCCGTAGGGCCCCGCGCACGCGCAGCCGGCGCGGTTCTGGATCCCGAAGAGCTGGTCGAGCAGCGCCGACACGAAGTCGTGATGGAGCCCCTCGACGTTGAACGAGATGATCGCGAGGCGCGGCTGGTCGAGCGAACCGAGCAGGCGGATCCGCGGGTGGCGAGCGAGACGCGCCAGGGCCTCGGCCGCAATCGCTTGCTCGTGCGCGCAAATGTTGGCGGCCCCGACCAGCTCCTTCACGAGGAACGCGGCGCCCGCGCGCAGATCGCCCATGATCGCCGGCGTACCGCCCTCTTCGCGGTCTTCGAGGCGGGCGGTGTAGTCGACGCGGCGTCCGCCAGCCGAGACGTAGTCGACGGTGCCGCCGCCCGGACGCTCGGGGCGGCGCGTGCGGAAGAGGTCGCGGTGGGCGACGAGGACCCCCGAGGCCTGGGGGCCGGCCATGAACTTGTGGGTCGAGAGAAAGAGCGCGTCGATATGGGCGCCGCCCGCATCCGCATCGGCGTCGCCGTCGGCGTCGGCGTCGGCCGGCGGGTGCATGTCGATCGGCACGTAGGGCGCCGCCGCGGCATAGTCGAACACCGCGAGCGCCCCGTGGCGATGGAGGATCCGCGCGAGGGCGCGGACGTCCGACAGGATCCCCGAGACATTCGAGGCCGCCGAGAACGCGCCGATGCGGAGCGGGCGCGCGGCGTACATCACGAGCTTGGCCTCGAGGTCTGTGAGGTCGATGTGGCCGTCGGGGCGAAGGCCAACCTCGACGACGTCGGCGATCGACTCGCGCCAGGGCAGCTCGTTCGAGTGGTGCTCATAGGGTCCGACGAACACCACCGGGCGCTTGGCGAGCGGGATGTGACGCAGGAGCCCGAACTCGCGCTCGAGCGGCTCGGGGATACGCAGGCCGAGCAGGCCGACGAGCTTGTTGACGGCGTGGGTCGCGCCCGAGCCGCAGAAGAGCACGACGTCCTCGGGCCCCGCGCCGACCGAGCGCGCGATGACGGCGCGCGCGTCCTCGCGGAGACGCGTCATGAGCGCGCCCGTCGACGACACAGCCGTGTGGGTGTTGGCGTAGAAGGCGCGCACGCGATGGATCCAACGCTCGACGAACGCGAGGTAGCGCCCGGTCGCGGTCAGGTCGGCGTACGTGATGAGCCGCTGACCGAACGGGGTCGTGATGTACGCCGAGCGCCCGACCTCGTTCTCGCGGAGAAGGGCCGCCATGTCTCTATCGCGAAGACCTCGCGTGAGGTCCGAATCAGACCCCGAAGCGAGGTTGCCCGCGAATGGGTCGAAGGCGAGATCGAGATCGGGAGCGCGCGCGCCGGGGTCGTTCACGCGCCGACGATGCCACCCTGTGCCGGCCTTCGCAACCAGCCGGTGTGCGTGTCGACGTCGCCACCAAGCAACCCGGCGCGCGGTATGCGTTGCGCATCCAGAACGACCGACGCGACGTGTGGATCGAATATCGCCAAGCCATCACCGGCAACCCCTGGCTCATGCAAGGCGTCGTCGTCTCCTGGTCACCGTTCGCCAATAGCGGCTCCTCGTCGGTCGTACTCGACGCGACGCCGGGCTCGCTCGCACTCTCTCGGATTGGGACGCCGGCATCACGTGACCCCGACCGCTGCCGACGCAGCCCGCGCTCAGCGCACCTTGCGCGGCGAGAGCGGCGTCCCCCACGCGACGAGCGGCACGACCGTGCCGGCGACGTTGCCCGAGACATCGATCTGCGTGCCGCGCGGCAGCAGCCATTCGACCAGCGTCTTGACCGGCTCGAAGCTCTTCCCCGTCGCTTTGCCGTTTTTTGAGATCGCGCCGAAGTCGAGTTCGTCACGGACGACCAGGACCATCCCGGGCTTGATCACCTTCGCGATACTCTCATCGACGATCACCGGGGCGGTGCCATAGACCGTGGTGTCGACACCGCCCACGCGGCACCTCTGCTGGTACTTGACGCTGTAGGTCGACCCGTTGCGCTCGACGCGGTCGAACTTGTCCGTGTCGACACAACCGACAAGGATCTCACGCGCGTCCGAGACGCTCGCGAACGAGACCAGGAACCCGGCGTCGGAGGGGCTCACGCGGCGCACCACGCCGTACTTGGCGGACGACGGCGCGACCTTGAAACCGAACTGGGACAGGTCGTTCGTCACCGCGCGTCGACCCACCCGCGCGAGCGACGCGAACGCCTGCTCCGCGAGCGAGACCAGGTCACCATCGGCGAACGCGCCCGCTTCTGCGCAGCGCCCACGCGCCTCGAGGGACCACCCGAGTACGAGGTCGCCCCGGACGGCGCGTTCGAGGTCCGACACCGACTTCGCCTGCGACTCGGCGATGCGGTCGGCGATCGTTCGAGCGACCGTGTCGCGACAGAAGGAACGGTCGTCGGCGTCCATCTGGAGCGACCCCTTCGCCTCCGTGGCCCGGGTCCGCCACGCCACCAAGCGCTCGAATAGCGGTCGCGCCGCCGGCAACTCCCGATCCCACGCTGCGCGGCGGGTGCGCGCTTCCTTGGTGTAGCGGGCCACGTCGGCGACTGCGTCCGACCCATAGTACCTGGAGCCGATGTTCTCGAAGCGCGTCGCCTTCCCCGCGTAGGCGGCGGACGCGTCGCGAAGCAGCGCCGTCAGCTCCGTCGTCTCCGCGTCATCCAGGCCGACGAACGCGTTCGGAGGCAGATCGTCGGCGACGATGGCGCAGTTCCGGTCGAGCAGCTCGAATCTCACCCCCGGTCGACCCCCATACCCGGGCGTGTGCGGCCGGAGGCAAATGCCGACCAGAAAGCGGAGCTCGTCGGATGCAGAAACGGCCCCGCCCGCAAGCTCGCGCGCGTCGAGCTCAGGCGCGGTCGGCGCATGGAGAACCTCGCACGTGTAGCCGGGCAGCGAGGGCTGGTACCCTTGGACGTGCGGGTGTACGCGGCAGTCCTCGACCATTCCCAGGCGAAGGCGGGCCAGATGTAGGCGAAGCTCGTCGCGCGCCGTCAGCTCACGAGGGTCGGCGACGCGTTTTGCGCTTTCCGCAAGTGCCGCTTCGATGTCGGCAGCGCCGCGCACCGGCGCGTCCGCTCGCCCCGCCGCCGTGGACATGACCAGAGCCCAGAGGACGCCCAACGGAATGACGCGGTTTCGCATGGGGACGTCCATAGCCAGGCCGGGCGCGCCGCCGCAAGCACCGGGGCGCCCAGCGGCACGTAGGCAGGTTACGCGCGTTCGCACAAGCGGCCGCACGCGCTGATCGCCCGGCGCGCGCGCGGCAACATTGTCGACTGGCGGGTGGGGTGCGCGCGCGGTAGGGTCCGGGGCGAGCGCCAGTCGAGGGAAAGCCGATGTCTCAAGAGTCCAAGCGATCCGAGGCGATGGACCTCGACACCGTCCAAGAAGGCAACCAGGCCTGGTGGACGCAACACACGATGTCGTACGACTGGCGCGACCGCGTGGGCCACGCGCGCTTCTCGGCGCCCTGGTACGACGAGATCGATCAGCGCTTCGTGCACGCGGCGCGCCTCTACGCCACTGACGTAGGCCCCTTCGATCGTCTCATTCCGTTCGAGCGCCTTCGCGGTAAGCGCGTGCTCGAGATCGGCTGCGGCATGGGGCTCCACTCCGAGCTGATGGCGCGTGCGGGCGCGAAGATGTCGATCATCGACCTCTCGCCGACCTCGATCGAGGCGACCCAGCGCCGCTTCGCGCTGAAGGGCCTCAGCTGCGACATCCGCCAGGGCGACGCCGAGCACCTGCCGTTCGACGCGGCGAGCTTCGACTTCGTCTGGTCCTGGGGGGTCATCCACCACTCGGCGCGCACCGGCCGCATCGTCCGCGAGATCGCGCGCGTCTGCGATCCCACGGGCGAGGCACGCGTGATGGTCTACAACCGCGAGGGCTCGTCGGCCTGGGCCAGCTTTCTGCGCGACTATCTGGTGCCGGGGGTCTTCCTCAAGAAGAGCTTCGACGAGGCGCTCTGGACGCGCTCGGACGGGTTCACGGCGCGCTTCTATGTGCGCGACCAGTTCGCGGATCTGTTCCGCACCTTCTTCGAGGACGTCCACTGCGAGGTGATGGGGCAGGACGCCGACGCGCTGCCGCTGCCGCACGCGCTGCGGCGCTTCGTGCTCCCGCTGGTGCCCGAGGCGGCGCTCAAGCGCTGGCAGGCGCGCATCGGGAGCTTTCTCTTCCTGACCGCGGGGCGCCCGAATTGAGGTCGTTCGCGAAGAGCGCGAAGCGCTTGCCCGCGGCGAAATCGTTCGCGAAGAGCGCGAAGCGCTTGCCCGCGGCGAAGTCGTTCGCGAAGAGCGCGAAGCGCTCGCTCACGCTGGTCGTGCCCGATCTCTTCGATCGCCCGAGCGGCATCGGACGCATCTCGCAAACGCTTGCACTTGCATGCACGGAATGGGTGCGAGCCCATGGCGCGCAGCTCGCGGTCATCGCGCTGCACGACACGGGCGCCCAGCGCGACCTCCGCGTCTGCCCGGAGGACGTCGCCTATCGCGGACACGCCGGCGATCGACGCCGGTTTGCGCTGGATGTCGTCCGCGCGGCCGTCGCGGCGCCGCGCGCGCTCGTCATCTTCGGACACGCGAACTTCGCGCCGCTCGGGCTCGCGACCGCGCTGCGCAGAGGCCGCTATGCGGTCGTCGCGCACGGGGTCGAGGCCTGGGCGAAGCTCTCGCCGCTACGCGAGCTCGCGTTGCGTCAGGCAGCGGAGATCTGGCCGGTCAGCCGTTATACCGCCGAGGTCGTCGCGCGCGTGCACCGCATCCCCAACGCGCGCATCGTTCCCGTACGCAACTGCCTCGATCCGCTCCAGCCCCTTCGTTCGATCGGCCCACCACCCCCCGGGGCACCGCGCTTCCTGGTCGTCTCGCGCCTCACCTACGGCGACCGCGACAAGGGCGTCGACCGCGCCATCGAGGCCTTCGCGCTGGCACGCGCGCGCCTCCCCGAGGGCACGACGCTCGAGATCGTCGGCGACGGCGACGACCGCGCGCGCCTCGAGGCGCTGGCCCGCGCCGGCACCGTTGAGGGGCGCGTCGTCTTTCACGGCGCCGTGTCGGACGCCGCGCTCGACGCGCTCTTCGTGGCGTGCCGCGCGTTCGTCCTGCCCTCGCGCCTCGAGGGGTTCGGCCTCGTCTTCGCCGAAGCGATGGCCCGCGGGAGGGCCGTCATCGCGGCCGCCGCGGGGGCCACGCCCGAGGTCGTGGAGGACGGCGTGACGGGTCTCCTCGTCGCTTTCGACGACCGGCGCGCGCTTGCCGATGCGATCGTCGCGCTTGCCGAGGACCCTTCACACGCGACCCAGCTCGGCGTGGCGGGCCGCGCCCGACTCGATGCCCACTTCCTCTATCCGCGCTACGCGCGCGAGGTCGCCGCGCGACTCGACACACTGCTGGGAACCTGACCGCGGGCCGACGCGCGGGGTATGTTTCGCTTTGTGAAGGACCGCTGGATCCAGTAGGCTCGCGGCGCGATGAAGCTCCTGGACACCGCACGCCGCGCCCTCCGCGTC
The DNA here is from genome assembly GCA_005772945.1 of Pseudomonadota bacterium. The sequence continues at coordinate 27,504 of SXIE01000042.1, forward strand.
CATCCGTTGGACGCGCGCTTCGTCGTCGACGACGCGCTGGTCCTCGCGTGGAATGCGTATTCGCGCGCCAAGGAGCGCACGCTCCCTTCCGCCACGAAGGCGCTGCTCGCCCGCAACGCGAGCCTGCGCGACCTCCATCGCGGCCAGCGCTGCTGGATCCTCGGCAACGGCACCAGCCTCAACGAGCAGGACCTCAAGCGCCTGCGTGGCGAGCACACCTTCGTCGTCAATCGCTTCATCCACCATCCCGAGGCGGAGGCGATCGATCCGAAGTACTACGTCATCGTCGACCCCAAGTTCGGCAACGGCACCTGGGGTGAGTCCTTCATCGCGGACATCGAGGCCCGCGTCCCGCGCGTGAGGATGTTCACGGGGTCGGACGGGCATCGCTTCCTGGAATCCCGCGGCCTTCTTACTCACCACGAGCGCCACGTCGTCTTCCCGAACCAGCTCTATGCCTTCGGCTACGATCACGACATCGATCTGACGCGCGGAATCCCGGGTCAAGACAACGTCACCAAGACCGCGCTCTCGATCGCCGTCTGGATGGGCTTCACGCGCATCAACCTCCTCGGCATCGACGGCGACGGGATCCTGCGCACCGATCAGACGCACTTCTATGGCAGCGTCCCGCGCCCCGCCGAGCAGGCCGAGTTCGAGAAGTCGCTCATGAGCTCGGCGATGGGCATGCGGAGCTGGCGCTCGGCCGTCTCGTACCTCGCGCGCCGCGGGGTTCGCCTGGTGTCGATGAACCCGCGCAGCGTCCTCACCGGGATCCCGACGGTGCCGTTCGAGGTTTGAGCGGCGCGCATCCCTTGCGCACGCATGCAAACGTCTCAGCGGCCGCAGCCGCCGCAACCGCCGCAGCTGCCTCCGTCGACGCCGCCGCACGCGCTGCCAGTCGCACACCCCACCGGTCGGGGCGGCGAAGGCGCCAGCGACGGGAACGCCATCCGCACGGTGGCCGCCCAGCCCGCCGCCTCGACCCCGCAGGCCGCGGCGAAGGAGAGTGCTTCGGGCGACGCGGGCGCGTCAACGCATGCATCACCGCGCAACCGTTGTTGGGCGGCGACCGTCGCGTGACCCGCGCGGGTACGCTGCCTGCCGCGAACGCAGACGCCGACGATGCTCGGAAGCGTGATCGTCAACAGCGCGAGCATCACGGCGAAGACGGCTTCCGAGCGACCGCGGCTCAGGGCGACGCCGAGCGCGACGAGGCCTACGACGAAGAGCCCCAATGCCAGGAAGCGGCGCCAACTCCGAAGGCGCCGGACCGCCGCCGGGTCGAGGATGAGCTTGCGCGCAGCGAGACCCACCTCGAGCTCGCCCAACGCGTGCGTGACGCGCGGCGACGCGGCCACCGCGAGGGCTGTCACACCCGCGGTGATGCTGTCGTAGACGGCCTGCTCGACCGGCGGCATGGCCGATCGCCCCGCAGGTCGCGTGTGCGCAAGCGTCCCGCGCGCACAAACCTCGAGCTCGCCCAAGTAGATGAGTCGGGCGATCGCGAGCTGCAGCGGCTCGCGCGCGCCGCCGCGCAAGAACGCGACCAGATACGGGTCGTCGAGCGGCACCGGCTCCGTATGACGGCCCAACATGCGCGCGCGCACGACGAACAACGCACCCACCGTCGCCCCGAACACGAGGAGATAGAGGCCGAGGAGCTCCGGCCCCGCGAGGTCGAGGGGGCTCATCGCCGAGCCCGGAGAGGCACCATCATGGCGGCATCGTCGCAGACGGCGCACCGCTGTCAAGTCCGCCATGGGAGCGCTTCCGCGCGCCGTCGACCTGTTTGACGCCGCGCGATCTTCTTTCAGGCGACGCTCGTCTTCGGCGCGAACGTTTGCATGCAGGCGGCGATCTTGTATGGGCAAGCGCTGCGCGCTCTTCGCGAGAGGGCTTCGCCTGGGCAAGCGCTGCGCGCTCTTCGCGAGAGGGCTTCGCTTGGGCAAGCGCTGCGCGCTGTTCACGAGAGGATTTGCCGACACCTTACCGCAGGGTGGCGCGTACAGCGCCTAGGCTCGACCTGTCTCGCGCAGGCCTGTGCCTGCGCCACTCATGCGGAGGTTCTCATGCGCGACGGCTCGCACACGCTGGCTCGACTCTCGTTCACGCTCGCTCTCACCCTCGCTGCGCCCTGGGCCTGTGCCCCGCGCGGTGAGCCCTCCTCGGGCCCGTCGGTCACGCCCGCGCCGACCCCCGTCGCCGCACCCTCACAGGGCGCCGGCCCC
>SXIE01000373.1 GCA_005772945.1 Pseudomonadota bacterium
CGCGGCGCATCAGCTCGATCCATGGGCCCCGCAGGCCGCACGCTTCGCGGCCCCGCATCCGTTCGCCGAGCGCAGCGACTGGGGCGCGCTCGGCCACGCGGAGCTGGCGGCGCTCGGCGCGCGCGTCCACGCGGCTCAGGAGGCCGTCGCTGCGTTTGCCGCCTCGGGAGCGGAGGGTGTCGCGGCGGAATGCTTGCACACGAACGCAAGCGTTTGGACCCAGGCCCGCGCGCTGCTCACGCTGGCGGACGGCGGGACGTCCGCCTGGGAGCAACACGCCAGCTTCCGCGGCTGGCTCGCGCGCGAGAGCGTCGGGCGCGGTCAGGGGCTCCTCACGCGCTTGCGCACGGAGCGCGCGGCGCTCGCCGAGGTGCCGGACGCGCTCGTCGCGACGCCCACCCAGGAGCTCGCCGCACGCGCGACGAAGCTCGAGCGTCTGAGCGCCCTCGAGCGCCATTGGTGGCGCATCTTCTTGCCGACCTTCTGGGCGCTGCGCGGCCTGCGGCGCCGTCTCGTGACCGGTCTGGCCGAGGGCACGGCCTCGGCGCCTAGCGCGACCGACGCGGTGCTGGCGCTTCATCGCGAGGGCCTCCGCTGGCATGCGTTGCTGGCGCACTTGTCCGAGCACCCGGTCTTCCACCTGGCGCGCGCGGGCGACCCGGCTGCGCTCGACCCCGCGATCGGGCGCCTGGAAAGCGGACTCGCGGTGCACGAGGCGGAGCGGGCGCTGCGGCGTGCCTTTGGCGAGGACGCGCGCTGGCCGCCCGATCCCGCTTGGCGCTCCCCCGACGACGACGCACCCTACCTCGCGGCCACGCGCCGCGAACACGCCCGGCACACACGGCTCGTCGCCGCGCAAGCTGCCGTCGCCGCGCTGGCCCCGGCCTTCCGCGCGGCAACCTTCGTTGGAGCGCAGCAGGCGACGCTCGCGAGTGACCCCGGAGCGGTCGTCGCCACGCTCGCCGCGATCGCCGAGGCGCTGCCCGACGCTTCCGAAGTCGCGCGTCTCGACCAGCATCTCGCTCCGCTTCCGCCGTTTGCGCGCGTCTTTCTCCGCGCCTATGGCGGCCCGGTCGACGCTGCTGCGGAGGCCATCCGAGCCGCCGTCCACGCGCTCTGGCGCGAGGCGCGTAAGGACGGCAAGAGCGTCGCCGAGCTCGACCAGCACGTGGTGGATCCGCGCCTTCCTCAGGCCCTCGAGAAGCTTCGTGCCGAGGCCCGCGCCGCCGCTCCCGCGGGCGTGCTGGCCGCCTACCGCGAGCGTCTCGGGGCCGCCCGCGCCGGCACCTCACGCGCGCTGCTCATGAGCGAGCTTCCGCTCTTGGCCGCCGAGTGCCGCAAGCGCAAGAACCGCGCGTCGCTCCGTCAGCTCTGCGATCGCTTCTGGCTCCGCGGTCTCGCGCTGGTCCGGCCCGTCTGGTTCTGCTCGCCCGAGTCGGTCGCCGCGCTCTTCTCGCTCGATGCCGACGTCTTCGATCTCGTCATCTTCGATGAGGCCAGCCAATGCCCCGTCGAGAGCGCCATCCCGGCGCTGTGCCGCGCGCGCCTCGCCATCATCGCGGGCGACGAGCAGCAGATGCCGCCGTCGCACTTTTTCCAGGCCGCGCTCGGTGACGAGCCGCCCGACGACGACGCCTTGCCCGAGGCGCTCCTGGCCTCGCAGTCGATCCTGGGCCTCGCGCGCATCGCCTTTCCGGCGACCACCCTCTCGTGGCACTACCGCTCGCGCCACGAATCGCTCATCGCGTTCTCGAACGCGGCCTTCTACGGCAAGAAGCTCGCGACCGCGCCGAACGCCGAAATGCGCGCGCGACGCCCCTACGAGGGCCTTCACTGGCGTCACGTCGACGGTCGCTGGAAGGACCAGACCAACGCGGTCGAGGCCGAGGCCGTCGTCGATCTGGTCGCGGAGATCCTCGGCGCCGCGGCGACGGATCCCGCGGACGCGCTGCCGACCCTCGGCATCGTCGCTCTGAATCGCCCGCAGGCCGATCTCATCGCTCGCCGCATCGAGGCGCGCGAGGGGCGCGACGAGGCGTTTCGCGCCGTCATCCAACGCGACGGCGAGCGCGCGATCGTCGACCAGCTCTTCGTCCGCAACCTCGAGAACGTCCAAGGCGACGAGCGTGACGTCATGATCCTCTCGATCGCCTACGCCGCCTCCGAAGCCGGCGGGAGGGCTGTTCGCGAAGGCTCGGCCGGGCCCGCCGGGGCCCCTGCCGGGCTGCCCGCGCGGGTCGCCGCCCGCTTCGGTCCGCTCGGCCTCGACGGCGGTGAGAAGCGGCTCAACGTCGCCGTCACGCGCGCCAAGCTCGGTCTTTTCGTGGTCGCCTCGATCACCCCCGAGCAGCTTCAGGTCGAGCGCACGGCGAACCCGGGTCCGAAGCTGCTTCGTGCCTTCCTCGCGTTCGTGGCGCGCATGGCCGCCGGGGACGAGACCGGCGCGCGGCAGACCTTGGCGGACGCGCAGGCCCTCTCGGGTCAGCCGAGCGAGGCGCGCGCCGAGCGCACCGAGCAACGCGTTGGTATGCGGATTGCGGCCGAGATCGCCGCTGCACTCGCGGCGCGCGGGCAGCGGGTGCAGCGCCATGTCGGCCTCGGACGCGTCTCGCTCGATCTCGCGGTCGCGACCTCTCCCGACGCTCCGTTCTCGATCGGCGTCGACACCAGCGGCTTTCTTTCGCGCCCCGACGCCTGGTACCGCGACCACGATCTCCCGATCTTCTGGCAGCGTGTCGGCTGGCGCATCGTGCGCGTGACGCCCGGCCGCTGGCGCGCTGATCCCGAGGGTCTCCTCGCCTCGCTTCAGAGCACGCCCTGCCAGGCCAAGTAGTCGAGGAACGCGTGAACGTTCGCGACGAGGCGCCGAGCGCTCGCGTCCTGGTCGGCGTTGTCGACGCCGGAGGCGCGCCAGAAGTCGTCGGCGCTGTAGGCCAGGCGCGGGTCGAGCGCGTTGATGACGACGACGTGGCGCTTGGCGCTCGCCAGGTCTCGGTCGAGCGTGGCGAGCTCGGTGTCGCCGAGGCGCTCCGGATGGTCGGGCGCTTCGACCGGCCCATAGAATCCGTCGGGGCCTTGGACCCAGAGGGGCGCCTGGTAGTCCGCGGGCTCGGGTAAGTCGCCGGCGCCTTCGGAATAGGCCGCGAGCTCGTTCGCGATGTACTCGAAGCCGACGCCCAGGGCCGCGTTCCAACCGTCGAGGCGCACGGTCACGCCATCGGCGGCGTAGGCGGCATCGACGACCATCGGGACGCCGCGCTCGGCAAAGGCGCCGAGGACCGCGCGCACGGCGACGATCTCCGGGAGGACGCCGGGTGCGCCTTTGCCCCAGATGTTGCTCGGGGGGAGGTGGCTCGCGCTCAGGGTGAAGGGGTTCACGGGGGCGGTTTCGGTCTCGGACTCGACCTCGGACTCGACCTCGGACTCGACCTCGGTCTCGGACTCGGACTCGGTCTCGGACTCGACCTCGGTCTCGGTCTCGGACTCGGACTCGGTCTCGGACTCGGTCTCGGTCTCGGACTCGGTCTCGGTCTCGGACTCGGTCTCGGATCCGATCGTCGTACGCGCGTCCGCGCCTACCAAGGTTCCGGCGCCGACGCGGGCGCCGCCTTCCAAAGAGTCGCAGGCCGGGGCGGTGGCGGCGATGACGGCGGCGGCCACCGAGGCGCGGAACGGCCAGGTGCGGGCGTCGGCGAGGTCGAGGCGGATGGGCTCGCCGGCCCGCGGGTACGCCGGGAGGCGATAGCGGCGGACGGGCTTGGCGGCGAGGGCGTGGGTTCGCGGTCGGTGAGAATGGATCGTCGCGATCATGTCAGAGCTCCTTCGAGGACGTGGGTGTAGGACGGGTGGGGAGGGCGCCGAGCCCGTCCTCGAGGCACTCGGCGACGGGGTAGAGGCGGTTGTAGTGCTTGTGGATGAACATCCGATCGGCGCGCCGATAGAGGCGCGTGGCGGCGCGGTCGGCGCGCGGAATCCCGAGTCGCTGGCTCGCACACTGGATCGGCGACACTCGATCCGGACGGCCGGTCGCGGCGAGGTTCGCGCAAGGACAGCCCGAGGCGCAGCGCGAGACGAGTGCGCAGTCCGTGCAGGACGGATCGCGACCGCTCAGGCCCGGCGCGAGAGCGTGTGCGCGGGCAGGGTCGAGTCCGGTCGTGACGTGCCCGAGGGACCAGGGGTTGGGCGCTTCGCTGACGAACTGCACGCACGGAAAAAGCGTGCCATCGGCCGCTACGGAGACGTGATCGAGGCCCGCACCGCACGACGTGGCGTCGCCGGTTCCGCCGCGAACGTGGGTGCGGATGGCGCCGTCGACGCAGCCCAAATAGAAGCGCTGACCGCGGCGCGTGCGTTCCTCGTAGAGGGCCGCGATGCGCCCGAGCTCGCGGTCGAGTGTCCGTGCATCGGCGGGCGTCCAGTCAGCCCCGTGGTTCGGCGCCGTGACGACGATGCGGAAGCCGCGGTCGAGGAGCCACGCGACCGATTCCGACAGGTTCGCGACGGTGTCGGGCGTGACGACCGCCGAGGCGATGGCGGATGGGACCTCGCGCAGGAGTCGGTCCAGCCCGGCGTCGATCGCGGCGAAGGTGCCGTGGCCGGCGTTCGAGAGGCGATGGCGGTCGTGGACGGCGCGCGGGCCGTCGACGCTGACGGCGACGACCATGTGATGGCGCGTGACGACCGCGAAAAACGCGTCGTTGAGGCGCGTGCCGTTCGTGGTCAGCTCGAAGCTGACCTCCTTGCCGCGCGCGCGTGCGGCGGCGCGAGCGTATGCGGCGGTCGCGTCGATGCGCGCGAGACAGAGCGTCGGCTCGCCGCCGAAGAAGACGATGTGCGCACGTTTTTCGGAGCGTTCGAGCGCGAGGTCGACCCCGCGCTGAGCCGTCTCGAGCGTCATGTCGTCGTCGGCGTGCGCGCGGGAGGCGGCCGTGCAGTCGGCGTAGCAATAGGTGCAGCTCAGGTTGCAGCGGCGCGTGAGATGAAGTGTGACCCGCATGGTGTCCCTCTTGTCGGGCCGCGTCGTGCGGTCGACGGGTGCCCATGGGGCAACGTGCGTGCCGCGTCGGGTGAAGCGTCGGGACGTGGCGCCAGGCGGCGCGCGCGAAACGGCCCACGCAACGGGGCTTACATCCGGAGGCGTCGTGCAGGCGGCGCTTGCACGCCGACCGGCGCGGGCGGCGTCGCGGGGGCCGGGCGAAACGCAACGACCCGGGGAGCACGAGGCTCGCCCGGGTCGCGGCGTGTTTCAGTCGGGTGCGATCAGCGGGCTCAGCGCTCGCAGAGGATGCGCTGGAGATCGCGACGGTCCGGGGCCGCACTCCACCAGTTGAAGGGGGCGTGTCCACCCCAACCGCCGTCGTAGTTGATCGTCAGGACCGTCTCGCCGCTGGCCGCATACTCGGGGTCCCAGGGCGTCCAGCAGTTGTCGCAGCCCTCGACGGTCTCGCCGGTGTAGCCGCCCGCGAGGGACTGACCGCTGCCTTCCCAGTGCCAGGTCTGGGGCGCGATGCGGTTGAGGCCGATGGCGAAGTAGTGGTTGCTGTCCCAGCGGCTGAGCGCGCTCGCCACGCAGCGGTCGTCGCTTTCGCTGGCGATCTCGAGGGGCACCGCGCTGTGGTCGGTGCAGGCGCCGACGAGGTCCGCGAAGTAGGCGTCGTTGCCCGTCTCGTTCGGGTTCCCGAGGTCGCAGGCGATGACGTCGCGGCCGCTGCAGGTGCCGATGGCGCGGCACACGTCGGTCGTACCGTCGATGACCCCGTCACAGTCGTTGTCGATGTGGTCGGCGACGTCGTTCGCCAAGGGGTGGATCGTCGCATCGAGGTCGTTGCAGTCGCCGGCGACGATGACGAGACCGCTCGGGATGGTGGCGTTGCAGGCGTAGAGCGAGGACTCGTTCTCGTTGCCGTAGGTGTCGGCGTCGCGGTCCGCGAAGTACGTGACCTGGTCCTCGTCGGTCTTGCCGTCGCAGTCGTCGTCGCGGGAGTTGCAGCGCTCGGCGGCACCCGGGTGGACGTAGCCGAGATCATCGTTGCAGTCGCCTGCAAGCGTCACGTAGCCGGCGGGCTGGGTGCAGGCGAGGGCTGTGGCGCTGGAATTGCCGTAGCCGTCGGTGTCGACGTCGGCGTAGAAGGTCTTCTTGACGCCTTCGTCGATGGACGTATCGCAGTCGTTGTCTTTGCCGTCGCAGAGCTCCGTGGCGGCCGGGTTGATGGCGCGGTCCCCGTCGTTGCAGTCGGTCTTCGAGGTCACGTAGCCGCTCGGCGCCGCGCAGGCCTGGGTCGTGTAGGTAGGACCGCCGAAGGTGTCGCCGTCGACGTCGCGGTAGAACGTGACGGTCTTGCCCTCGTCGACGAGGCCGTCGCAGTCTTCGTCGACGCCGTTGCAGACCTCGGCGGCGTTCGGGTGAATGGACGCGTTCGTGTCGTTGCAGTCGGTGCTGCTCGTGACGTAGCCGACGGGTGCGGTGCAGCCGAGCGTGGTGACGCCCGCGAGACCGTAGGTGTCGGCGTCGCCGTCGCGGTAGTAGGTCCGCTTGACGCCCTCGTCGATCGAGGCGTCGCAGTCGTTGTCCACGGCGTCGCAGACCTCGGTCGCGCCCGGCTTGATGGCGGCGTTCGCGTCGTTGCAGTCGGTCTTGTTCGTCACGTACCCCGAGGGCCGAGTGCAGGCGGCCTTGGTCGTGTTCGGCGTGCCGTAGGTGTCGGCGTCGGCGTCGCGGTAGTAGGTCGTCTGGACGCCCTCGTCGATCGCCGCGTCACAGTCGTTGTCGACGGCGTCGCAGAGCTCGGCCGCGCCCGGCTTGATGGCGGCGTTCTTGTCGTTGCAGTCGCCGCCGACGGCGACGTACCCGGCAGGGGCCGTGCAGGCGGTCTTGGTCGCCGTAGACGTGCCGTAGCCGTCCTTGTCCGAGTCGAGATAGAACACCTGGGTGCAGGTGCCCGCGCTGGCGTCGTTTGCAGCGCAAAGCAAGGTTGTGCCAAGGACCAAACTCGCAGCAATCTGCCACATCCGCATCGTAGTCATCGTGTTCCCCGTTGTTGACGGCCCCCGAGGGCGTGCGGGGATACTGACGACGAACGGCGACCGAAGACATGGCGTTTGGGTCGAGGTTCGGTCAGCGACTGTCACGCTACGAGCGGGATTCGTCGCCGCCCCGGGGTGGAGTGCAGGAGAGGTGCGCCGCGAACTGCGGAGGCAGTCCGGGGAGCGCGCCGTCCGAGAGATCGTCGAGGACGAGCGTGTGGCCGAACGCCTGCTGGGGCGCGCCGATCGCGAGGTGCAGACGCACGCGCGCGGGGCCCTGGGCGACCTCGACGGTCGCGGCGGCGTGCTCGGTCGAGCCGCCGTTCGTGCGCACGATGCGGAACTTGGCGTCGACCAACGTGATGGTCAGGCCCGCCACGACGAGCGCGGGCCGTGTCGTCTGAAGGAGACGGAACGACCAGCCGCCGTCCGGTCGCCGGGTGAGGGCGAGCGCTTCATCGTGCCACATCAGAGGCCCACGGCCTTCTTGAACTCGGCGATCTCGTCCTTGTCCAGGCTCGCCTCGATGAGCGCGAGCCAGTGCGTGCGCATGCTCTCGTGCCGAATGGCGGCCTTGTCGCCGCTGGTCAGTTTCGCGAGCGCCGCGCGCACATCCTTCATGTCGACGAACATGTTCGAGAACAAGCTCTGCAGGTCGTCGATCCGCGGCGAGTTCACCAGGTTCCGGCCCTCGGGTTTCTTGAGGGCGAGCACCTTCTGGCGAAACGCCGCGTCGCTCTTCCAGGCCTTGGCCACGTAGGGATAGCCGTTGTGGACCTGCTTGAAGATCGCCTGCTGGCGGGCATTGTCGAAGCCCTTGAGCTCGGTGCCGTCCTCGGTCTTCTGGCCGTCCTTGCCGGTGCCGGTCGCCGACGACTTCTCGGAGTAACTCTGGTCGATCCAATAGGAGCAGAACTCCGAGGCGTAGCGCTCGAAGCTGCCGCTGCCGTGACCGTCGGCGTCGTGCTGCACCTCGTGTACGATGATCTCCTTGACGGCGTCGGCCGAGCGCGTCGAGGGCTCGATGATGAGGATGCGGCTCGGTCCGCCCTTGCGCAGCCCGACCGTGTCGAGGTCGTCGCACTCGATGTTGACGCCGTTCTTCTGGTCGTCGACGGCGTATTCCGACATGGTCGGGACGGGGGTCGCCGCCCCGAACATCGCGACCTCGCCGGGGTGGCCGAGTGCCTTGGCGCGCTCGGCGGCGTCGTGCGTCTGGGTGAGGGCGTGCAGGCGCGTCTTGCCGGCGGCGATCCACTGGCAGGCGTTGGTCCAGGCGTCGCCGAAGGGGGTGCCGGTCTCGGTGGCCCCCACCTTGAGGATCGTGGCGAGCGTCGACAGGTTCGCTTGGTGGCGCGTCTTGGCGGCGGCGTATTGGGTGAGCTTGGCGCTCGGCTCGGCGGCGGCGGGCGGGCTCTTGGTTTCGGCCTCGGGGGGCTTGCGCTGGACCGCCCTGCGGCGCTCGGTCGACCCGTCGCCCGGCGGGGGCGCGAGCATCTCCTCTTGGGCCGCGAACGGCTGGCCGACCAGCGCTTGCTTGAGCTGCACGGTATGCGCGCTCGCCGGCACCGCGGGCGCTTGCGAAGCGCCTGGGCTGTGCGCCGCGGTCGCGCCCTCAGACTTGTCGGCAGATGCACGGTTCACGGACACCTCGAGGATCACTGGGGTGGCCGACCGGCGCGTAAGCTCGCAGAACGTCCACCCGGACGCAACGAACTTCGCCCCGTTTGTTCCGCGGGGCGACGGTCAAGGGGA
>SXIE01000374.1 GCA_005772945.1 Pseudomonadota bacterium
ATCGCCCTCGACCCCGGGCGCGCGGACATCCTGCTCGTCACCGACGCGATCGGCCGCGTGAATCCTGCCACGCGCGAACGCCTCGGCGCCGAGCGCCAACGCGGCCTTCGGGTCGCCATTCTGGAGGTCACGCGCCGCACCGGCGCCACCTTCGCCGGCCCCGCCTTCGGCCCCGGTTCCGGCCACGGTTTCGACCTCCGCGGCCTGGGCGATGCGATCCTCGCGCTTGAGCTCGACCGCGAATTCGACTAAAGGCCGCCGCCTTATGTCTTCCCTCCGCATCGCCCGCACCATCGTTCGCCTCCTCGAGCTTCCCACGGAGCCGACCGACGTGGCGCTCGACATCGCCGATCCCGACGTCCGCAGCGCCGTCGAGAGCCTCCTCACCAGCGCGGGCGCCCGCGTCACGACCGACGTCGCCGGCGTCGGCGTCGTCTACCTCGCGAGCCCGCCCGCTCCGCTCGTGCCCGCCGACGCCCGCGCCCTAGTCGAGCGCGTCGCCCCCGGCGGCCGCGTCGTCGTCGGGTTCGCGACCTGCCCGCACAACCCCGCCTATGCCGCGAGCTTCATCGGCCCGTCCTTCGATCTCACCCACGTCCACGGCGAATCGGGCGAGGCCGGCGCGGTCATCCTGCGCGGCGTCCGACGCGCCACCCCCGGCAAGGAGCAGGTGAAGTCCCTGCGCGGCCAAGGCCATCGCCTGGAAGCGACCGTCCTGGTCGGGCGCGAGGGGTTGACCGCCGGCCTCGTCGCATCCGCCCGCGACGCGCTCGCGCGCCATGGGCTCATCAAGGCGCGCCTCACGCCGCAGTGCAAGCTCGACAAGGACGAGGCCTCGCGCGACCTGGCCTGGGCCGCCGGTGGGCAGCTCGTTCAGCGCGTCGGCAAGATGAGCCTGCTCTATCGATCGGATGTGCCGCTCAAGCCGCCGGTCTCGCGTCGGGCGTAGTCCGGCCTAGTCCGCGCCGGGCTCAGTCCGGTCGGTCGTCATTTGCGCGTACGAGCAAGCGTTCGATCGCCTCCGCGTCCGCCGCCGGCACGCGCGTCCCCGCCAACGAGAGCGCCTCGCGTGCGAGGAGCCGATACGTGGCGAGCGCGCGCGCGTCCGCGCCAAGCGACGCCTCGAAGGCCGCGAGGTGCCGCGCGATCGTCGCGACGTCCCCGCGCACCTCCGGGCCGGTCAGCGCCTCCGCCGGTGCGCGCGCCGCCAGGTTCGACGCCGCCGACAGGAAGAGCGGCTGGAGTGCGCGGCGCGCGTCCTCGGCCCCAAAGCCGACCGCGGCGAGCATGCGCATCGCCTGCGCAAAGAGCGCCGTCGCGTGTCCCGCCACCGTGACCGCGGCCGCGTGGTAGAGCGCCTTGTGCGCGGACGCGATGCGAATCGGCATGAGGCCCGCGTCGCGCGCGAGCACCTCCGCGACCGCCGTCGCCGCGTCCTCGCCATCGATCCCCGCCACCGCCCCGAGCGGCTCCGCGCCGACCGAATCGGCCCCGAACGCCACCAACGGGTGGAGCGCCGCGACCGCCCGCGGGACGTCGGGCGCGCGCCTCAGGACCTCCGCCCCGACCGAGCCCGACAGATGCAGCCACAGCTCCGAGCGTGCCGCGGCCCGCTTGCCGAGCGCCTCCGCGACCTCCGCCAGCGCGCGGTCCGCCGTCGCCACCACGACGACCTCGGCCGCCGGCAGCGTCTCGAGTGCCACCCCGTCGCGCCGCGATACTTGGTACACCAACGAATGCCCCGCCGCACACCACCGCGGCACGAGCGCGCTCGCGGCCCGTCCCCGCCCGATGATTCCAAGCGTGCTCATCGGTAGAGCCCCTCGCGCGCGATGATCCCCTCGACGCCCTCGGGGACCATCCAGCCAATCGGCTCGCCCGCCATCACGCGCCGTCGCACCTCGGTCGAGCTGACATCGGGCAGGCGCAAGTCGACCGCGATGCCCTCGGGGTCCGGCGCGCCGTCGCGCCCCACCAAGAGGAAGCGCCCGCCGACCGCCGCCTCGATCCCCGGCCAGTCCTTCCACGCGCTGCGCGTCGACCACGCGTCCGCCCCCATGACCCAGGTCGGCACCAGCCCCGGCTCGCGCTGAACGAGCGCCCGCAGCGTATCGATCGTATAGCTCGGCGTCGGAAGGCTCGCCTCGATCGGCTCGACCCGAACGCGCGGTCCCAGGTGTGCCAGCGCCGCCTCGAGCATCCGGACGCGCGTCGCGAACGGCGCGAGGTCCTTCCCGAACGCGTGCCCGCGCGCCGGGATGACGCGCACCTCGGCGAAGCGATTCGTGCACAAGGCCCAGGTCGCGACCAAGACGTGCGCGACGTGAGGCGGGTTGAAACTCCCGCCGTAAAGCGCGACCGTGGTCACGGCGCGAACGTCTTGCATTCGGCGTCGGCCGCCTCGAGCAGCGCGTCCACGTCGCCGCCCGCATCGAGCGTCTTGCGGAGCGCGTCCGATCCCCAGAGCAGATCGATCGCCGGCACGTCCGTCACGAACTCGTACGGCGCCGTGCGCCAGGTCCAGCGCTCCGGCGCGAGCGCCCGCAGCGCCTCGAGGACGTACACGCCGAGACGCACCGCCGGCACCGAGGTCGCATCGAAGACGCGCAGGTACACGCCATCGACGATCGCGCCCGCGTGCTTGCCAAAGGCGGGCCGGAAGCGTGTCGGCACGTAGTCGACCCCCGGGCAGTCGCGGCCGCGCAGCCGATCGACGAGCGCCACCGGGTTGGCGCCGGGCACCCCGAACGAGAGGAATGGCGTCGTCGTGCCGCGCCCCTCGGACACGGTCGTGCCCTCGAGCAGGCACATGCCGGCGTAGACGACCGCCGTGTCGCGCGTCGGCATGTTCGGCGACGGCGGCACCCACGGGGTCTGCCCATACTTGTCGCTCGCGACAACCGTCAGCTGCACCGTCGGCGCCACGCGCGCGGCGTACCAACGCGCGAGCTGCCCGATCGTGAGGCCATGGCGAATCGGGAGCCCGGGGACGAGGCCGCAGAAGCTCTCGAACCCCGCGCGCAAGAGCGGGCCCTCGCGCCGCGGGCCGATCGGGTTCGGGCGATCCAAGACCCACACCGGCACGCCGAGCGCCGCCGCGGCTTTCATGGTGAGGGCCAGCGTGGCGCCGTAGGTGTAGTAGCGGACGCCGACGTCGCGCACGTCGAAGACGATTGCGTCCACGCCCGCCAACGCCTCGGGGCGTGGCTCGAGGCTCGCCCGATCGGCGCCGTAGAGCGAGACGACCGGCAGCTGCCAGATCGGATCGAGCTCGGCACCGGGCGCGCCTGCGGCGACTGGCTCCATGTCCTGGTGCGTGCCCCAGACGCCGTGCTCGGGGCCGATGAGCCGCACGATGTGGGCGCCCGCGGCGGTCAACACCTGCACGGCGTGGCGGCCCCACGCGTCGACGGCGGTGTGGTTGGCGAGCAGCGCGACGCGCATCCCGCGCAGCGCGGGACAGAAGCCCAGGGCGACACGATCGAGTCCGGTGGTCATGCGGCGGAGTTACGACGGGCGGGCGGACGAGTAAAGCCTCGACTCGTGCCCGGGGGGAGGCTCGGGGGGGCTCGGGAGACCGCGGCTTGCGCATGGGTACCCGTGTTGCTATGTCCCTGCGCGATGCACGATCGGCCGCTCGTGACGTACGCCGTCTTCGCCTATCGCCAAGAGGCGCTTGTCCGGGCCGCGGTGGAAGCGGCGCTGGCGCAGACGTACACGCCGCTCCAGATCGTCCTGTCGGACGACCACTCGCCCGACGACACTTTCGCCGTGATGCAAACGACGGTCGCCGGATATACGGGTCCGCATACCGTCGTCCTGAGCCGCAACCCGCGCAACCTCGGGATCGGCGCGCACATCAATCGCATCATGGAGGTCGCCGCGGGCGAGCTCGTCGTCATCGCGGCCGGCGACGACACCTCGGTGCCCGAGCGCACCCAGGTCCTGGTCGACGCCTGGCTCGCGGGCGGCAAGACCGCGCATTCCCTCTACTCGGGGGTGGTGCGCGTCGATGAAAACGGCGCGAGCCTCGGCGCGCGGCGCTTCACGGACCTCGCGCGCCTCAACGATCTCGAGGACGTCGCCCGCCACGGCCTCGGCCTCCACGGGGCGTCGCACGCCTGGTCGCGCGCGATGTTCGAGCGCTTCGGACCGCTCATGCCGCAGGTCGTGCACGAGGACATCTGCCTGACGTTGCGCTCGCGCCTCCTCGGGCCGATCGTCTACATCGACCAGCCGCTGGTCCACTGGCGCCTCGCGCAGAGCACCTGGCACGACATGCACGGTCAGGCCGCCGATATCGCCGAGATGCGTCGCCGCAGCGCCATCCTCTTGCGCCTCGACCACATCGACGCGATGCAGGCGCACGCGGATGCGACGCGCTTCGGGGACCCGCGCGTCGTGGGTTGGACACGCACGCGCCTCATCGAAAGTCTTTTGATCCTGCAGATCGCCGAAGGACACCCATTGCATGCGCGCGACGTTCTGTCGGGCGTTCTGGCCGGGGCCGATGTCGGGGTCGTCGTGAAGAGCCTCGTCAAGTTCAAGAGCCGGCACCTCTACCGCATGCTGTTCGAGCGCCGCGCGCGACGCGACTCCCAGAGGTCTCGCCCATGACCGTTTCTCGCACGTGGCTCGTGACCGGCGGCGCGGGCTTCATCGGCTCGAACTTCGTCCTCGGGCAGATCGCCCAAGGCGCCCGCATCATCAACCTCGACGCGCTCACCTACGCTGGCAACCTCGCGAATCTCGCGGCCGTGAGCGCCCATCCCGGCTACCACTTCGTCCACGGCACGATCGCCGACAGCGCGCTCGTTGCGCGTCTCTTGGCCGAGCATCGTCCGGACGCGGTCATCCACTTCGCCGCCGAGTCGCACGTCGATCGCTCGATCGTGAGCGCCGCCGCGTTCGTCGAGACCAACGTCGTCGGGACCTACCGCCTCCTCGAGGCGACGCTGCGTCACTGGACGACGCTCCCGCCGGGAGAGGCCGCGCGCTTCCGCTTCGTCCACGTCTCGACCGACGAGGTCGACGGCAGCCTCGGGCCCACCGATCCGCCGTTCTGCGAGACGACGCCCTACGCGCCC
>SXIE01000375.1 GCA_005772945.1 Pseudomonadota bacterium
GGCCATCGACTGCTACTTGCGCACGAAGATGGACGCGCTCGCCATCGGCAGCTTCCTCGCCGTCAAGCCCGCCAGCGACTGAGCTTTCGGCGGCGCCTGCCGACCCGGACGCCCCTGCGCTCTCCTTCGCTCTCCGTGGCTGCTCTCGACGTGCAGCACCCGCGTGGTAGGGTCGCCCCCGTGATCGAATCGGCCCTCTCACTTCACGCCTCCTCGGCCCACATCGCGCTCGTCTCGACCGCCGCCCCCGGGGCACTCGGTCATTCCGTGCAGCGCGCGTTACTTGCACTTGGCTGCAAGGTTTCGCTCGTCGCTTACCCCGATTGGAAGATGACCAGCCCCGGCTGGACGTTTCGCGGCGCGGGCGCCATCAATCGCGCCCTGACCGCCGCCTCGCGCCCGGTTGCCGAGGCCCGCCTCATCGCCGAGCTGGTGCGTCTCAAGCCCGAGGCCGTCCTCATCTTGAAGTGCGACGACCTGCACCAGGCGACCTGGGCGGCGCTGAAGCGCGTCATTCAGGTGCCGATCGCGGTCTTCCATCCCGACGACCCGTGGAACCGCGGCTCGCGCCTCTTTCCGGGCCCGTCGCACCCGCGCGTCGAGCTGGCCTTGCGCAGCGCCGACCACTTCTTTCTCTGGTCGCACGCGCTCGTCGAGAAGGCCCGCAGCCAGACGCGTCGCGCGGCGTATCTGCCGTTCGCGTGCGATCCGGACGAGCATCCACGCCTCACCGCGCTCACGCCCGACGAGACCGCGCGCTTCACGAGCGACGTCGTCGTCGTCGGCAACTGGGACGAAGAACGCGAGGCCTGGCTGACCCCGCTGGCCGAGGCGAAGCTGGGCCTCACGATCTGGGGCACCGCCTACTGGGGCACGCGCACCAAGAGCGCCGCCCTCCGCGCCGCCTATCGGGGCGGACCCCTCTTCGGGCGCGAGCAGTCGGCGGCGATCGCCGGCGCGAAGATCGCCATCAACGTCCTACGCGTCCAGAACAAGGGCGCGACGAATATGCGCACGTTCGAGCTGCCCTGCATGGGGGCCTTCATGCTGCACGAACGCTCCGCCGAGGCCGCCGCGTTCTTCCCGCCTGGCATCGCGATGGGGGACTTCGCGACGCCCGACGAGCTGGTCCTGCGCACGGCCGAGTGGCTCCAGGCGCCGCCGAGCCTGCGTCGTCAGATCGCCGACGAGGCCCACCGCCGCGCCCTCCAATGGACCTACCGTCCATGGTGTGCGCGCATCCTCTCCGAGCTCGGACTCCTACGCCCGAGCCCGACCGGCGAGCCGATCAACTGCTAGCAGGCTGTTGAAAATGACCTATCTCCGTCGTCGCGGCGCTCGCTCGCTTGTGCGGCGTACTTGAGTACGCCTCCGCGCTCGTGTCGCTTGCTCCTAGGATATAGGCCATTTTGAACAGCCTGCTGGAAGCTCAGGGTGTGGCCTTGCAGTCGCCCGCCGCGCGCCCGACCCGCGCCTGCACGTCGGCGTTCTCGGCGTACTGCGTATCGAGCGTGACGAACGTCTCGACGCCCGTCAGATCCTCTTCCTCGGCGAGCTTCTGCAGCACCTCGGCGACCTTCGGCGCCGCCCACGGGCGCTTGCCCGCGACGCACGTGAGGCGCGCCGCGACGACGATGTAGAAGCTCGCCTCGAAGTACGTGTTCGCGTGCGGGTCGGTCTTCTCGAGCTTGAGGGTGATCTTGGCGCGCTCGAAAGCCTGCCGATAATCCTCGCGCTCCCAGGCGATAGCGGCCGCGAGCCGCTGCCCCGCGACACTCGTCGGCGCGCGCAGGACGAGCGTCTTCACCTCGGCCTCGGCACGCGCCAGATCCTTCATTCGCAAGTGCGCCTCGGCGAGTCCGAGGCGCGCCTCGACGTCATCCGGATCCGCCGCGAGCGCCGCGCCGAGCAGCGCCGCCTGCTCGGCCCAGTCCCCCGCAAGCCCCCGTAAGATCGCCAGATTCGCGCGCGCCGCGTGCGACGTCGGGTCCAGCGCCAGCGCCCGTCGCAGCGCTTTCTCCGCCTCGATCGTCTGCCCGAGCGCGCGATGCGCCGCGCCCTTGGTCGTCCAACCGCCCGCCTCGGTCGGCCGCAGCTCGACCACCACGTTGGCCGCCCCGAGCGCCTCCTGCGGCTTGCCCAGCGCCAGCGCCGCCGACGCCGTCACGAGCCACGCCTCGGCGCTCGCCTTGTCCTCGCGCGTCAGGTCCCCGGCCATCCGCAGCGCCGCCGCGGCGGACCCCCGGCGCAAGGTCAGGCGCGCCTCGTCCAGCCGCGTCGCGAAGGAGGCCACCGCGGGCCCCGACGGCATGCCCGTGGCCGACACGCCGGTCCCCGTGGTGCCCGCACCCGATCCGGACGAGCCCCCGCCGCACGCGCTGCCACAGCTGGCGACGAATGTGACCAGTGTCAACATCCAGCCGCGGGCCCTCGATTGCTGAGCGTGAGAGACAGGCGAAACCATGGCGACTCCGCGTCGAGCGCTAGCGTGATCCCCCCCGCATGGCAAGCGCCAATCCACTGTCACGCGACCCGGCGGAACAGGCGCGCGGGAGCCGAGAGTGGCGGCTCATGCGTAAGGCGTGCATAATGGTCCGCGGTTCCCTGCAGGGCTTCCCCCACGCCGCGAGGGAAGCATGGGCTCAGACGAGGCACATCATGGCCAAGAGCACGATCGGCTTCAGCGTCTATTTGAATGGCAAGCTCGTCGACGAGGTGAAGCTCGACCGGCCGATCATCAACATCGGCAAGCTGTCGACCTCCACCCTGCGCGTCGACGACGTGAACGTGTCGCGCAAGCACGCGGTGGTCGAGCAGCGCGAGGACGGGACGTGGCGCATCACCGATCTGGGGTCGACCAACGGCACCCTCATCCGCGGCGAGCGCATCACGCAATGCGAGCTGCATGACGGCGATCGCCTGGTCCTCGGGACGACGACGATCGTCGTGCACCTCGACGCGAACGCCGCGGCGATGGCCCGTCCGGCGGCCTCGGCCGCTGCCATCGCGGCCATCGGCGGCATGGCGCCCAGGGGTCTCGACGCGGGCGCGGCCGAGGGCGCGACGTCCGTCATCGACATCAGCAAGATCCCCGGTCTGGCGCTCCCGGCACAGTCGGAAGGGCTGGCTAAGCTCGGTGACAACGCGGCCGCGCGCGCCCCCGCCAGACCCGAGGCGCCGGCGACCCCGACGCTCGAGATCGCGCTCGTCCACGGCGACGCCATTCTTTCGGTACGCACCTACGAGCGCGCGACCGACATCACCATCGGCTCGGCGCCCGGCACGCAGTTCAAGATCCCGTCCGAGGTCCTCGGCGGCGACCAGTACACGGTCATCCGAGCGGTCGACGGCGCGTTCGCGCTGAACCTCGCGAACAAGAACCTGACCGGCGACATCACGCGCGGCGCGAAGGTCTTGAGCCTAGGCGAGGTCGCGTCCGAGCGCCCCGATCGCATGGTCAAGCTCGCGGCGCCCACGCGCGCCCGGGTCGAGATCGGGAGCTTCTCGCTCGTCCTGCGCTATGGCGAGCAATCGAAGGTCTTCGGCACGCAGGCCCTCTTGACGCAGCAGAGCGAGCCGCTCGTGTCGCTGCTCTTCTCGGCCATCGTCCACATGGGGCTCATCCTCATCATCCTCAGCCTCCCCGAGGACCTCCTCTACTTGACGCGCGACCAGCGTTCCGAGCGCGACAACTCCGTGCAGGCCGTGCACGTAAACAAGAAAGAGGTCGTCAAGAAGGAAGAGGCCAAGAAGGAAGAGAAGAAAGAGGAGAAGAAGGACCTCAAGAAGATCTACGATCCGACCGCGAAGACCGAGACCAAGCTCGCCGAGCGGAGCAAGCCCGATGCGAAGAAAGAGGACCGGCCGCCGTCGTTGGTCGACCGCCTCAATCGCCAGCACAACGAGCAGGTCCTGCAGGAGTTCAACAAGCTCAGCGCCCCAGAGCGGCAGGCCAAGGCCCGCGAGATGGCGCAGAACACGGCGCTCGCGACCGAGCTGCGGACGAGCCCGGCGCTTGCGACCTTGCTCGCGAGCAACAGCCCGTCGGACTTCAAGATCGCGGGACCCGGCGTCGGCAAATACGACCCGTTGGCGCAGAACGATCCGACCAACAACTTCGACCCGTTCGGCCAGCCGATGACCGACGGCGGCATGCTCGTGCCGAGTGGCAATTTCGGCCCGGGCGGCCCGACGGGCCCGGGCGGACCGCTCGTGGCGAACGTCTTCGACAAGCGGCCGGATGGGCCTGGCGGGACGCTGCGCGACGTGAACTTCACCGACAAGCCGCTCGAACCCAAGCTGGTCGAATTGCCGTCGCGCATCTCCGGGGAGCTCGACGAGAAGCTCGTGCAGCAGTACATCCGGCGCAAGCTCAACGAGATCAAGTGGTGCTACCAGGACCGCTTGCAGCAGAACCGGAAGCTCACCGGAAAGCTCACGTTGGCGTTCACGATCCTGCCCAGCGGTCTCGTCGGCAACCCGCACTGCACGAACTCGACCTTGGGTGATGCGGCGCTCGAGAGCTGCATCGCAAACAAGATGAGCCGATGGAAGTTCCCGCAGCCCTCGGACGGCGGCGTCGTCGAGGTCGCGTACCCGGTCATCTTGAAGACGCAGTGATCGCGTTCGCGTCGCCGCAGGCGTGACATTCGCGCCGCGACGATTTGGCACGTCCGCTTGACAGCGTGCGGATCCCCTTGCAGTCTCAGCGTGCCCGACGGATGTCCGAACGTGGATACCGCCGGGCCAAGCGCAGCCTGAGCGCTCGCTACCCCCCTCGACGCCCGGACGGAGTCATGGAGCACACGAGTCCAATTACCGAGATGTTCCTGAAATTCGCGCTGCTTGGCGCGGAATGGGTGATGTACGTGCTGATCGCGTGCAGCATCATCACGATCGGGATCATCATCGAGCGCGTGCTGTTCATGCGATCCGTCAAGTGCAACTTTCCGCAGTTCATCCAGGCGTTTACGACGCGCCTGAGCTCGGCGGATCCGCTCGAGAAGACGGCGCAGTGGTGCGGCAAGCAGAAGTCGATTGAGGCCCGCGTGGCCGCGGTCGGACTCGGGCAGGCCAGCCAGCACAACATGCGCAGCATGGAGGAGTCCATGCAGGCCACGATGATCAGGCTGAAGATCAAGCTCGAGCGCGGCCTCACCATTCTCGCGACGCTCGGCAATAACACGCCATTTCTTGGCCTCTTCGGAACGATTCTCGGCGTCATCCAGGCGTTCCAGGACCTGAAGAACGCGCAGAACATGGGACCGGAAGTCGTCATGGGCTCCATCTCGGAGGCCCTCGTCGCGACCGCCATCGGCCTGCTCGTCGCCATCCCCGCCGTCATCGCGTTCAACCTCATCGGGCGCAGCGTGAAGACGCAGATGGCCAATGCCGATACGACGGCGCGCATCCTCATGACGCATTTCGCCAAGAGCAAGAACGACTCGGGCGGGCACTGAACTCGGCGCTCTCTGATTGCCTTGTGACGTGCTGAAGACGCGGGCGCTCCCTCGATCGCCCCATCCATAGGAGACTCTCGCGATGGCCGGTGGAGCGTCGTCAAGTGACGAGGAAGCGATTTCCCAGATCAACATCACGCCGTTCGTGGACGTGCTGTTGGTGCTGCTGGTCA
>SXIE01000376.1 GCA_005772945.1 Pseudomonadota bacterium
CTGCGCATCGAGCTGGCCGATCGCCTCGAGCCGCTGGGCCTGTGCGCCGCGATCTCGGGCCCGGCGCAGGGCCTCCTCGGCGTGCCGGCGTGGGGTCACGTCGCGAAAGACGATGACGGCCCCGCTCACATCGCCGGCCTCGTCGCGAAGCGGCGACGCGGACACACTGAGGTGGAGCCCTCCGGCGTGATCCGCGCGCGCCAAGAACAGCTCCTCGCCCAGCACGTCCTCGCCGGCCAGCGCCCGCGCAAAGGGAAGGCGCGACGCGGGCATCGGGGTATCCTCGTCCGACAGAAGGATCCCTCTGGCCTGCCCCCACTCGGCCATGCCCATGGTCTGGGGTCCCGTCCCGAGCAGCTCGGCGCCACGCGGATTGAAGAGCACGACCTGGTCGCGCGTGTCGATGACCGCCACCCCGTCCGACATGGCGTCGATCACCGCGCGCAGGACGTTGCGTTGCTCGCGCAGCCGCGCCTCCGTTGTCGCGAGCTCCGCCGTCCGGTCCGCGACGCGCTGCTCCAGGCTGCGCGCCGACTCCTTGAGAGCCGCATGCGCTTCGCGAAAGCCGCGCAACGCCATTTCGAACGGCGCCAGCACCTCGGACAAGAACTCCGATGCGCGCACGCCCACGGCCGCGACCTCGGGGCGATCCGTCAAGACCAGCGTGTGGATCTTCGAGACCTCGAGGACCCCCAGCCCATCCGACATCGCCGCGCGCCCCAACCCATAGGCCCGCGTGCGCCCCTCTTCGTCCGGGGCCGCCACATAGCGCCCGAGCGCGTCGGCGTAGCGGCGGCGGAGCTCGGCCGTCATGACGCTCCTCCGTCGTAGCGGGCGGCAAGGACGAGCACGTCATCCCGGCGCGTCCGGCAACGCGCGACCAGGTTCCGAACGAGCTCCTCGGGGGACGACGCGAGGTCGATGTGATCGGCGAAGTCCCCACGCAACCCATCGGTCGCGAGTACGACCAGATCGCCGCGCGCGATCGGCGCGCCCGATTCCCGCAGCGCCGGCAACGAGTACCCGACGACCCCACCGGCACAGACCAACCGCCGGCGGCATCCCACGCTCGGCGGGCCCGGGAGGAGCAGCGCCTCGACGTTTCCGACGCCCGCCCAGGTGAGGGCACCGTCCCGCACGCGCACGATCGACATCACCGCGCCGCGCGTGCGCGCGAGGGCCTCGTGGCAGGCGCCAACCACGGCGATCGCCGAGCGCGACGCCGTCGCCTCGACGACGCGCACGGCCTCCCGCGCAGCCGTCGCCGCCTCGGGTCCGTGGCCGAGCCCGTCGATCACCGCGAGCAGTGCGCCATCGTGGGTCGCGACCGCGACGAATTGATCGCCCGACACGGTCTGGCCTTCGAGCGCGAGGCCCGCAACCGCCCACCGCAGCGGGCCCGCAACGCCGGCGTGAGCGGTCGTCATCGCCGCCACTTCGTCATGGTGATGGTCGTCCCGACGCCCGGGGTCGAGGCGATCTCGAACGCGTCCATCAGCCGCCGCGCGCCCGGAAGGCCGAGCCCGAGGCCGCCACTGGTCGAGTAGCCGTCGCTCATCGCAGCCGCGACGTCGTGGATCCCCGGGCCGCGATCGCACGCGATGACGCGGACGCCCGCGCGCGCGCGGTCGTGCACGATAGTGAACGCCATCTCGCCATCGCGCGCATAGACGAGCGTGTTGCGCGCGATCTCGGAGATCGCCGTCGCGAGCTCGATGAGCTGGATGTCGGTGAAGTCGAGGGTGGTCGCGAGCACGCGGGCGAGGCGACGCGCCGCAAGGATGTCGGACTCGTGGCGAATCGCCACCGTTGGGTCACCGGCCATGGTTCAGCCGGCGCTCGAGCTCGAGCACCCCGTCGTCGAGATCGAGCGCCGTTCCCGCGCTCAGGAGCCGCAGCCCGAGCTGCGCCATCGCGAACGCTACACCCGGCTGCACGCCGACGACGACCGTCTCGACCCCGCGCAGTCGCAGCACCTTCGCCACGCCATCGAGGACTCGCGTCGCATAGGAGTCCATGACCTCCATGCCGGAGATGTCGATGACCACGCCGCGCGAGCGGTGCTCGGCCGCGCGGCGCACCAGGTCATCCCGAAATCGCGCCCAGCCGGTGTCGGTCAGCTCGTCTTCGATGGCCGCCACGAGGAAGCCGCGCAGCTTCAGGATCGGCACGCGTTCGCGAAGGCCGTGCGGGGGCTGCCCTGGCGCCGGCGCGCTCATGCATGCGCTCGCGCGTTCGCATCCACTGCATCACCGAGCAACCCGAGACCCATCAGGCGCTCGACCTCCTCGATGCCGCTCTGGAGATCGCCGAGCGTCCGCACAGTCGAAAGGTCTGCCCCGATCGTCACCAGCGTCTGCGCGATCTCCTGCGAGATCCCGGTGACGATGACGAGCGCGCCCATCAGCCGCGCCGATTCGCACGTCTGCGCGAGGTGCTTGGCGACCTTGGAGTCCACAAGGGGCACACCCGTCACGTCCATCACCACCGCGCGCGCGCGCCGTGCTCGGATCGCCTTCAAGACCGATTCGGTGATCTGGCGGGCGCGGTGCGTGTCGACCAAGCCGACGATCGGCAGGATGAGCACCCTTTCGCGGATCTGCAGCACCGGCGTCGAGATCTCGCGAATGGCCGCTTGCTGGTCGCCGATGATCTCCTGCTTGGCCGCGATGTAGGCCTCGCCGATCGCGCCGAGCACGATGTCCGTGAAGCGGTTCATGCCGTGGCTGACCAGCGTCACGAACGCGGCATCCACGTCGGACGTCGCGACGAGGCGCGCCTGCAGCAGGTCGCGGAAGGCGGCGACCAGATCGAACCAGGCGCGAAAGCCGACACCCATCTTGGCGTAGGCGATGCCCTGCTCGGTGAGCAACGTCATGTAGCCGTCCCAGCGCCCTTCGATGATCGCCACCCGCTGGTGCCCCATGCTGACGGCATGCTGGCGTTCGCTTTCCTCGATCGATTGCGCTCGCACGATCTCCGCGAAGTCGGGGATGGACTGCGCGGCGAGCCGGATCTCCACCTGAATAGCGGCGGCGATAGGCTCATAGAAGGCCCAGAACTGCCGAAGCGCGACGGCGTCGTGGGCGTCGCGGACAAAGGCGGTCGACGAGGTGGGTCTCACTGGAATCTCCGCGGTCGCAAGGACGGAGTGAGTGGCCATGCACGGATGCCGCCGCGAGGCGCGCCGGCGGCTGAGTCAACGCCTCGAAGCGTGTGGGTGCTGTGTCACACAGCATGCCCGCAGGCGGCGCTGTGCCGCAAGCTCCAGGCCGTCGACACGCGACGCCGAGGCGCCGATGCTCAGTTCATGCGGTCGCGAGCCATCCATCGAGCCGTCCCCACGCCGCCCGTGCGAGCGCCGTTCGTTCGGCGGCCATCGCCGCAAGCTTCGGGTCGGCCTGAAAGCGTGGGTCGCGGAAGCGCTCTTCGAGAGTCACAAGCGCCTGCGCGACGGCTTGACGATCGGATCCCAGCGGCAACTCGAGCACGGCGTACGCCTCGCGGATGTCCCGCGGATACGCCTCTCCGACTGCTGCGGGCGCTGCGGGCGCTGCGCCCGACGCCGTCCGGGACTCGGCCGACGGACCCCACATCGCGGCACCACGCGCTACATCCACATCCATACTCGCATCCGCGCCCGCCGGCGCGTCCCCGCGCGCGAGCTCCGCCTCGGCCTCGGCGATGAGACGCTGCCGCTCGCGCTCGTCGGCCTCGGCTGCAGCCCGCGGGCTTCCGTCGGTCTCGCGCAGGACGCGCTTGATGTCGCTGACTTCGGACTTGGCCATCTGCTTCAGGCGCTCGAAGATCCCCATCGTGGCCTCCGCGGGCGAGCATACGCGCGCGCGAACGAATCGCCCACCGCCTGGCGCGGGCAACCGCAGGTCGCGCGCATCGCGCACGAAAAATCGCGGTTCCGGCCGCGCCCGGCTAGGCTCGCGCCTGCATGACCGCGCCCGCCGACGCCTACCTTACGCACCTTCGGATCGCCGAGAACGTCGCCGCGCACACGCTGCGCGCGTACGGCACCGACCTCGCCGATCTCGCGCGCTTCCTGGCCGATCGGCCGCGTGAGCCGACGTTCGTGCAGGTTGACCGGCTCGATCTCAGAGCCTACGTTGCGCACCTTGCCGGCCGTAACTCGGCCCGCACCATCGCACGCAAGCTTGCGACCCTACGCGGTTTTTACCGTTGGCTCGTCGGCGAAGGACAGCTCTCGCGCTCCCCCATGGATGGCCTCTCCAACCCGCGCCAAGGTCGCTCGCTCCCCGAGACGCTCGATGTCGCCAGCGTGGTCGACGTGCTCGAGTCGCCGCGCGGCGACGGGCCGTTCGCGCTGCGTGATCGGGCGCTGTTGGAGTTGCTCTACGCGGCCGGCCTGCGCGTCGCCGAGGCCGCCGGGATGACGCTGGCGCAGCTCGATCTGACGCATCCCCACGGGGCCTCGGTGCGGGTTCACGGCAAGGGCAACAAGACCCGCATCGTGCCGGTGCATGCGCGCGCGGCCGAGACCCTCGCGGCGTGGCTGGTGGCGCGCCGGACGCTGCTCGGCGCCCGACCTGAAAGACCCGACCGGCCTGCTCCACCGGACCTGGGATTCGTGTTTCTCGATGCACGCAAGAACCGCCTCTCCGAGCGGAGCGCGCATCGCATCGTGGCCAAGGCCGCGCTCGCCTCGGGCATCGGTCGCCACGTCCATCCGCACCAATTGCGCCACAGATTCGCGACGCATCTTCTCGATGGCGGCGTCGACTTGCGGGGCATCCAAGAGTTGCTCGGACATGCAAGTCTCGGCACGACCCAGATCTACACGCACGTCAGCATCGACAAACTGACGCGCGTCTATGACGACGCGCACCCGCGCGCCAAGCGC
>SXIE01000377.1 GCA_005772945.1 Pseudomonadota bacterium
CGCCGTGGTCTTTCCGACGCCTCCCTGCTGGTTCGCGACCGCGATAATGCGTGTCATGATGCCTCCTTTTCGGCGCATGTTGGGCACGCGCGATGGTAGTTTCATGGCCTGGTATCGCGCGGCTGTCAAATGTTTCACGTGAAACGTGCGATCTTCTTCGACGCCATCCTCCATCCACGCCGACTTCTTGTGTGTCACGCGCGGCGCTTGCCGCCCGACGCGATGAGAGCGCACGATGGTCCCTCATGCCGGGCACGCGGGCGACACACCTCCTCACCACCGCGGTCCTCGCGTTCGCACCGACGGGGTGTGCACACGCGAGTGGCCCGCCGCGGCCGCCAACGGCGCCGTTGGCGAAGCCCTCACTGCCTCCTGAACTCGCGGCGGACCCGGTCTTGGCGGCCATGAGCGACGAGCTCGACCGTTCCGCGGCCGGCTTGCGCCTCCCGGGCTACGAGGCGCCGTATTACGTCTCGTTCGTCGTTCAAGAGACCGCGGGCTACGAGGTCAAGGCCAAGCAGGCCGCCCTGGCCGCGAGCAGGCCCACGCACCAGCGCCGCGCCGCGGTGGATGTCCGCATCGGGTCCTACGCCCTCGACAACTCGGACGACAACGAGCCCGAGTGGACGGGCGACGACGAGCTCTTCGAGCCCTCCAACACGGTCCCGCTCGAGGATCCAAGCCCACAGGCTTTGCGGCGCGCCCTCTGGCTCCTGACTGACTTCCGCTACAAACAGGCGTTGGCGAGCTACCTCAAGCTTCGCGGTCAGGGCGTGTACCGGGTCGACGAGCCGAGCCGAGCCCCGAGCTTCAGCCCCGCCGAGGTGGTCATCGCGGGCGACCCGATCCCTCCGCTGGCGGACCCGCGCGATGCCTGGAATGCCCTCGCACGCCGCCTTTCCGAGCGCCTCGCCGCCCAGCCCGGCATGCTCGATTCGGAGGTCCAACTCGAGGTCGAGCGCGAGACGCGCTGGCTCGTCACGACCGAGGGCACGCGCCTCCGCACCAGCCGTACGCTCTACGCGCTGCACGCGACCGGCTGGATCCAGGCTCCCGACGGGATGATCCTCGACGCCGCGACCGACCTCTACGCCCCGAGCGCCGCCGGTTTCATGGACGAGACCCGCCTCATGCCCGCCATCGACAAGCTCGCGACGACCCTCACCGCCCTGCGCGACGCCCCGCTCCTCGAGCCCTACACCGGCCCCGCCATCATCGAGTCCGCGGCCACGGGCGTGCTCTTCCACGAGGTCCTCGGCCATCGCCTCGAAGGTCGCCGCCGCGACGACGACAGCGACGGCCAGACCTTTGGCCGCACCCTCGGGCAGCCGATCCTCCCTCCGTTCCTCTCGCTCATCGACGACCCGACGCTCGCCACGCTCGACGGCGTCCCGCTCAACGGGCACTACGCCATCGATGACGAAGGCGTCCGCGCGCGCCGCGTGGTCCTGGTCGACCACGGCGTCCTTCGTGCCTTCCTGAGCGCGCGCCGCCCCGGTCCCGGCGCCACCCGTTCGAATGGCCACGGGCGCGCCGAAGGGATCCATCGCCCCGTCGCCCGCCAGGGCAGCCTCATCCTGCTCGCCCATGAACACGTCGACGACGCCGAGCTGAAACGACGCCTCCTCGCCGAGGCCAAGCAACAAGGCCGTCCCTTCGGCCTCATCATCCGCGAATTGTCCGGCGGATCGACGAACACGTCGAGCCGGGGCTACCAGGCCTTCAAAGGGGAGGCCCGTCAGGTGTACAAGGTGGATCTGGAGACCGGGCGCGAAACGCTGGTCCGCGGAGTCGACCTGGTGGGCACGCCTCTCATCCTCTTGAGCAAGATCGCAGCGGTCGGTGACCGCGTCGGGATCTTCAACGGCTTCTGCGGGGCCGAGTCGGGCATGGTCCCGGTCAGCGCCGTGGCCCCGTCGGTGTTCATTCGCGAGATCGAGCTGCAGCGCTCGAGTCGACCCCGAGCCCGTCCGCCGGTCCTGCCGCCGCCGCCCTCGGACACAACGCCAGCTGGCACGGATGGAGGCCGCCCTCGATGATGTTCGAAGCGTTCGCGATGACGGATGTCGGGTGCGTCCGTGAGCACAACGAGGACGACCACCTGCTGCTCCCCGACGACGGGGTGTTCGTGGTGGCCGACGGCATGGGCGGGCACGCGTGCGGCGAGGTCGCCAGCCGCATCTCGATCGAATCGGTCAGCACCTTCTATAAGGATGAGGCGATCACGACGCGCCTGCGCGACCTCTACAAGGGGCACTGGCGCGACGAGCCGATGCAGAGCCTGTCGAGCTTCAACGAGTTCCGGCTGCGCTCGGCCATCGAGTATGGGAACCTGCAAATCTACCGTGAGGCCTCGTCGGACCCGGCGCTCGAGGACATGGGGACGACCATCGTCGGGCTCTCGTTCGTCGGATCGCGCTGCTACGTCGCGCACGTCGGCGACAGCCGCGCGTACCGCTATCGCCGCGGGCGCCTAGTCCAGCTCACCGAGGACCACTCGCTGGCGAACGAGTACCTGCGGATGCGGGTCCTACGCCGCGAGGATCTGCCGACCTTCCCGTACAAGAACGTGATCGTGCGCGCGCTCGGGCTCCAGGACGAGGTCATCGTCGATACCCAGGCGCGCACCTGTCGCCCGGAAGACCGCTATCTGCTTTGCTCGGATGGCCTGACCGATCTCGTCAGCGACGAGGAGATCTTCGAGATCCTCGCCTCGCTCGCGGGCGCCCAAAACGCCGCCCAAGAGCTGGTTCGTCGCGCCCTGCAGTACGGCGGAGTTGACAATGTCACCGTGCTCGTTGTCGATGCCCACGCGGGCCGCGCGTAGCATGGCCGCCGCTGACCATCCCCCTGGAGCATTGCGATGAACCGAACGCTGATGGCCCTCCTCGCCACGGTCGTACTCCTTCCGGCGCTACCGGCCTGCTCGGACGCCTGTAAGGAGCTCGCCGACGTGGCCTGCCAGAAGGCCGGCGAGTCGTCCGAGGAGTGCAAGAAGATCCGCGCGCGCGCCGAGAACGCGAGCGCCGACGATCGCCGCTCCTGCACGACCGCCTTGTCGCTCGTCAGCGGCTTCACCCCCAAGAACTAGCGCCTAGCGGGCCGCACGATGACCGACCTGCCTGCCAGGTTTGGCAAATACCAGCTCCTCGAGCGCATCGGCGTCGGCGGCATGGCCGAGATCTTCAAGGCCAAGGCCGAAGGCCCGAGCGGCTTCGAGAAGACGCTGGTCATCAAGCGGATCCTGCCCGAGCTGGCCAACAACCGGGCCTTCATCCAGCTCCTGGTGGGCGAGGCCAAGGTCACGTCGCTCCTCGACCACCCGAACATCGTCCAGATCTACGAGCTGGGCGAGGCCGAAGGGCAGTACTACATCGCGATGGAGCTGGTCGACGGGACCGATCTCCTCAACCTCCTCTCGCGCTGCACCCGCGAGCGTTTGCGCATTCCGATCGAGATCGCCCTCCACATCGTGTCCGAGGTATGCCGCGGCCTCGCCCACGCCCACGCCGCCAACGACACCACGGGGCGCCCGCTCAACGTCATCCACCGCGACGTGTCGCCGTCCAACGTGCTGCTCAGCAAGACCGGCGACGTGAAGATCATGGACTTCGGCGTCGCACGCGCCGATCTCGGCCTGCAGACGCCCGAGCACGAGCGCGGCGTCTTGAAAGGCAAGCTCGGCTACATGTCGCCCGAGCAGGTCACCGGCAAGAACATCGACCGCCGCTCGGACATCTTCGCGCTCGGGGTGATGCTCTTCGAGTGCCTGACGCTCAAGCGCCTCTTCGTCGGCGCCAACGACGTCCAGACGCTTCTCAACGTGCGCGAGGCCGACGTCGAGCCGCGCTTCAAGCGCCACAGCTACCTCCCGAAGCCCATCCGCGCGCTGCTCCGCAAGGCGCTCGCGCGTGAGCCCGAGGACCGCTTCCAGACCGCGACTGACTTCCAGGAGGCGGTCCTCGACTACCTGTTCGATAGCCGCCTCAAGGTCAGCTCGCGCTCGCTCGCGCAGTTCCTCGATCAGGTGGCCGCGGCCGCCGGCGACTTGGCCGGCGCTTCGACCGAGCCCCTGCCGCCGCTCGAGACCTCCTCGGTCGGCGAGGACCTCGGCGAATCGGCCGCCGACGCGCCCCAACCCGAAGCGAACTTCGCGAGCGCCGCGCGCGAGGGCACCCCGCACCTCCCGCCCGTGCCGTTACCGTCCGCGGTATCACTTCGCCCCAAGGCACTGCGCCGCGTCGATCTCTCGCGCGCCACCTTCCAGTTCAAGCACGACGACGGCGTCATCTTCGGGCCGGTCGACTTCGAGCGCCTGCTCGGGCTCCTGATGGAGCGCGCCGTCAGCGGGCGCGAGTGGGTCAGCGTCAACGGCAGCGACTGGCTGCGCGTCGCCGAGGTGCCGTCCATCGTCGAGCTGATGCCCGCGCTCTTCGAGGACGATCCGAGTCGGCCGCTCGACGACGGGCCGATGCACCGCCTGCGCACGCCGTCGCTCTACCTCCGGATCGCGCGCGAACGCTGGACCGGCAAGCTGCGCGCGACCACGAGCACGCTCGCCAAGGAGTTTTACTTCGACCACGGCACCCCGCGCTTCTCCCACTCGAACCTGAAGACCGACCTCTACGGCAACTTCCTCGTGCGCCAGGGGGTGGTGGCGGACGTGGACGTCATGAAGGCGCTCGAGAAAGTCCAGGCGCCCCACACGCACCTCGGACAGGTGCTGGTCGAGGCCGGCGCCATGACCGAAGCGCAGCGCGTCGAGACGCTGGCCGGCCACCTGCGGAGCCGCCTGCTCGAAACCCTCGGCTGGCGCACTGGCTGGTACGAATTCTACGAAGGGATCCTCCCACCGCGGGACGAGACGGTCTCCAAGCTCGCCCTCGGCCCGACGATCATGGACGGCCTGCGCCACCACTACGGGCTTGCCGAGCTGCAGGCGATCTTCCAGTCGTACATGGATCGACCCATCATCCTCGGGCCCGACGCCGCCATCGTCGGCGAGCGCCTCGCGTTCCTGCCCGAGGAGGAGCGCCTCCGACAGGTCCTGCAGACGGGTGGCTTACTCAGCGAAACAACCGCGATCATGCGCCGCTCGCAGAGCGCGCAGCAGCTCCTCCTGCGCGTCGCCTTCGCGCTCCAGCAGTCCGATGTGCTCGCCGTCCGCAAGCTGCCGCCTGCGCCGACGCCGCCCGCACCGGCCTCATGATTCGCCTCATCGCCCATCGCGGGGCCAGCTACGGCGCGCCGGAAAACACGACCCGCGCGTTTCTGCGCGCGCTGCTCGACGAGGCCGCCGACGGCATCGAATGCGACATCCAGCTCCTCGAAGACGGCACGCCCATCGTGTTCCACGACGGCGACACGCGCGCCCTGTGCGGGGCAGGGGGGCTCGTCGCTCACATGTCCCTCGCGGAGTTCCGAGCGCTCCGGCTTCACGGCGAGCCGCTCTCGACCCTCGATGAGGTCGTCGCCGCGCTCGCGACCGTCGGCCGCCCCTTCCTCTGGAACATCGAGCTCAAGCCCACCAGCCACCCCCGCGAGCTCGTGGCCGCAACCCTCGCCGCGCTCGGGCCCATCGCCGGGAGCCCCGACATCACGCTCCTCATCTCGTCGTTCGACCCGCGCACGCTCATGGATCTGCAAGCCCGCGGCTGGCCGCACCCCATCGCGCTCCTCTTCGAGGACCCTCGCTCGCTCGTCGCGCTGACCCTCTTGGATCGCAAGCGCCTCGACATCCACCCGCGGAACGATCGCGTCGATGCAACCTCCGCGGCCGCCTGGCACGCGGCCGGGCACCGCATCCGCGTCTGGACCGTCGACGACGCGGCCGAGGCGCGCCGGCTCATCGCCCTGGGTGTCGACGCCCTCATCACCAATCGTCCGGGCCCGCTGCGGGCGGAGCTCGAGACTCGGAGCTCGCCGTGAAGAAGTCGTTTCCCGTGCTCCCCATCCTCCTCGTTGTAGCGGCCGGCGGGGCCGTCGCCGTGACGCTGACCGTCATGAACACGCCGCCGACCGTCGCGCCAGGGCCGGGCACCGACGGGCCTGCGACGTCGCTCGCGACACCGCAGACCGCGCCCGAACTTGCCGAGATTCCACCGGCGGTTCGCACCCTTCCGGCCGATCCGAGCGACGCGGTGAAGCGCCTCGCCAAGGCGTGGCCTGCCGACGTCGGCGCGTTCCACAAGGAGCTCGCGGCGCTCGCCGTGCGCCCGATCCCAGGCGATCCGGGCGCGGACGGACCGCGCAGCGCGCGCGAGCTGGCCGAAGCGATCGAAGGCAAGCGCGTCCTGCCGGCCGCCAGCTTCGAGCGCGCGATCCTCGCGACCGCCATTCTGCGCGCGCGCGGCGAGGACCCGCGGCTCGGCGCGGTGGTCGGCGCCAAGCACGCGGCCTCGGAGCTGCTCGCGCGGCGCTTCGTCGTGGGCACGGGCGCGGGCCCGTGGGTCGCCCTCGACGCGCTGCCCCTCGATCAAGGGCAGGTCGTGCCGCTCGCCGATGTCGACGTGGCCGCCAACGTCATGGGCTTCCGCCTACTCGCGGCCATCAACCGCGGCGACAAGGACGGCGCCTCGCGCCTCGCGGGCCTCCTACGCCGCCTCCGATTGAACGATCCGGCGCTCCTCTTCACCATCGGCCGCTCGGAGGTGGCGGGCGGGCTCGGCGAGATCGGCGAGGCCACGATGAACAAAGCGGCCGCCCTCGCGAGCGACGCGATGACGCACTATCTCCTCGGGCTCGCGGCGCGCGAGCTCGGGCGCCCATTCAAGGCCGATGCGGCGTTTCGCAAAGCGACCGAGCTCGATCCCACCTTCGGCGATCCCTGGGTCCAGCTCGCCGAGCTCGCGATCGGGCGCCTGGATCTGACGCCGAAGAACGAACAGCCGGCGCTCATCCAGACGGCCAAAGACGCGCTCGCGGCGGGCACGAAGGCGAGCCCCGACACGCTCGGGCTCCGGCTCGTCGGGGCGCACTTGGCGGCGCTCGAGGACCGCTACGACGAGGCCGCGACGCTGCTGACGGAGGAAACGAGACTCCATCCGCGGGCCGGGCAGGCGTGGGTCGCGCTGGCCGAGGTGCTGGTCGCCCAAGACAAGAGCGCGGAGGCGATCAAGGCGCTCGAAGCCGCGCGGCTGCAGGGCCTCGACACCGCGCAGATCCTGGCCGTGCTGGGTGCTCTCTACGCGACGAACGAGCGCGTGAACGACGCGGTGCCGCTGCTCGAGAAGGCGCTCAAGCTCGATCCGGGGTCGCGCGAGCTCCGGCCGGAATTGGCGCAGCTCAAGCGCCACCTCGGCAAGGGGGCCGAGGCCAAGGCGCTGCTCCTCGAGCACACGCAGAGGTTCCCCGACGACGTGAACATGGTGCTGCTCCTCGCGCAGCTCGAGCTCGAGCAGGGCGACGTGGCAGGGGCGCGTGCGCGGATCGGCAAGGTCCTGGCGCAGGACCCCGACCATAAGGATGCGCGGCTCTTGGATTATCTGGCGCGGCTGGTCGCGAGCGAAGACCCGGGCGCGGCGCGGGCGCGGGCCGTGGCGGCGCTTGGATCCCGCAAGAAGCTCGCGGAGTTCCTGCTCGGCCAGGGCTTCGACAAGGAAGGCGAGGCGCTGCTGCTCGAGGCGATGAAGGAGGAACCCGAGGAGCTCGAGGCGCCGGTGTTGCTGGTCGCGCTGTACACGGCGCGCGGGCAGGACAAGGAGGCGACGCGCGTGCGCGAGGAGACCTTGGCGCGGGTCGCCGAGGGGGAGCGCGCGGAGCTGACCAAGATGTTCGACGAGGCCGTTCTGGCTGGGAAGACCCAGCAACCATGAGCGCCCCCGCGCGTGGGATGGACGGGGCGATCGCCGCGCAGCTGGCGGCCGACGCACGCGCGATCGCCGTCGCGCTGGACGACTCGGGGGCCGAGCGCCTCGCGCACTTCGCGGCGCTCATCGCGCGCTGGAACGCGAAGATCCGTCTCGTGGGGCCCGACGACGCGCTCACCATCGCGCGCGAGCAGATCGTCGACGCGCTGGCGTTCGCGCGCGTCGTGCAGCACGCGGAGACGTGGTGGGATGTCGGCTCGGGCGCGGGGCTGCCGGGGATGGTGCTGGCGCTGCTCGAGCCCGCGCGGCGCTTTGTCCTCGTCGAGCCTATCGCGAAGAAGGTCGCCTTCCTCGAGCACGCCGCGGCCGCACTGGCGTTGGCCAACGTCGCGATCGTGCACGGACGGGTAGGGGAGGGGCGCGCGGGAGAGCCTGCGTCTTCGGCACCGCCACTGCCGCCACGCCCGGCCTGGACGGCCACGATCGGCGCGCCCCGGGCGGCCCTCACGCGGGCGACGTTTCCGCCGGCGCTGTGGCTGCCGATGGCCGAGCGCCTGGTGGGACCCGGCGGGATCGTGGTCCTGGCGGTCGCGCACGAAGCCGAGCTGGAGCCGGTGGCTGGTCGGATCGCGGCGATTGCGCGCCATGTCTACCGGATCCCCGCCACCGGCGCCCCGCGCGTCCTGGTGGCACATCGCACACCGCCCGCTGGGGCTTGAGGGGCGGGCGCGCGGGCGGCCCCACCCGCTTCCGCGGCGGTCGCGAGGCGCGTCGCGGCGGGGCAATATCTGGCCAGGCGCGGCCACGTAGGCTAGTCAGGGATCGTGGCCGACACTTCACCAGGGCCCCGCCCGCCCGCGTGGCGGGATGCGCGTGGCCCGTCGCTCCGCGGCGTTCGCGCGTCGCTCGGCGTATGCCTGGCGCGCATGCTGATCGGCCTCGCGGCGGTCGGAGGCGTGGCGATCCCGAGCGCCGCAGTGGCCAAGCCGCCG
>SXIE01000378.1 GCA_005772945.1 Pseudomonadota bacterium
AATTTATCCGCGCAAGCTCGCCCCGAGCTTGGCCGCGGCGGCGACGATCTGGTCGGCGAGTGCCTTGAGGTCGGCGTCGGTGTAGCTCTTGTCCGTAGGCTGGAGCGTGACCTCGACCGCCATCGAGCGGACGCCGTCCTTCTCGAACAGGTCGAAGACGCGCGCCGCGACGATCGCGGCCTTGTCGGCGCCGCGAACGGCGCGAACAAGCGCGTCGGCGGTCAGGCCCGCCGGCACGACGAAGGCGAAGTCGCGGCGCACCGCCTGCAGCGCGGGCGGCGCGTAGGCGGGGCGGGCGAGACCCCCTCCCCGCTTGGCCGGGAGCGCGTCGAGGTGGAGCTCGACCGCCGCGACCGGGCCGTCGAGGTCGAAGCCGGCGAGCAGCGTCGGGTGGAGCATGCCGAAGCGCGCGAGGATCGTCTTGGGGCCGAGGCGGAGCGTGCCCGACTGGCCGGGATGCCAGGCCTCCCCTGCTTCACCCATGACCTGCAGATTGTCGACCGGCGCGCCGGCGGCGGCGAGGAGTGCCTGCGCCTCGGCCTTGGCGTCCCAGGCGTCGAAGGCGGTCGCCTTGCCCGCCTGCCAGCTGCGCGGGGCTTTGTCGCCGGCGAGGACGAGCGCGAGCGTCGGGTGCTCGCCGGTGTCGAGGTAGCGGCGGCCGAGTTCGAACAGGCGGATGCC
Organism: Pseudomonadota bacterium; assembly: GCA_005772945.1. The sequence goes on from SXIE01000378.1 coordinate 682, forward strand.
GGTGGCGCCGCGCGCGAGGTTGCGGTGGACGGCGGAGAGGAGGCCCGGGAGGAGCGACGGGCGCATGACCTTGAGCTCCTCGCTGATCGGGTTGGCGAGCGTCCAGGCGCCGCCGCCGAACGCCGCCGCCTCGCGCTCCGACACGAAGCTCCACGTCACCGCCTCGTCGAGACCGCGGGTGGCGGCGGCACGGCGGACGCGGCGCTCGAGCTTCTGCTCCGCGGTCGCGGTGGGGCGCGCGACACCGGGAACGCGGGGGAGCGGCACGGGGGCGACGCGGTCGATCCCCTCGATCCGGATCACCTCCTCGACGAGGTCGGCGGGACCGTCGACGTCGCGGCGCCACGTCGGCACGCGAACCGGCCAAGCGCTCTCCAGCGTCGAGAACAGCGCGTCGCTGTACGCGTCGGCGTGGTCGATCGCGCCGACGGTGAAACCGAGCGAGAGGAGGATGCGCGCCTGCCGCTTGGGCGCGACGGCGAGGCCGCCAAGAGTGCGACAGAGGTCGGGATCGTAGTTGACGACGCGCGTCTCGGTCGGCGCCATGCCGGCGCGGGTGACGGGGCTCGGGGTACCGCCACACAGGTCGAGGACCATGGCGGTGGCGATCGCGAGGCCGTCGTCGAGGAAGGCGGGGTCGACGCCGCGCTCGAACCGCTGGCGCGCGTCGCTGGTCAGGCCGAGCGCCTGACCGGTACGCGCGATCGCGTCGGGATCGAAATAAGCGCACTCGATCAGGACGTCGGTGGTCGCGTCGGTGACCGACGAATGCTCGCCGCCCATGATGCCGCCGATGTCGTGCACTTGCGCGTCGTCGGCGATCACGGTCATGCCGGCCTTGAGCACGTAGGTCTTGCCATTGAGCGCGAGCACCTCCTCGCCGTCGTGCGCGGCGCGGGCGACGAGCGGGCCGGTCAGCTTGGCGCGGTCGTAGACGTGCAAGGGGCGGCCGAGGTCGACGGTGATGTAGTTGGTGATGTCGACGAGCGCGGAGATCGGCTTCTGGCCTACGCCCAAAAGGCGGCGGCGGAGCCAGTCGGGGGACGCGCCGTTGGCGACGCCCGAGACGTTCTGCGCGTAGAAAGCGGGGCAGGCGGGAGTGTCGGTGCGGACGTCGGGGGCGTCCCCTTCCCCCCCTCCAGCGTCATCCCGGCGGAAGCCGGGCTCCATGGTGGCGGTTCGCTCTCCATCGTCAGGGCCATCGTGACCGTGGGTCCCGGCGTTCGCCGGGATGACGGGGGAAGCTGAGGAGGCACCCGGGACGCTCAGCGGCTTCAGCGTGCCCAGCCCCGCCGCGGCGAGGTCCCTCGCGATGCCGCGGACGCCCATGCAGTCCTGGCGGTTGGGGGTGATCGAGACGTCGATGACGGGATCGGTGAGGCCGGCGTAGGTCGCGTAGCTCTCGCCCACGGGGGCGTCGTCGGGCAGCTCGATGATGCCGTCGTGGCCCTCGCCGATCTCGAGCTCGCGCGCCGAGCACATCATGCCGTTCGACTCGACGCCGCGGATCGCCGCCACCTTGAGCGTGATGTCGGCGCCGGGGACGTAGGTGCCCGGCGCGCCGAACACGCCGACCATTCCCGCCCGCGCGTTGGGGGCGCCGCAGACGACCTGGAGCGCGCCGTCGCCGGCGTCGACCTGGAGCACCTGGAGCTTGTCCGCCTGCGGGTGGCGCTCGGCGGAGAGCACGCGCGCGACCTTGAACGGGGCGAGCGCCGCGCCGGGATCGGAGACGCCGTCGACCTCAAGGCCGATGCGGGTGAGCGTCTTCACGATCGTGTCGAGATCGGCCTCGGTGTCGAGGTGATCGCGGAGCCAGGAGAGGGTGAACTTCATTTCGAACCCGTCACCCCGGCGGAGGCCGGGGTCTTTCTGTTGGTTGGCGTTGCGCGTCGCAACCGGGAGGCACCGGCCTTCGCCGGTGCGACGATCGTGGTTGGGATCAGGCCGCCGCCCCGCCGCCGCCCGACAGCGTCGGTACGTCGAGAGCGGAGAAGCCGTAGTGCTTCAGCCAGCGGATATCGCCGTCGAAGAAGGCGCGCAGGTCGTCGATACC
>SXIE01000043.1 GCA_005772945.1 Pseudomonadota bacterium
GACCGACGATGGCGACGGTCTCGCCGGCCGCGACGTCGACGGTCACGTCCTCGAGGACCTTGCGCGCGCCGTGGCGCTTAGAGAGTCCGCGGACGCTGATCACGGGCGAGTCTCCTTTCGAGGCGACGGGCGACCTCCGAGAGGGGCAGGCTGAGAGCGAGGTAGAGCGCGGCGCAGGCGAGGCCGGGGATGAGCCAGCCGTGCAGATCGACGGCGGCGATGGTCATGCGCTTCGTGAGCTCGATGACGGTGATGACGCTGATGAGCGAGGAGTCCTTGAGGAGCGACACGAAGTCGTTGGTCATGGCCGGCAGGGCGACCGCGAAGGCTTGCGGGAAGAGGACGTAGCGCAGGCTCTGGACCTTGCCGAGGCCGAGGGCCTTGGCGGCTTCGGTCTGGGCGCGCGGGACGGCGAGGAGGGCGCCGCGGTAGACCTCGGCTTCGTAGGCGGCGTAGTTGAGGCCGAGGCCGAGGATGGCGGCCTGCATCGGGTCGAGACTCCAGATGGGCGCGAACCCATAATAGAGGACGAAGAGCTGGAGCAGGACCGGGGTGCCGCGAAAGAGCTCGATGTAGATGCGGGCCGCAATGCGGGCGGCCGGGTGGCCATAGACGCGGGCGGTCGCGAGCATGACGCCGATCGGGATGGCGATGAGAAACGCGAGCAGCGACACGATGAGCGTGATGCCGGCACCCTCGAGGAAGAGCTTCAACTGCTCGCCGTCGAACGTGCGCTTGGGGGCGCTGGCGTCGTCGGCGGTCGGAAGGGGTGGAGGCGGATCGGTCTGGCGGCTGTTCCAGAGCTTCCAGGTGCGGAGGATCGTCTCGATCTCGCCGTCGGCGATCATGGCCTCCAGGGCCGCATCGATGGCGGCTTTGAGGTCGGTGTCGGCCTTGCGCATGACGGCGACGTAGCTGCCGCGCGCGAGCTCCTCGGGGACGCAGGTGATGCCGGCGGTCGCGCAGCCGAATTGGTTCGCGATGACGTCGTCGAGCAGGACGCCGTCGACGCGTTCATGGACGAGATCGGTGTACGGCTCTTCGACCCCTTCATAGATGCGCAAGACGACCTGGCTGGCGCGCAGCATGTCGTAGGCGACGGTCTGATTGAGGGTCGCGACGGGGCGGCCGGCGAGGTCGGCGAGCGTTCGGAAGGCGCTTCCGGTGCGGACCGCAAGGATCTCGCCATAGACGTAGTAGGGGCGCGAGAGGAGGACGCGCTGAGCACGCTCGGCGGTCGCCTCGATGCCGTTCATGCCGATGTCGAAGTCGCCGCGCTCGAGCGAGGGGACGATCCCGGACCAGTTGTACTGGACCATGCGCGCGCGCACGCCGAGGCGTCGCGCGATGCCGTCCATGAGGTCGACCTCGAAGCCGCGTTTCTTGCTCGGGTCTTTCGGGTCCTCGAAGACGTAGGGCGCGCCGCCTTGGAGATCGGCGGCCCACACGATCTCGCCGCGCGCGCGGATGTGATCGAGCGTCCCGCCGGTCGGTGTGGCGTCGCAGGCAAGAAGTGCGCACGCAGATGCCACGAGGGCGAGGGCGAGCGCGACCGGAGCCACGGGCCTGGAGGGTGACGAGCGAGCCGAAACCATGCCGGTCGGTGGTGCCACAGTTCGCGGAGGGCGCGAAGCGGGGTCAGCGGCCAGGGACCGTGCGCGAAGCCAGGACGACGCAGCGATCGTCGTCGAGGGTGACCTGGCCGCGCTTGAGAAGCCCGCCGACCGCGCGCTTGAAGGCCTTCTTGCTGAGGCCGACGGTATTGCGGATGAGCTCGGGGCTGGCGTCGTCGCCGAGGCGCGGCGGATGGGGTCGCGCGAGGGCCGCGAGAATGACCGCCCCGTCGTCCTGCATCTGCTCGTGCGCCGGGGCGCGCAGCGAGAGCATGAGCTTGCCGTCGGCGAGGACCTGGGCGACGCGGACGCGGACGGGCTGACCGCGGTCGAGGTGTTGCGGCTCGGTGTGCGGGATGAGGCCGACGCCGCGCCGGGCGAGGATGACGAAGGTCCCGATCGCGGGGTCGTGCCGCCACGCCTCGCCGTCCACCCAGTCGCCGGCGGCGAGCGCGGGGAGGGGGCCGAGGCGCTCGGAGATGCGCATGGTGCCGGCGAGGCGGGGTGCCGGGCCCGAGGTGTCGATGACGAGCGCGATCGCATAGCGATCGCCGACCGCGATGTCGCAGGTCTGCTCGCGCTTGCTCACCAAGAGCTCCTTAACGAGGCCCCAGTCGAAGAAGGCGCCGATGTTCGTCGTGTCGGTTGCCGTGAGGAAGGCGACCTCGCCGAGAAGCAGCCGCGGGGTGCGGAGCGTCGCGATCGAGCGGTCTTCGGAGTCGCGCGCGATGAAGACCTCGAGCGGCGCGCCGGGCGCGAGGCCCCGCGTGACCTCGCGTTGCGGCAGGAGCACGGTCGGCGCGTCCGGGGTCGTCGCGTCGCGCGCGAGAAACGCCCCGTGCGGCGAGAGGCGTCGCACGGTCAGCGTGGCACGGTGGCCGAGGAGGTCATCGAAGGACATCGGCGGAGCCTGCCACACCCAGGCGCTAGGCGGCGAGTTCCGTGACGAGATGCTGCGCCGCCCGCTCCGCGAGGGCGGCGATGGTGAGGCTCGAGGGCACGCCCAGAGCGCTCGGGATGATGCTCGCGTCGATGATGCGCAGGCCCGGGTAGAAGCCGCCCTTCGGGTCGAAGACGTGGCCGTAGCTGTCGACGACGCCGTCCTCGATCGCGCCGCCCATGCGGCAGCCGCCGAGCGGGTGCACGCCGAAGTGGCGCATGCCGGGCCAGCTCCCGAGATCGGGCACGCGACGGCCGCCGAGCTCGCGCCACCACGACTCGAGCCGCGCGCGCGCGAGCTGCATCACCGGGTCCTGACCGTAGTCGGCCCAGTCGACGACCGCGCCGCTCGGCGAGAAGCGGATCTCGCCACGCGCCGCGTCCTCGGCGCAGACCTTGAACATGAACGAGTGATCAAGCGGACCGCCGACGCGCGGCGCGATGGCGTCGCGCATGGCGCGGCGAGCTCCGGCCGCGCCGGTCGGCGTGACCCCCTTGAGCGGCGGGAAGAGCGGGCCGAGGGCGAGCATCGTGAGCGCAGCCATGCGCTGGAGCGGCGTCGGGATGCGACCCGCCATGACGAAGAGCGTGCGCTCCTTGCCGTCCTGGTCGCGCGCGACGATGCGGGCGGCGCTCGCGATCGGGGCGCCGTGGAGGGTCCCGACTTCGCGCGGGCCGTCATAGAGGAAGGCGAGTGAATCGCCGTTCATGCTGACGCCCTTGCCGAACATGGGCGAGAGCGGGAGGGCGGCGCGGCTCCGGTGCAGGAGATCGAGCGTCCCGAAGGTGCCCGCCGCCAAGACGACGCGGCGCGCCGGGATGATCGTCGTGTCGTTGGGGCGGTCGGTGTCGGCCACGACCAGCTCCCAGCTCGTCGGGTCGCTGGGCGGGCCCTGGCGGATCTCGAGGACCTCGCTGCCGCAGCGGACCTCGACCCCGCGCGCCTGCGCGCTCATGAGGTAGGTGTGATCGAGCGAGCGCTTCGCGCCGCGGTTGCAGCCCGAGATGCAGTGCCCGCACGCGTCGCAGTGTTCCCAGGTGACGGTGTTGGCGATGCGCTCGCGACAGCCGGGCGCGAGGCGCTCGATGACGTCGTCGTCGACTTCGCGCTTCGGGTTCGCGGTCGGGTCGAGCGTCGCGAGGGCGATGCGATACCAGGGGTCGAGATCGGTCATGCTGACCGGCCACGATCCGAAGACGTGCGTGTCGGGGCGGGTCGTGATGCCGGAGTTGAGGAGGCTCGCCCCGCCGAAGCCCGAGGCGTAGGCGTTGCCGGTGCCGGCTCCGAGCCGCATGCCGAAGAGGCCGAGCGGATTGAGGCGCGTGACGAGCGCGCCCGCGAGGCCGGTCGTCCCTTGCGGGAACTGTCCCATGCGCCAGCGCTTGCCGCGCTCGAGGAGAAGAACACTGCCATGTCCCGCGAGGCGCGACGCCACGACCGAGCCGCCGTACCCCGAGCCGATGATGACGAGATCGTACATGGTCCCCCCGGGTCGCTCACGCCCGAACCCGCGGCGAGAGCACCGCAAAGCGTCGGGCGACTCGCCACGCAGCGCGCGCAAGGCCACACTCTTCAAGCGGGCGCGATCAGTCGCCGACTTTCTCGGCGACCGCCACCCAGGCCGTCATGCGCCGAAAGCAGGTGCCTTCGGCGCTGGCGACCGTGTGAAGTGCAGCAAGACGCGATCCACGAGCGTGTGCCCGCGGGACCTGCGCGCGATCAAGAAGGGGACGGAACAGGCCTCACTTGGCCGGCGGGATAAGCACACCGTCGATGACGTGGACGATGCCGTTGGAGGCCCGGATGGACGCGACGATGTTCGCGTCGTTGATCGAGAGCTTGCCGTCCTTGACGTGGATGATGGCGTGCGCGCCGTTGGCCATCCCCAGGTCCTGCCCGTCCTTCAAGCCCTCGGCGAGATAGACCGAGGTGGTCACGTGGTACTTGAGGATGTTGCGGAGCTGGTCGACGTTCTTGGGATCGACGAGCGACTCGACCGTCCCTTTCGGCAGCTTCTCGAACGCCGCATTGGTCGGCGCGCAGACCGTCAGCGGGCCCGGGTTCGCGACGGGCGTCACGTAGTCGGCGGCTTGTAGGGCGGCCACCAGAGTCGTGTGATCCTTCGAGCCGACCGCGATGCTGACGATGTTGGTCGGGTCGGTCGGGACGACGAACTTCCTCGGCGGAGCGGCCGGCGCGGCGGGCGTGGTGGCGGGGGTGCCCTTGGTGGGATCGGCCTTGGAGCCGCACGCGCCGACGAGCAGGGACAGGGTGACCATGGCAAGGGTCTTCGACATGAACGCTCTCCTGATTCGGAATACAGACGACGGAAGGGAAAGGGGGACACGACAACGCAACGGACTCATGACGTCGGGGGCTCCGAGGACGCGGGCGCGGCCGCGGCGGCGAGGGCCGCGCGCTCGGCACGCACGAGGGTGACGCGACCCCAGACGAGGTGCCACAAGGCGACGCCACACACGCCCGTCAGGAAGATCCCGATGTAGACCGAGCCCATCTGCGGGTAGCTCTCGGTCGTGAAGTTCGCGATCTTCTTGCTGCCGAAGATGGCAGGCGTGAACGGCTCGAGCTTGAAGGGCGCAGTCGGGTCGAGGTTGTGCCCGAATGAGTAGAGCTTGTAGATGAAGCGACCCATCGAGAACGTCGCGACGAACCCGGTGATGACCGCGAGGTCGACCAGAGCGCGCACGTTGCCGATAGCGGCACAGCGCAGCGTGAGCAGCGCCAGGACCGCCAGCGCCATCGGGATCCAATCGAGGTCCGAGAGCTCGGCCCGATCGATCTTCCGCATCCCGATGTAGTGATTGAGGTTGTTGATCTCCTTGAGATCCTGGTTGTCGTGCCCGCTCTCGATCGTGTGCGCGTAGATGTCGAGGTGCAGACCTTTGGGGTACTGCGGCGCGGTCATCGAGATCTTCCAGAGCGGCGCCTGGAAGGCGAGGATGAGTGGGATGACGAGCAGCGCCAGGACGAGGCGGCTCCAACCATAGAGGGGTCGGTCGAGAAACTCGTAGAAGCGAGCGAGTGCGTTTTTCATGAGCGACCTCTTTGATTGGCGCGCGGGCAAGCGCTTCGCGCTCTTCGCGAGTCAGATCACATCGCCGCGACGGAATCCGATGAGCGCCGCGAGCCAGGTGAGGGTTCCCAGCAGCGCCGGCCAACCGAGCCCGATGATGAACAGCAGGTCCTGGCCGACGCGCGTCGAGAGATACGTGCCGACCGGCCCGAGCGTGCCCAGATCCGCATCCAGCCCCGAGAGGAGCGCGAGGCGTGCGTCCTCGACGGGGTTGAGCGCGGCGAGCGTGAAGACCGCCTGCGCGTCGATGCGCCAGCGCAGCATCAGCGCGACGAGTCCGAAGTCGAGCACGGCGACGGCGAGCCCCCAGACGAGCACGACGTAGGTGATGGCGCGTGCTTGGTTGCGGACGAAGACCGAGAGCGCCATGCCGATTCCGACGAAGGCCCAGAGCAACGTCGCCGACACGCCGAGGACGCGCGCGACGAAGGCCCAGGGGACGCTCTGTCCGGTCGCCGCGGCGACGGCGCTCAGGCCGACGACGAGGACGACGAGCGGCACGAAGAGAACGGCAAAGCGCGTGAACGTGACGCCGGTGATCCAGGCGCTGCGGCGGATGGGCTGACTCAGGAGCAGCTCGAGCGTGCCTTCGTCGCGGGCCCGGCCAACGACCTGTCCGGTGGCCGTCAGGGCGAGCAGCGGCAGGACGAGCGTGAGCGCCTGGCTGAAGGCCATCAGGACGCGACCCATGCCGGTGAAGCCGAGCATGCTCGACTCGCGCAGGCCGACCAGGACGAGAACGCCCGCCAAGACCGCATAGACCAAGCCGCAGAAGACCATCCAGCGGGAGCGCAGGACCTCGGCGAGATCCAGGCGCGCGGCCGCGAGCGCCTCGTGCAGGAATCCGGCAGAGCCGCCGCGGCGATGGGGCATTTGCATGGATATGCAATCGTCGCTCGCGCTGCGCTTCCGCATGCGCGCATCGTGTCGTCCCAGGCCTTCCGTATTTGCGGCGCTCATCGCGTGCCCCCTTGCGTGCCTTCTGGTCGGTGTCCAGGCTCCGGGAGGCGCATGCCGAGCACGTCCTCGAGGCTGCGTGCGTCAGCGCTGCGCCGCTCGACGGCGAGGAGCCCGGAGCCCATCGGCGTGATGTCGGTCTTGACGAAACCGACGACCTCGGCGCCGAGCCAGGTGTCCCCCTCGCCGTGGAACCACAGGCGATGGATCCCCGGCTTGTGGGCCTTGAGGTAGGCGATGACGCAGCCGACATCGTCGAAGTCGAGGACGCGCGCCTCGGTCGTGACGAGCTGGACGGCGTGGCGCGGCTCGCCGATCTGCATATGACAGTGCGCGCACGGCTCGCGGTCCCAGGCGATCGGGACCGGCTCGTTCGGGAGCTGGGTGCCACCCGCGACGACGATCGCCACGATGCCGGCGACGAAGCCGACGGCGAGTCCGAGACCGATAAGGCGGCCCTTCATGGGGCACCTCCGGCCGCCGGCGCGTTCGTCGCGGTCGTGGCGAGGTCGATGCGCTCGAGATCGCGCACGACCAGGTCGCTGAGGCGCGGGCCCAAGGCGGCAATGAGCTCGGGCAAAAGGCGGAGCTTCTCGTCGTGGTCGACGGCGCGGCTCCACCAACCGGCGCTGCCGCGCACGAAGCCGCGCTCACCGAGCCAAGGGTCGTCCGAAAGAACCTCGATGACGGTCTGGGTGCGACCCTTGACGTAGGCGTCCGCGGCGCCGTCGTGGACGACGTGGCCGTCGCTGAGCGCGACGACGCGATCGACCATCGTGCGCAGCTCGTCGAGGCGATGCGAGCAGAGAACGACCGTCGCGCCCTGCAGGTACTCGCGCTCGAGAGCCGCGAAACGTGCGCGCGCGGCGGCATCGAGGCTGGCGGTCGGCTCGTCGAGGATGACGAGGCGCGGCTCGACCCCGAGCGCGAGCGCGATGAGCAGCTTCTGCTTCATGCCACCCGAGAGCCCGCGAAAGGGCAACTTGCGGATCGCATCGACGGCAAGTCCGAGGTCCGCGGCGATCGCCATGATGCGATCGATCGGCTGGCGCCTGACGCCGGCGACCGTGCGGATGAGATCCCCGACCGTGACGGCCATGGCGGGCGCGACCTGTGGCACGTAGGCGATGCCGGGGGCCGCGGCGATGCGAGCGGCGCCGCCACTCTGGCCGTCGAGACGGACCTCGCCGGCGTGCGCGACCAACCCCATCACGACGCGCGTCAGCGTCGTCTTGCCGGATCCGTTCGGCCCGATCAGCGCGACGCGCGAGCCGCTCGGCAAGTCGAGCGAGACGCCGTCGAGCGCCTTCACGCGGCCGTAGGCTTTCGACACTGCTTTCAGTTCAATCCGCATGTTGCACCTCCGGCGGTCGGATCCCCGAGCTCGCAGTCACCGTGCGTACCTCCGGAAGCGGCGGCGCGTTCATGCGCGGCGCGGCGTCGACCAGCAGCACGCGGGGCTCCCAGAGCGGCAGGAGCCGGCTTCCGATGTCGACGAGCGCCAGCGCGGGCCCGCCGCGAAAGAACGCCAGCTCGGCGTGCTGGGCGACGAGATCCTCGGAGGCCGACTCGACCTCGTGCGGCAGGTCACCGATGCCGTCGTCGTCGAGATCGTAGCCCGCGTAGTCGTCGAAATAGTTGCCGCGCCACGTCGCTTGCGTCGGCCTCGTCCCGGCCTCGGCGGCCAGCTGCAGGCCGTTGTCGGCGAGGGAGTTGCCGTCGAAGCGCGCCGCGTGGGGCGTCGTGTGCATGTGGATGGCGGTCGTGCACATGCGGATCGCGTTGCCTGCGACCGTCAGCGATTCGTCCGCCTGCCCGGGCGTGTTGTCGATGTAGATGCCGACCGTGTTGCGCACCAAGAGGTTCTCGCGCACGACGATGTCGCCGGCGTCCTTGAGACCGATCGCCATGCCGGAGGCGCCCGACGCGTTGACGACGAGGTTGCGCGCAAGCGTCACGCGCTTGCTGTACATGACGAAGATACCGACGACCCCGTCGACGTACGCGTTGTCGTGGACGTCGTTGTCGTGGCTGTACATGAAGTGGGTGCCGTAGCGACCCCGCAGGACGCGGTTCTCGGCGATGAGGTTGCGGCTCGAGTACCAGACGACCATGTCGCGGCCGTCCTCCACCAGGTTGCGCAGGACCCGCGAATCGTAGGTCTCCCAGAGGCGAATGGTGTCGCCGCGCATGCCCATGCCGGTCGCGGCGTCACCCTGGACGTGGTTGTCGATGACGGTCGCACGTTTGCATTTCTCGACAAGGATTCCGTAGACCGAGTGGACGACCGACACGCCTTCGACGCGGACATCGTCGGCCCGAACGTGAACGGCGGCGTCGAGCTTGTCGAAGCGGCTCGAGCTGCCGTCGATGGTGAGGCCCGCGAGGGCGGCGCCGGCGCCGGTGATCGTGACGACGCTGCCGGGGCGGTTCGCGGCGATGACCGCGTCGCGCGGGCCCCAGACGGAGATGCGCTTGGTGATCTCGAGCGGGGCGGTCCAGCGGCCGGGTGCGAGGCAGAGCGAGTCGCCGTCCTTGGCGTCGGCGAGAACGACCGCGAGGTCGCTCCCGTGGGCTACGTCCCGACATCCCGCCGGCCGCGATGGGACGGCTGGCGAGCCCTCGGCCGTGTCGCGGCGCGCGCGCGAGCACGCAGCGGCGCCGCAGACGAAAGCCAAGATGATCGGAACGTAGCGCACGGGAGGACCTCGCGAGCGAGAGAGCTCACGAAGGTCGCCGAGCGCGTGCTCGCACGCGAAACGAACGTGGCGGGACAAGCGCTGGGCGAACCCTCGTGAGAGGAACTACCGAAATGCGAATTCACTCGGGAAGCGCGCGAAGGCTACGGATTGGGCACGGGGGCCGGCGCCGGAGCGGGCGTCGGCGCGGGTGCCGTCCCACCATCGGGTGCCGGCGTCGGAGCCGGCACCGCGCCGCCGTCGGGGGCCGGGACGGTCGGGACGGGCACGGTCGGATCCACCGCCGCTACCTGCGGCTCGACAAGGAAGTAGCCGGCCATCTCGAGGTGGAGCGCGGAGCAGAACTCCGTGCAGTACATCGGGAAGACACCGGCCGCGTCGGCCTTGAAGGTCACGTCGGCGTGCTCGCCGGGCTCGAGGCTCAGGTTGATGTTGTACGAGTTGAGCGCGAACCCGTGCGTGGCGTCGTCGGCCTGCTCGAGGTTGGTGACGTGAATGTGCACCGTCTCGCCCTGCTTCACCCGGATGATGTCGGGCGTAAAGTGACTACGGATGGCGGTCATGTAGACGTGCACGCCGTCGGCCGTCCGCTCGATGCGCTCCTTGCCGCCATCGACCGCGAACTCGCCGCGCACACCCGTGATCGGATCGGTGCCGACCGGCTTGTAGATCATCTCGGGCTTGAGTTTGTCGGCCTTGATCATCTGCGCGTAGTGCGGCTCGCCGAGCGGGATCGGCATGTCGTAGAGGAGCTGCATCGGCGAGGTGGTGAGATCGACGAGCTGGAAGTTCTGCGGGAGCAGCGGTCCGACCGGCGCGAAACGATCGAGTGCCCACTTGTTCATGTTGACGAGGAAGCGCCCGTCCGGCTTGACCGTGTCGCCCTCGGCCGTGACGATGTGGCCGACGTTGTACGACGAGGGGATCTTTTCGATGACCTTGAGGTCCTTGACCGACCACTTGGCCGTCGCGCTCTCGAGGAACAGCGAGGTGTAGGCGAAGCCCTTGTCGTCGTACTGCGTGTGAAGGGGTCCCAGGCCGAGGTCGACCTGGCCGCGGATCGAGTCCTTGAAGCTGAGCAGCGGGACGCCAAAGGGGTCCTTGCCGTCGTACTTCTTGGCGTCGATGAGCGCCTTCATCTTCGAGAACGAGTAGACCGTGCCGTGCGTGTCGAGCTTGCCGCCGACGACGATGTCCTCGCCGTCCGGGGTGACGTCGACGCCGTGCGGGCTCTTGGGCTCCGGGACGAAATGGAGTACACCCTCGGCCGCCGCAACCTCGAGCGAAAGGACCTTCATCCCCTTGATCGTCTTGGTCTTTCCGGCGGCGACGAGCTCCTCGGCCTTCTTCCAGTTGACGACATGCAGGTAGTCCATGTCGTTCTGCGAGAAGCCCGACTCCATCGGCGGATTGCCCTCGGCGTTGCCGCCGTAGGCCATCTCGGTGTTGATCGAGTTGAAGAAGCAGTAGCCGTCCGAGACGAGCTTGCCGGCGTCGGCGAGGTCCTGCACGTACGGCGGGAACTCGAGCATGAACGAGCGCTCGGGGTCGATGCGGCCCTTGGTGCGGTCGAACTTCCAGAAGACCGCGCCGCCGCGGTACTTCTCCTTGAACTGCTTGACGTCGACGTACTCGCCGCCGAGCGGCGCCGGGTACTGCGTCACCTCGATGACGTACTCGGTGTTCGGCGTGACGAAGGCCGCGCCGTGGTCCGACTCGATGACCTGCGTCGTGACGATCTGCTTGGTCACGAAGTCCTTCAGATCGATGACCGCGACGCGCGCATCGGCCTTGTCGCCGATGAAGAGGTACTGGCCGTCGTAGTCGCCACCGGTCTCCGAGAGTGCCGGGTGATGCGTGTCGGCCCAGGTAAGATCGTGCCCGTGGCGCCGGCCGCCGGCGAGCACGCCCTTGGTCTGATTGTCGAAGCCGTATCCCTGCCAGGGCTCGGGCGTGAAGACGCCGATGTACTTGAGGATGCGCATCGACGGCACGCCGACGACGATGACCTGCCCGCCGTGTCCGCCCGACGCGAAGATGTAATACTCGTCGTGCTTGCCGGTGGGCGTGTAGGTCTTGAGCGCCGCGCTGACGTCTGCTTCCGTCAGTCCGCGCGCCTTCATGAGCTCCTGTAGACCGGCGCCTCCTCCGCTGGAACCGGGCTCCCCCGTCTGCGGAGTGGTGCCGCTCGAGCAAGCTGCGAGCGTCGTCAAGCCGGCCAAAAGCCAGCGATGCCAAGGCAGAGACATAATGCTTCCTCCTCGCGCCGCACCAATGGCGCATGTGTCATCAAGAGGGATGGGTGCTCTTACTTTCCGTTGAAGCTGCGGACTTTGTAGCGAATGGCCGCGACGACGGCCTTGTCGTTGAGGTCGGGGTTCGCGGGCATCGCGGCGCTCTTGCCGACCGCTGCGCCGCCGAGCTTGATGATCTTCTCGATGTGCTCGTCGGTGACGCCCTTCTGCCAGTCGGTGTCGTGCAAGTTGCGCGGCTTGGGCTTGAGCGAGGCCGAGGCCGAGCCGTCGCCCCTGCCCTCGGCGCCGTGGCATGGGGTGCAGCGCTGGGCGAAGATCTGCTCGGCCTTCGCGAGCGCCTCGGGGGCGGGCGGGGCGGCTTCCGGCGTGCCGCCGCCACAGGCGGTGCCGAGAAGCATGGCGAGGGCGAACGTGCTGGCGATCTTGAATCGGGACATCGGGGATTCCTTGTTGGCTCTTGGGTTCGACCGGACTCGGTCAGTTGTGCTTGGGGGCCGCGGCTCGTTCCGCGACACGCCGAAAGAGGATGTTGTTCTCGAGGTGGATGTGCAGGTGGAGGTCGGCCTCGAGCGCGCGCAGTCCGCTCCAGAGCGCGCGCCAGGAGCCGCATGCGTGCTCGGGTGGGGCGTAGCCGCCGGTGACCTGACGGAGCTCGCCGAGCAGGACGCCGATGAGCTCGTGTTCGTCGTGCATGGCGGCGATCGGTCCGCCCGCGCGGACATCGCCCGAGAGAATGAGCGGGAACAGGATCCGCTCCTCCTTGCGCATGTGCGGCTGCAGATCCTCGACGACCGCGATGAGCCGCTCGAGGACCGCCGCGTGCTGTGGCCCGCCATGGACGGCGGCGACCTTGCGCGCGAGGGCCGCCAGGCGCGGCAGCTCCTCGACCAGCGGCTGGTGGTGGTGCTCGAGAATGTGCGCGATCAGCTCGGCCGCCGGACGCTCGGTCCAGTCGATGACGGCACCCGTGCCCGTCGCCAGGCGCTCCTCGTCCTCGAGCTCGGACACGAGCTCGTTCGCGGTGAGGTGGGCGTCGCCCGCCGCCTCGGCGACCGTGCGGTACGCCTTGCAGCAGAAGTCGATGTGGTGACGCGCGAAGACGCGTGGCGAATTCGGGTGCGTGCGCAGCACGTCGGCCACGGTCATCGAACGGGCGTCCGGGTCGGACATCAGGAACCTCCGCGTGCCCGCTGTGCAGCCGCCGTTCCAGTCCGTCGACGCTGTGCGAATCGGCCGCCTGGGCGCCGCGCAGTGCGTCGTCGCGCACCGCGGAGATTTGCACGCGCGTGCAAATGCTCACGCGTGTGGGCGATCGCGCGCCGTCACGCCGCGGTGGTCACGACCACTGCTTGAGCTTGCGCCAGAGGGTGTTGCGCCCGATCCCCAAGACGCGCGCCGCCTCGACGATCGAGCCGCCGCAGCCGCCGAGCACGCCCAGAATGTGCTCACGCTCCGCCTCGGCCAGCGTGCACATGCGCGGTGTGGCATCGACCTTCGTATTGGGGCGTGCCCGGCTCGCGGTCGGCGTCCGTAGCGTGAGCTGGTCCGGCAGGTGCTCGGGCCCGACGCTCGTTCCGTCCGCGAGCGCCGCACCGTGGCTGACCACGTTGGCCAGCTCGCGCACGTTCCCCGGCCAGGTGTGCCCCTGCAAAAGCGCCTCGGCCGCCGGCGTGAACGACGCGAGCGGCCCCAGCGCCTCGGCCAGCAGCTGGCGTGCGAGCGGCAGGATATCCTCGCCCCGGTCGCGCAGCGGCGGGACGCGAACCGTCAGCACGTTCAACCGATAGAAGAGGTCCTCGCGAAAGAGGCCCTGCTCGACCTGCGCCGTGAGGTCGCGATGCGTCGCGCAGACGATGCGCACATCGACGGTGAACGAGCGCGTCTCGCCGACCTTGCGCACCTCGCCGTCCTGCAGCACGCGCAGGAGTTTGACCTGCAGTGCCAGCGGCAGCTCGCCGATCTCATCCCGAAAGAGCGTCCCGCCCGCGGCCGCCTCGAACATCCCGCGATGGGCCTGCGAAGCGCCCGTGAAGGCGCCCTTGGCGTGCCCGAAGAGCTCCGATTCAAGCAGCTCGGCGGGCAGCGCCGCCACGTTCACGGCCAGGAAGGGAGCGGCCGCGCGCGGGCTCGCAGCGTGAAGCGAGCGCGCGACGATCTCCTTGCCGGTGCCACTCTCACCCAGGATGACCACCGGTGCCGAGCTGCGCGCGAATCGCGCGACGCGCATCAGCATCTCCTGAACCGCCGAGCTCTCGGTGACGATCCGCTTCGGGCGCGCCACGGTGCCGACCTCCGGGTCGAGTCCACACACGGGGCAGAAGTCGGGCCGCGGTTCCATCGGTTCCAGGATGGAACATCCGACGGGAGCTGTCACGCGTTCGGTGAGGCCCGGCCAGCGCGGAATCGCCGGGTTCCGGCTATCGGGCGATAGGCAGGACGAAGGTCGTGACGCTCTCGCCCGGAAGGGTCGCGACGAAGCCCGAGGCATTCGCCGGGGTCAGCGCGCGTGGGTCACGATCGGTGGTGTCCGTCGTCTGGATTTGCTGGCCTGCCGCGCCGAGCGTCGCGTCGGCGACGTCCACCTGGAGAGCCACCTCGTCCGCGCGGTTGTTGATGAGCACGACGACGAGCTGATTGCCGGGTGCCTCGAACGCGCTCGCGCGGACCATCGGATCAGTAGTCGTGGCGCCGACCCGAACCGCGCCGGGTCGCGCGTACCTGGCCCAGTGCGACATCAGAATCCCGACCGGCGCCGCCTCGAAGGAGGCCAGCGCCCCGTCGCCGCCGAAGGTGACGTTGACGAGGTTGCCCTCGAGATTCGGTCGATCGATGAAGAACAGGTTCATCTGATCGAAGGCCGAGACGTCGGCGAGCGTGAGCTCGTCGTGAAGGTGGTTCACGCGTGCGAGGCCGGCGCGGAAGGCGCCGAGGTCGTCGATGCTGGCGGAGGTCTCCGTCTCCCAGATCGGAAGGCCGTAGCTCGCCGCGAGGTCGCGGATCTGGCGGCGCATCGCGATCTCGGCGTCGAGCGGCGCGCCGATGCCCGAGGTCTCGAGGATGGCCTTCGCGCTGCCGTAGACGCCGTAGCCGTGGTACGCGATCGCGCCGAGGTAGGGACGCGCGTCCGGATCGGCAAGCACCGCCTGCGCATACGCGAGCGCCATGTCCAAGGTGTAGGACTCGGAAATGACCAGCTTGGTGTCGAGCCCGAGACTGCGCATGCGCGCGCCGGCCAGCTTGACGATCTGCACCATCTGGGCGGTCGTCAGGACGCGCTCCAGGCCCGAGCCCCAATCGGGCTCGTTGGCCACGCTCAGGTACGGAAGCGGCAGGCCTTCATCGGCATAGCGCTTGGCGACCGCGGCCAGCATCTCGGCGACCTCGGGCTCCATGCCCGGCGCGATCTGACGCGCGCCCGGGGTATGCAGCCAGTCCGCGTCCCACTCGAGCGAGGTCATCGGGAAGTGCGTCACGAGGCCGAACGGCTGCGAGAGCTTGATGAAGTCGATCGCGGGCTCGAGGCGCGCGGAGAGGGCTCCTTGGGCCCCGACGAGGCTCCCGGAAAACAGGAAGGCCGACCAGTTGAAGGTGTTGGGGTCGGCGTTGTCGTTGACCGGCTCGAGGTCCCGATACGAGGTCCTCACGCGCGTCATCCCGAGCTCCTCGAAGAGCAGGCGCGAGAGGGCCTGGCGCTGTTCGAGCGAGGCCGTCGTGGCCTTCGGTTGGGTCGCGTCGTGGTTGAAGTAGATCATCGGCAGCTCGAACGGGATGAGCGTCGCACCGAAACCGGCGATGGTCTGGTGGCGCTCGGCCAGGTCGACCGTCGCCGTGACGTTCAGCCGTCCGGTCGCGTCGGTGTCGCCGTGCGTCACCTCGCCATGCGGCGGCGAGGTCGTGGCGCCGTGCGTGTCCGAGACAGCGCGCGCCGCGCCGTCGGGATCGGTGCACGCCGGTGCGATGAGCGCGCTCGAGAGAAGACAGAGCGGACCCGAGCGAAGGTGGTGGCGAATCCGGCGAAGCATGGGATGACTCCTCGGCATGGCGGGACGAGGCGCCGCGACGGAGTTGTCGCGGACGCAAAGGCAGAGCGGTGCCGTGCGCGGTCGGAGCGAGGTCCGCACGTGCGAGCGGCGATCGAGGCGGCGCGAGCGATTACCGGGGTAATGGGTCGCCGCAGGGACGCTTGTTCATGAGCGTTCCCTCGGCGTAACGGACCACCGGCGCGAGCTCGATCTTTCCGGCCGCGGTGAGCGTGAGCTCGTGGCGATAGAGCACGCGACAGGCCCCTGCGAGCCCGGCCTCAGTGCGCTCTTCCCAGACCCGCAGCGTGCGACCGTCCGCCAGGAGGCCGGCGGGCGCGTCGGCGATCGCCTTCGCGGCGGCGGGCCACCCGGCCACGAGCGCGGCCTGCTCGTCGAACGACACGGCCTGCGGAAAGGCGACGCGCTCGGCGAGCAGTACGGCTTGAAGGTAGGCCGCGACGTCGCGCGCCGCGACGCGTCCGAGCGCGATGATCTGCGGAAGGAAGGTGCTCCCGCCCTCGGTTTCTGCGGCCGTCAGCCACTTCCCGTCGACGGCGACCTGCGCGTTGCGGCGCGGCGGGGCATCGGTCGCGGTCGGTGAGAGATCCTCGACGCCGACGACCGCGACCTTGTGCTTGCCGATCTTCAGCTCGGCCAGGACCGAGGTGCCGTAGCCGCAGATGCCAGCGCCCAGGCCGAGCGGCGGCGCGAACGCCGACACGCGCGCGACGGCCGCTTCATTCTTGCAGAACTCTGCAAGAATGCTCGGCCCGGAGGGCTTCGGGGCGGCCAAGAAGAGCGAGGCAAGGACGAGTGCGACCGGCATGATCGGATTTCCTTGGGCGAGAGTCGTGCGCGCTGGGCGGCTGTTGGGTGCTTGCCTGGTTCGACACGTGACGCGCCCGGCCGCCGCAACGCACTAGGGATGAGCCGGGCAGCGCGGGAGTTCGTGGACCTTCACCACGTGCTCGACCGCGCCGTCGATGACGACGAGCTTGCCGAAGCCGGCGTCGCTGAGCGTCACGAGGATCCGGCCGTTGCCGACGGCGCCGGCCACCGCCGGGTCGATAAGGTCGATCGTCCCGCCGTAGGGCGGGATGTCGGGCGCCTCGTAGCCCTCGGGGGTCGGGAAGTGGCTCGAGAGATCGAGGCGTCGCACGACCTTGCCGGTCACGACGTTTTGAACCATCACGCTGCGCGCGCCCGCCTCGAGAAACGCGAATTCGCTCGCGAAGACCGCGGAGCGCTTGCCCGCGACGAATTCGTCGCCGCCCAGCGGCACGAACTGCGGATCGAATTGGTTGTAGTCCTTGGGGCCGAGGTCGGCGATCTTGGCGAGGTTCGTCGGTTTGGCAAGCCAGGCGATGCCGCCCGGGCCGGCGCAGACATCCAGCGCGACGAGCACGGTGTTGCCGACGAACGACGCGGTGCCGCAGGTGTAGCTGTCGTCGCCGACCTTCTTCTTGGCGACGCGCTTGCCGCTGGCGATCTCGTAGACGTAGACCCAGGGCGCGACCGGAGCCGATTCGGACTTCGTATCGAGGATCGTGACGAGGTACTTGCCGTCGGCGCTCTCGGACGCGGTCATGCCCTCGCGGAGGACCTTGCCGTCGAGATCGAGGGCCTTGCACGCGTCGGGCAGCGGGCATGCGTCCAGCTTGTTCGCGGTGCGGTCGAGCTTCCAGTGCGCGCCGCTCGCCTGCGTGTCGGCCGGTGCGTCCACTGCCGCGGGTGCGGGAGCCGCCGGCGAAGGCTTCTTGGTCAGGGTGCCGGTCGCCCGAGCGAAGTCGAAGCACGCAAGCGCGAGCTCGCCGCCATTCGGATCCGCCACGCAGAAACCGACGACGGCCCCGGTCAGCGTCACGCGCTCCAGGTTCGTCGCTTCCTCCTTGGCCACGCACGGGGCGGCAGCCGGCGCGGCCGCGCTGGTCTCGGCGGGGGCGACCTCGGCGGGCTCGGGCGTGGCGTCACCGGGGTGACGCGGGCGCGGCGTCCTCGACCGCCGGGGTGGCGTCGGCGGCCACGGC
>SXIE01000379.1 GCA_005772945.1 Pseudomonadota bacterium
AGTCCGAGTCCGAGTCCGAGCCCGAGTTCGAGTCCGAGACCGAGTTCGAGACCGAGTCCGAGTTCGCCGCCGCGTGGTCCACGCACGGGCCCGCCCGCGGGCAAGCGCAGCGCGCAAGGGCAGGGGGGCAAGCGCCGGAAGCGTAGGTCGTGAGCGGTCGGCGCGACTTCTTCCGCCGCCTCGCGGATCGCGTCCTGAGCGACACCGAGCCGAGCGCGGACGTGGCCGAGCCGACCTACCAGCCGCGCCCGACCTCGGTCCCGCCCGCGCCCTCGCCGACGACACCGTCTCCCACAGCGCCGCCCCCCAAGCGCGCCATTCGCCCACCGGGCGCACTCCCCGCGCCGGCATTCCAAGCGCTCTGCAGCGGCTGCGACACCTGCGACGCGTGTCTCCGCGCCTGCCCCGAAGACGCGATCACCCGCGGCGCCGACGGCTTTCCGACCCTCCAGCCAGCGCGCGTCCCGTGCGTCCTCTGCGCCACCGTACCCTGCGCCACCGCGTGCCCGACCGGCGCGCTCGTCCCGCTCGCACCCGCGGCGATCCGGCTCGCGCGCGTCGCGGTCGCCGCCAACCTCTGCCTCAACCAGCACCCGGGCGAATCATGCACGGGCTGCCACGGTCGCTGCCCGATCCCGAGCGCGCTCACGCTCGACACACGCGGCATCCCCGCCATCGACGCGGCCCTCTGCACCGGGTGCGGCGTCTGCGCCGCGAACTGCCGCGCCTACCCGCCGGCCATCTTCGTCACCGCGCCGTGACGCGGACACGCCGCGCCGGTTAAGCTCGGTCGCGATGCAGCGATCCCACGTCGTGGCCCTCGTCGTCCTCGTCGCGCTCGGCAGCGCGCTCGCCTTCACCTGGCGTGTCCTCACCGCCGCCGAGACGAGCGAGCGCAGCGCCCAAGGCCTCCTCGCCCGCGCTGATCGCGCCTTCGGCGTCGGTCAGCGACTCCTGCAACGCGAACAATTCTCCGCCGCCGAAGGCCTCGCGCGCGGCGATCTCGCCGCCTATCTCGGCGCCATCCAGAGCCACCAGGACGCCCTCTTCGAGCTCCAGTCCGAGCTCGATCGCGCCGTCCCCGGCGAGCGCCCCGAGGACCACCTCGCCCAGCGCGAGGCCCTCGTCGCCAAGAAGCCCGAGCTCATCGAGGCCATCACCGCCGACGCCGTCCTGCGCCTCGAGCGCTTCCTCGGCGACGCCGCCTGGCGCGGCCGCACGCGCGCCGAGCTCACCACCCAGATCCGCCGCGACCTCCTCCACTGCGCCGCCCTCGGCGCCCGCGCCTGCCTCGCCCACTTCGCCCACCGCGCGCTCCACGATCGCGTCGAGGCCCTGCGCGCCAAGCTCGCCCAGGGCAGCGCGACCTACGCCCCCGACATCGCGCTCGTCGTCGACGCGAGCGGCAACGGCCTCGCCGACGCCGACAACCCCGCCTGGCCCGACGCGAAGGCCTTCGCGAGCTACGTCCCCGCGCTCTCGGAGGCCCTCGCCTCGGGCGCCATCGTCCGCGACGTTGCGCGCCTCCCAGGCCGCGAGAGCTGGTACCTCGTCGCCGCCGCCCCGATCCTCGAAGGGCGCGAGACGCGCGGCGCGGTCCTGGTCGCGACCCGCCTCGGCGCCGATCGCGCGCGCACCGACGCCGACTACATCGGGCTCGACGTCGCGTGGATCGTCGCAGGTGACGTCGTGGCCTCGACCATGGGCGCCGTCGACGAGGCCGCGCTCGGCGTCGCGCTCGCAGAGAGCGGCGACGCGAGCCGCCACCAGTTCCTCCTCTCGGATCGCTTCCGCCTCGCGATCGTGCCGCTCACCGGCTACGTCAGCGCCAGCGACGTCCGCGTCGCCCTCCTCGACCAACCGCAACGCGAGACCACCGCCCTCACGCTCGCCTGGGGCTGGGCCGCGACGGTCCTCAGCGTCCTCCTCGCGCTGGCCTGGGTCTTCCTGCGTCTGCGCGCGTCCACCCCACGCGAGCCTGACCTCGACGCCGATCTCCTCGCCGCGATGCGCCGGCCGCAAGAGACCTGGTCGTCCGCCCCGCCCGACGCGAATCAGAACAGGCGCACGTAGAGCTCGAGCAGCGGAAACGGCCCCGACTTCCCGAGGAAGCTCGGCCCCCAACCGCCGCCGACGCGGAAGTTGAACGCCCCGAACACGCCGTACAGCGACGCCGTCGCGCGCAGGAACGCGATCGCGTCCGCGCTCTCGCCCGCGTACCGATAGGCCGCCCGATGCACGATCAGCGGCGTCTCGAGCTGCATGATAACCGCCAGATGCGCGCCCGCGCGCCACTCCACGCCAACCTTGGCCGCCAGCTGCCCGACCGGCCCGACGAGCCGCTCCAGCGCAAGGACCCCATCGGGCGCCTGCTCCTCCGGATGCGACCCAAGGAACTCCACCGCCGCATGCACCCGCACCCGATCGCTGGCGCGCCCCGACACCCGAAACGCCAGCGGAAACGCCCACGCCGCGAAGCTCTCGCGGATCCCCACGAGCCCCGGATCGAACCGGATGACGCCCGCCTCGACCCCGATCCCGAGCCGCTCGCTCGCGTGAATCGTCCACTTCCCGAGCGCGTTCGGCGCCCCCAGCACCCCAAGCGTCGGGTCGGTCCCGAGCTGGATCACCTCGAACAGCCCCAGGTTCACCCCGAGCGGTCCGACCGCCAGCTCACCCGACCGCAAGGTCCACGCCGACACCTCGGGGATCTCGAAGCCGGGCTCATCCAAATCCGCGCGCGCCGCCCCCGGAGCCGCCCACAGCGCCGCCCACAGCCCTGTGCACGCGGCGACGCGCGTCACCCATCTCACCAAGTCCGCACCGGACCGCACGACCACCCACATGCCAGCGATACTACCGCGTGCGGCCCGCTCACGCGAGCGAGCGCCTCGCGGAATCACGCGCCGCGCGCCCTCAGAGCTCCGGCGGCTTCTGCCCGTGACGCGACACCAGCGTGCGCTCGGCGTCCTGGAACAGCACCGTGATGCGGTTCCAACCGACGCTCTGCGTGACAAAGCCGAGCCCGAACGTCGTATGGCGCAACACCGCGCCCGGGTCGTAGCCCTTGGTCACGGCGTAGTTCTGCTCCGCCGTTCCCGCGGTCTTCTGCATCATCTCTTCCCAGCGCTTGGCCGTCTGCGCGGGGGTCGGCGCGGCCGGCGTCTTCGAACCCTTCTTCGCCGGCTTCTTCCCGGTCGCTTTGCCCGCGGCCTTCCCGGCCCCGGCAGCCTTCCCCGCCCCAGCGGCCTTGCCGCCCGCGGCCGCCTTGGGCGTCGCGGCTTCCTTCACGGGGACCTTGGGCGCCCGGTATTTGTGCGCGCCCTTGCACGAGCGGCAGATCACCTGCGCGGGCAGCTTCTCGGACGCGTCGAGCGCCACGATGTTGTGCCAGGTGTCACGCTTACACTTGGTGCACCAAGCATCACATTCTCCGCCCACGACGTACGCTGCAGCTGCGCTCATTTGGCTTTGTCCTTGAACACGATACGGTTGTTGATGACGTAGTTCGCGACCATCCCGACGCCGATCCCGAGGGCTTGTGCGACGTACACAAAGATCCCCTCGAGCCCGAACGCCGCGTCCAGGAGGACGAACGTCCCGAACTGGAGCGCCACCCCGAAGCCCGCGCCAAGCGCGTACGCCCCGAATCTCATCGCCGCGTCTCGCTTGCGGGCGCCCTTCTGTCGGTCGCCCCAGGTCCACGCGTCGTTGAAGATGAAGTTTGCTGTCACCGAGACGACGATGCCGAGCGCGCTCGAGAGCGGCTTGCGCGTATCACCGAGGCTCGCAAACAACAGGAGCCCGAGGCTCATGAAGGCGAAGTTCACGAGGGCGCCGACGGATCCCACGATCACGAAGCGCAGAAACCGCTGCCTGCCAGGCGGCAGGCGCTCCCACAGCGCAATCCAGCGCCGCGGAAGTCGATCGCGAAGAGCGCGTTGCGCCCGCCCGCGAATCAACGGGTATCCTCGACCCTCAGAAAGCACGTCTTCTCCGTTACGAATGGAAGCGCGTCGATCCCCTGCAGCGCGCGCATGACCGAGCCCTCGTGCGCGATGTGCGTCAGGATGACGACCGGCACCGGGCCTTCTGTTTCGCTCTGGTCCTGCACCATGCGGCGGATGCTGATGCCGTGAGCCCCGAGGATCGTCGAAATCTGCGCGATGACTCCCGGCACGTCGCGCACCGTGAAGCGCAGGTAGAACGGGCACTGCGTCTGGTCCGCATCGCGCAGCCCCGGGCGCTGCAGCATGCCCTTGTAGAACGCCAGATGCGGCAGCCGCCCCGACGTCCCGGCCCCGATATTGCGCGCCAGCTCGACGACGTCCGACACGACCGCCGCCGCCGTCGGCATCATGCCCGCGCCCTTCCCATAGAAGAGGATCGGCCCGAGCGCGCGCGAGTTCACCTGCACCGCATTGAAGACGCCGTTCACGTGCGCCAGCATCGAGTCGAGCGGAATCAGGCTCGGCGCCACGCGCGCCTCGATCCCGTCCTCGTGCTGCTTCGCGATCGCCAGCGGCTTCACGGCGTAGCCGAACTGGCGCGCGAACGCGAAGTCGGTCGGCGTCAGGCCCTCGATGCCCTCGGTGCGGATCCGGTCGAACGCGACGTCGACCCCGAAGCCGATCGAGATGAGGATCGACAGCTTCTGCGCCGCATCGAAGCCGCCCACATCCATCGCCGGGTTGGCCTCGGCATAGCCGCGCGCCTGCGCCTCCGCCAGGATGTCGCCGTAGGCCGCGCCCTTCTGCGCCATCGCCGTCAGCATGAAGTTGGAGGTGCCGTTGATGATCGCGCGCACCGCCTCGACGCGGTCGCCCGCCAGCCCCTCACGCAGCGTGCGGATGATCGGGATCCCGCCGCCCACCGAGGCCTCGAAGGACACGTCGCAGCTCGCCTCGTCGGCGGCGCGGAAGAGCTCGGCCCCGTGGCGCGCGAGCAGCGCCTTGTTCGCGGTGACCACGTGCCGGCCCGAGGCCAGCGCGCGCAGGACCAGCGTCCGCGCGGGCTCGTAGCCCCCCAGCACCTCGACGATGATCTCGGCGTCCGACGCGAACACGTCGTCGGCGCTCGTCGTGAGGAGCTCGCGCGGCACCGCCGGGTCGCGGACCCGGTCGGGATCGCGGACCAGGATGCGCGTGACCGCGATATCGGCGCCCAGGCGCGCCACGATGTCCTCGCGATTCTCGGCGAGGATTCGTAGCAGCCCGGTTCCGACGGTCCCGCATCCCAGGAGGCCCACACGAATCGTCTCGCCCATCGCCCATCCCGCGCCGCAAGGGGGCGTAATATGCAGGGAAATGGCCCATCAGCCAAGTGGAATCCGTCCCGGGCCTATGTGCGGGGCCATCTGTGCAGAGCGCCGCGCCCTCTACTCCGGGTGGAGCGCGGCGGCGATCCCGCCGAGCAGCGGCCACAGGTACTCGGGCACCCGCGCCGCCGGCAGCGCGCTCGTGACCTCGGCCGTGAGCGCCCGCCGCCCGCCGTTCAGGCACAGCCGCCAAGGCTGCCCGGGTGCGCCGGTGCCGGCCGTCCCGGTCGAAAGCACCCGCCACCCCTTGGGAAGCCGCGCCGGGGGCAGTGCCGGCCGAGCGCCCGCCGCACACGCCGCCCCCGCGGGCGCATCCTGGAGGACCACCGTGAGTTGCGCCGCCGTCGGGATCGCGAGGCGCAGCGTTGTTTGCGACGAACGCGCCAGGGGCGCCGCCGCCTTTGGATCGGCCGGCGGATCGTTGGTGTACCAAGCATCGGCGAGCACGAGGCGGACCCCGAGCCACGGGACCAGCAGCGGGCACTCCGCGGTGTAACCGGCCGGCCCGAACGCACACGCCGGTGGCCCGATCGGCCCGGGCCCCGTCGGCGTCGCCTCCTGCACGAACACGTCGGCCCGCAGCGCTCGCGCGCCCTTCGCGTCGATGACCCGGCCGAGCCACGCCTTTTCGAGGGCGTCGACCCACGGCCACCATTCGTCGAAGCTCTTCGCCGCCTCGGCGCTCGGCACGAGCCACTCCTGGTTCATACCGCCTTTGCACAGGATGACCGCGATCCGCCCGTTGTCGACCGGACGGTCCTCGCGCGCCCACGGGTCCTTGCCAATGGCGCCTCCGAGCCACGGCGTCGGCTTGGTCAGGTGGTCGCAATCGGGCACGCCGACCTCGACCGTGGCCATCGCCGGCGTACGCCCGCCATCATCCAGGAAGCGCAGCCCGTCCTGCGCGAGCAGCCGCGGGCCCGTGCCGTCGATGAGACCGCTCGCCTCGACGCGCGCGGCCGGCCCCTTGGGCACCTTCAGCGTGAGCCCCGACACCGGCAGGGTCAGCCACTGACCGACCCGCTTCGCGTTCGCCGCGCCCACCTCGTCGGGCGGCGTGGGGTTCTGTTCGGCGGGCACGGGGCCCGGTGCAGCAAGCGTCCCGAGCGCCGAAAGCAGCGTGGCAGCGGTCGTCAACATCATTCCCACTCAATGGTCCCGGGCGGCTTCGATGTCACGTCATAGACGACGCGATTGATGCCGCGCACCTCGTTCACGATGCGCGTCGCCATGCGCCCGAGCGCTTCCCACGGCATCGGGAACACGTCCGCGGTCATGCCGTCGGTCGCGCTCACGGCGCGGATCGCGCACACGTGCTCGTAGGTCCGCGCGTCGCCCATGACCCCGACCGACTTCACTGGAAGCAGCACCGCGAAGCTCTGCCACACGTCGCGCGCATTGGGCAGCGCCGCTATTTCCTCACGGACCACCGCATCGGCCGCTTGCAGCAACTTGACGCGCTCGGGCGTCACCGCGCCGAGGATGCGAATGGCCAGCCCTGGCCCCGGAAATGGCTGCCGCCAGAGCACGCGCTCGGGGAGGCCGATCTCAGCGCCGACCGCGCG
>SXIE01000380.1 GCA_005772945.1 Pseudomonadota bacterium
CGGCATGAAGAAATCGGTCGTCGCGACGAGCGCCTGCGTGTCGTTCAGGCGGTAGACGGCCGCGTCGTCGGACGTCTCGCGCCCGACCAGGAGCGCCTCGGGGATGGGCCCGCCGCGCGCCGCGCCGAGCAGCTCGGAGAGCACGCCGGGGGCTATTTTGCAGCCGCAGCCCCCCCCGTGCGACAGCGACGTCAGACGAGGCCCGGACATGCTCAGCGCTCGCGCGCGCCGCGCATGACGGCGGTGAGTATGTCGCGCACGGCCGCGTCGTCGAGCGCCCCCTTGCGCACCCAGCTGATGCGGCCCGATTTCGACACGACGAGCATGAGCGGGAGATCGACCCCCTGCGAGCGCACGAACGCCTCGGGAAGCATGTCGAGGTGGCCCTGGTCGCGCTGCCAGAGCGGGTAGAGCCAGGTCGGGGCGCGCGGATCGGCGGTGACTTTCGCGAGATCATCGACCGCAAAGAAGAGGACGTCCGCGCCTTGGTTGGCGAGATCCGCGCGCAAGCGCTTCAGGCGCGCGAGTTCGTCGGGCGCCGTGCAGGGCTTGCACCACGTCGCCCAAAACGCGATGAGCGCGCCTTGGCGCGTCTCGCCGAGGGCGCGCGCGAGGCTCATCTTCCGCGCCCTGCCGCCTTCGGCGTCGAGCCGGCTCGCGTCCGGCAGCTTCAACGTGAAGTCACTCGCCTCGAGCGTGCTCGGACGGAACGGCGCGAGCCCGAGGCGCTGCTGCGCGACGAGGAGCTGCTCGCTCAGCTCAGCATTCGTGCGCTCGATCGCCGCGATGCGCGCCTCGAGCGGACCCACGCGCGCCGCCTCGGCCTTCAACCCGGCAAGCTCGCTCGGAAGCACGAGGACGGGCGCGTCGGGAGGCGGCGCGGCCGCCGACGAGGACGCGCAGCCGACCCCGCCCACCACCGCGGCCCAGATCCCAAGTAACCTCAAGGCTTGTAGCACGGGTACGTGAAGACGAGCGCCGACCGATTCGCCTCGGTCGTCGAGAGCTTGCGCTCCGAGAGCCGCTCGGCGTCGAGATCGGTCAGGTACATCTTCTCGTGCCCATACGTAATGTAGCCGACCCGTTTCGAATCGATCCCGAGCGTCTCGACGATGAACTCGCGCGTCGCCTCGGCGCGGTCGAGCGCGTAGCGCAGGTTGTCGTTCCAAGGGCCTTCGCGGCTCGCGCGCCCGACGATGATGATGAAGCCGTCCTGGCCGCGCACCGCCTCCAGGTACTGCTGGAGCGACTTCTTGTCGGTCGCGTCGAGCTTGGTGTCGGCCGAACGGAACGTCACGAGCTTGTGCGGCAGGTGCTGCACGAGCGTCATATAGTCGGTACGCGAGAGGAGCTGTGCCTCGTCGACCTGCTTGCACGCGCCCTGGTGGCACGAACTCACGATGCCATCCATGTGATCGGTGAAGTTCTTGTCCCCGCAAAAGGTCTTGAGCGCGAACGCCGCCGCTGAATAGAGGTCGCACGCGAGGTGCTTGGGGTAGTCGGCGCAAATCGCCGCCAGGCGACGCCGTTGCTCGTCGATGTCGGTTTGCAAGCCCTCGAGCTTCTGCGTCGCGTTGATGAGCTCGCGCGTCTTGGCCTCGTACTCGACGACCTTCACAAACCCGGGCGGCGTCGGCTCCTCCTTCGGGTCCTCGGGCGGAGGCTTGACCTCGGGCTTGCTCGCGCAGCCGGCCAACAACACGCTGATCCACAAAGCAGGTAGGGCGCCGGCAATCGCTCTCATCGTCTTGACCTCCGTCCGGGAGACCCGCGCGCGAACGCGAGCCGGGGGGAGCCGAAGCGTAGCCGACCTTGCCCCAATCGGAAAGGCCCCGTTCGAGGCGAGTGAGAGGCCAGTTCGCGCGGCTCAGAAGCCCGGCATCAACCGGAAGTAGATGCCCAGATCGCTGCCGTCCTGCGCCGCAGACTGCCACCCGACCAGGAACCCGCCGCTTCCGTCCGCCACCGCAAAGAACGGTCGCGACTGGTCACCCGCCCATGTCCGATTGGCGACGACCCGCGCGCCCTGCGTCTCACCGCTCGCGGCGTAGCGCTGGTACTGCGCCGCCAGGCCCGCCCCGTCGACCCCCGCCGAGTCCCAACCCACCACGAAGTCCCCGTCCTCGAGGTAGGCAACCGCCGGATGCCCCTGGTCACCCGCCGTCACCGCGTGCGGCCGCCACTCGGCGCCCGCCTTGGACAGATCGGCCAAGCCGAAACGCTGGCAGTAGACGCCCCAGGTGGCCGCGACGTCCTGACCATACGACTCCCAGCATCCGACCGCCGCGGCGCCAGTCGGGGCAATCGCCAGCGCGAGACTCACCTGATCGCCGGCGATCGTCGAATGCGCCTGCACCTCGCCGCTCAACGCCGCCCCCCCAGCCGAGAACCTCCGCAGGTAGACACCGTAGTTCGAGGTATCCTGGTTGTACGATTGCCACCCGACGAGGAAGCCCCCGGTCGTGGGATCAGCGACCACCACCGGGAAGTCCTGCGCCCCGGCAGTCGTGGTCGTCAGCGCAAACTCCGACTTCACGACCTGACCGTCGCGGCCATAAATGGCCCCGAACACGTCCATCACGGACCCGCCGGCCGACGCATACCCGGCCCACACGATCATGAACGTCCCGTCGTCATGGGCCGCAACAGCCGCATGCCGCTGGACGTCGTTGGTCGATGTATTGACCCGGAACTCGCCGCCCACGGCGACGCCATCGGCCCCGAGCAGTTGTGCATAGACCCCCTCGGCCGACCCGTCTTGGTCGAGCGACTCCCAGGCGACCACGAAGCGATCCGAGGCGGCCGCCACCCGCGGCAACACCTGCCCGAGCGTCGTGTACGTATTGACCCGGAACTCCGGCCGCACGGCGCGCCCTTGGGCATCGAGCAACTTGCCCAGCACCTCGCCCGCGTCGAGCCCCACGACCGGCGACTCGTACACGACCAACATGTTCCCATTCGCGGCCCGCGCCGCCGACGCGTTGCGCTGTGCGCCCGCGGTGACGTCGTTGACGACGCGCTCGATCTGTCCAATCGAGGGGGTGCCGTCCTTGAAGAACCGGCGCGTCCAGACTTTGCTGGCCCCGTCGACGAAACCGACGACCCATTCACCCGTGTCCAGGACTGCGACCGTGGGCCGATACTGTGCGCCCGACGCGATCGTGTTGACGGTCAGCGGCGTCCCGATCGCCGTGCCATTGGACTGGTAGCGCTGGGCCTTGACGGCGTATCCGTCGGCGTCCCCGTTGGCGTCGTCGTAGGCGATGACGAAGCTGTTGTCCGCGAAGACGCCGATCTCCCCCAGTCCCTGGCTGCCGACTCGGTTCGTGTTCACCAGGAATTCGTCGCCCGCGGTCGTGCCATCGAAGTTGAAGCGACGCGCGTAGACGCCGCGGCCGCTCGTGTCGACCTTGTCGACCTCCCATACGACGATGAACTTCGAGTCGGTGAACGTCGCGACGCGCACCTGCGACACCGTGGTCCCGCTGCCCGCACTGACCACGGCCCACGCGGCCGCCGCGTCGGGCTGTCCGTCGACCCCGAAGCGGCGCGCCAGGACGTCGGTGCCGTTCGCAGCGACCCAGGCGGCCACGAACTTCGTCTGACCATCGGTCGTATGGCGCGCATCGAAGTCGCCGGTCGTCTGGGCGGCGGCGACCAGCGTGATGCGCGCACCGACCGTGAAGGGGCCCGTCGGCGGATAGTAGGAGATCTGGTTCGCGGGCGGGTTGAGCGACGAGTTCATGGACGTCGTGCCGTCAGCAGAACCGACGTACGCGAAACCCGTGGAAAACGGCAGGGGCACGACGCGGATGGTGTTCATGGCCGCCGAGCCGTTGCAGTTGGTCCCTGCGGAGTAGGCCGTCTGCAACATCGGCCACAGATTGGCCTGATTCACGACCACGCCGAGGTAGTCGTACGCCGTGCCGCGCTCGTACGCGGTGTTCGTCGTCGTGTGGCCACAGCTTCCCGGATTCTGGGCCGTGCCTTCCTCGCGCGCGCTGGTACCCCCCGTCCAGTCGATGATGACGTGATCGCCGTTGGGTTGCGCCGCCATACGCGTGCTCCAGGTCGCCGGGCGCGACGTGCCGGTGCTGGTCGATACGACCTCTTCGTTCTCGCGTGAGCCATGGGCATCGGAAAGCCGCGAGCGTTGCGCCGTATTCACCGTCGCCGTCCACCACTGGGCCTGGTAGCGGCCATAGCCAACACCCACGATGGTGGGTTGCACGTTGCCGTCGGCACCCGTCGATACTTGCTCCTCGACGCAAGCGTCGCCCGCGCCCGAGCACACGCCGTTCTTGCACGTATCGATCTGCGTGCAGCTGTTTCCGTCGTCGCAGGATGTCTTGTCGGCGACCGGCGTCCGCACGCAGCGCGCCAAGACCGAATCGCAGCGGGCTCCGTTGCATTGGTCGCCGACCTCGAGCGCGCAGTCCCGCGCCACCCCGACGCCGCACGCCCCCGCCCCGTTGCACACCGTCTCGACGACGCAGAAGTCCGCGCTCGCGCACGCGACTCCCCTGGGCACCGGGTCCTTCACGCACTGGTAGTGGTCGGCGTCGAGCGCGTCGCACGCGCCATCGTTGCACGCGTCTGCAACATTCGAGCAGTCCGGCGGACCGCCGCCGACACACGCCCCGAGGTGACACGCATCGCTCCGCGTGCAGCCATCCCCGTCGGAGCAGGCCTGCGCCTCGGCTGCGTTCGACACCTCGCACGCGTCCCCGACCTCGTCGCACACGATGATCTGGCACCCGCTTTCGCTCGCGCCGCAGTCGAGTGCCCCGCCGCCGACGCATGCTCCCTGCCCGTTGCAGTGATCCGCCGACGTGCAGAAGAGGCCATCGTCGCAGGCGGTCACTCGGTCGCGGTACGTCTGCACGCACGCGTAACTGTTGGCCCCCTGCGACTCACACGACCCCACGGCGCACGGGTTGACGACGCTGCACTGGGGCGCCAGTCCGGCCACACACGTGCCGCTCTGGCAGCTGTCGTCGACCGTACAACCGTTGGCGTCGGCGTCGCACGGCGTCTCGTCCGCGAGCACCTCGCGCGAACAGGTCCCGTCCGTTGGGTCGCACGCATCCCGCGTGCAAGGGTTCTGATCATCGCAGTCCGCGTCGACGGCGCAGCAACCCGTCACCGCGTCCCCGATGCACGCCCCTTCGAGGCAGCGATCCCGCGTCGTGCACAGGTCGTTATCCTCACAGGTCGTCCCAGACAGCGGCTCGGTGTCGCAGCCCGTCTTCACGTCGCAGATGTCGGTCGTGCAGGCGTTGGTGTCGTCGCACGCGGTGTCGTCCGCGACGTGGCCGCACTCGCCGCTCGCGGGGATGCAGTAGTCGAACGTGCAGTCGACCGCGTCGTCGCAGAGCCCCTCGTCGGTAGCATGATCGCAGTCATTGTCCCTGCCATCGCAGATCTCGGTGGCCCCGGTGTGAACGGTGGAATCGAACGGGTCGCAGTCGACGCTATCGGGACCGCTGTCGTTGTCGTCGTCGAAGTCACAGACATCGCCGAGGCCGTCCTCGTCGTTGTCGGCCTGGTCGGCATTGGCGATCCGCGGGCAGTTGTCGGCGGTGTCCTTGGTGTTGTCGCCGTCCTGGTCGGGGTCGACGCAGTCGGCGATATGGTCCGCATCGAGATCCGCGTAGCCGTCGTCGGTCGCCCCGTTGCAGTTGTCGTCGAGGCCGTTGCAGCTCTCGGCCGCCGGGATCGGCCCGACGCACACCGGCACGCCGCCGGTGCAGCCCGCGATGCCGCGGCAGGTGCCGTAGTCGTTGTCGTTGGTGCACGGCACGTCGGCCGCGAGGTCGTCGGTGACGCCGTTGCAGTCGTTGTCCATGCGGTCGCACGTCTCGGGCACCGCCGCGAGCGCGTCGCAGGCGCCGAGGCCCGCGGCGCCGCAGGTGCGCTCGCCGGCGCAGGTACCGAGCGCGTTCGCGACCTCGCAGCCCGTCGCCATGCTGAGGGATTTGCCGAGATCATTACACTCGCACACGTTGTCGTTCCTCACGCATTGCTTGGTGTGCGAACCATCGCCGAGCACCTGGTCCGCGCACGCGTAGCCGCTCGGACACACGGTGTCGTCGTCGCAGTAGCCGCCGCAGAAGTGCCCGGCGACGCCGTAGTCGAGGCAGAGCGAGAGCTGGCCGTCGCCCTGCGCCTGGCAGTCGATGTGCTCGCGACAGGGCTGGCACAGCTTCGCGTAGCGCGGCAGGCAGAGAAAGACCGGATCGGCGGACGCGACGGAGGCCAGAATGCAGGCGAACCCCGACGGGCACGACTCGGTGCAGGTCGAGACGCAGCGCTTGCCGAGATCGGTCGTGACGCAGAAGTCCTCGCAGTCGTCCGAGTTCACGCACGGGCACCCCGCGGGGCGCACGTTGCCGTCGCAGTCGAGCGTCTCGCCCACCTCGTCGGCGTCGGCGTCGGTCTCGGGGTCGACCGTGGTGTCCGGGTCCACCGCGGTCTCGGGCACGAGGACCGTGTCCGGCTCGACGGTCGTTTCGAGCGCCGTCTCGGCGGCGGTGCTCGTGTCCTCGGGCGCGCCTACCTCGCCCACCTCGCTGACGTCCGCGGGGGTGGTGACGGCGTGGTCGCCGTGATCACCGCCCCCACACGCGCCAAACCATACGCCCGAGACGATGGCCACTGTCGACAGGACGGACGCCGACCGCATCATGCTTTCTCCCGCAGAGGTGCGGCCCAAGCTAGCACGTGGCGCGGATCGCGTAAAGTCGTCGCGAGCCGAATTACGTGTGATTGGGCGACGTTCCGAGTCGCCGCGCCAGGGGTTCCGCACGCTGCGCCCAGCGCACGAAGCGTCGCAGGATCCGGAGGCCCAGGTCGCGCCAGATGACCATGGCGAGGGCCCACCAGAGCGCGATCCAGATCGGCACGCCGCCGATCCAACCGAGGTGGTAGCGGTGGAGCCCGCCGACCTGGATGTAGAGGACCTCGACGGCCGTACCGATGGTCAACGCGAGGAGCGCGATCCGGAGGTCGCGACGGTCCCACGGGAAAAGCAGCGCATGCAGCCCTCCGGCGACGAGAAACGGCGCCCAGGACCAAATCGGATCGAGGTGCAGGCGGAAGATCGCCTGCCGGGTCGCGAGAACGATCGCGAGCTGGAGCGCTATTTTCAAGGCCGGGCTGTGCACGCGCCGGCGCCCGAGGCGCACGAGATCGCGCGGCGTCGGGTCCGCCCCAAGGCCCACGTAGGACGCGAGCGTGGCGACGAAGCGCAGGATGATGCCCCAGTAGAGGAGGAGCCAGACCGGCAACGTCGAGATCCCCGGCAGATCAGTCGGCACGGTGTAGTCATAGATGCCGTAGTAGTTGGTCGACATCCAGTCGTTGAAGCCGCCGAACGCGGCCGCCAGCAGGCAGAAGGCGAGCTCGACGCCGAGCGCGTGACGCGCGCGCGGACGTACGGCGGCCCAGGCGATCGTGCGCAGGACCCAGACCGCGGGCACGACGATGGTCATGAGCAGGAGCTGCTGGGACGCAACGCAGATCGCGAGGCTGACGGCGACGATGGCCGCGAGGTCGACGAGGAGCTCGGGCGCGGTGGTGGCGGTTGGGGCGCTTGGGGTCGCGGGACTCGTCGGGTTCATCGGGACCTCACGAAGTCGGCGACCTCGCCGAGCAGGCTGAGTGGGTGGAGGAGGCCGTGGGTGTAGGCGTCGGTCGAGTAGTTCTGCGCCCAGTTGCAGTCCCCGCCGCACTGGTCGGGGGCCGGGCCGTGGAAGTGGGTGGGGTCGATAAGCTTCGCGCCGTGGGCCCACACGTCGTCGACGTGGTCGAAGGCGAGGACGTCGACCATGGCGGGCGGGACGTTGACGGTGCCCTTGCAGGGCCAGAAGAGGCGCCCGTCGAAGTCGACGTGGGGCTTGAGCGTATTGCGGCACGAGATGGGCGCCGAGCGGAGCAGGCGCTCGTTCAGGCGCAGCGATCCCATGATCGGTTGGCCGGCGCGCTTGCGTGCGAGGACGGTCGCGGCGAATTGCTCGTAGGCAGGATCGCCGTGGAAGCCGTCGGCGATGCGCGGCCCGACGTTCATCGGGACGTACGCGTAGGTGATGCCGAGATCGCCAGCGAGATCGAGGACATCGCGGGCCTCGTCGCTTTCGCCCGGCTCCATGACGCAGTTGACGCTGAGGCGGAAACGCATCGGGCCGGCGAGCGCACGCAGGACGAGGAGATTGCGCAGGACGTCTTGCGGGGCGTCGGTGACCCAGAGGCGGGCGAGGCGCTCGAGGTTCAGGCCGTCGAGGGACACGACGATCAGATCGGTGTCGGCGAGCCAGGTGCGCCACTCGGGTTTGCGCAGGTTCCGCGCGACGAGGCTGCCGTTGGTGTTCACGACGACCGGGTAGTACGCGAGGTCGCGCGCGTGGCGCGTGAGGGCCGGGAGATCCTTGCGTGCGGTCGGCTCGCCGCCGGCGAAGTAGACGGACGTCGCGCGGGTGCGCATGACCTCGAGCAGGCGCTTGCCGCGCGCGGTGTCGAGGGCGCCTTTCAGAGGTAGATCCGGGTACTTCTGGCCGCGGTGGTCGTCGCAGTAGGTGCAGCGGAAGTTGCACGCGCGCAGCGTCGTCCAGATGAAATAGAGGGGCAGGAGGTCCTCGCGGCCGGCGCGGGCGCGGCGCCGGTTCTCGAGGTAGCCGCGCGCGGCGGTCGCGTAGGACTTGGCGCGGCGCGCGAGCTCGGGGAGGCCGCGCTGCGGCGGGGCGAGCGTGGGCAGGACCTCGGCGACGATGGCGTCGGCTTCACGCATGAGGCGTGGCCAGTCGGGGTGGCCGCTTCTCGGCCGGTAGCGCTTGGCGCCCGCGAACGGGCGCGTGTCGGTGGCGACGTACGCGCGCCAGGACTCTTTCTTCGAGGCGGTGTGCGGGACGGATTCGGCGGTCATCGCGGCGTCTCCTTGGATTGCGGCGGCTCTTTGGTAGCCGACTGCGGCTCGACCATTGCCAGGGCGGCGCCGAGCGTCATGCGCGTCAGGACGTCGACCGCGTCTTTGCGGGTCACGCCCGGCTGGAAGAGGGCCTGGAGGCCGATGCGCAGCCACATCGCAAGGACCCCCTGGACCGCGAGGGACAGGCGGCCACTGCTCTTGGCGGCGGAACCCGCGAGGCGCGCCACGATGTCACCGAGGAGCGCGACCGCCGGCGGGTTGATGCCGTCGCGCACGTTCTCGAGGGTCGTGCCGAGCCCGGTGCCGCCAGCGAAGCGATGGGCGTACGCAGCGACGAACGTGCGCTCGGACTCCCAGTGGTCGAGGAAGGCCTCAGCCGTGCGCCGCACGCGCGTCGGGAGCGCGGCGGCGCCGCTCTCCCAGATGGGCCGAACGCGCGCGGCGAACGTCGCGTTGAAGTCGGCGAGCAGCGCATCGGCGAGCGCCTCCTTGGTCGCGAAGTGGACGTAGAACGTCCCATGCGCGACGCCGGCGGCCTTCGCGATGGCTCCGACCGTGGTCGCCTCCCAGCCGGTCGCGGCGAAGCAGCGAAGGGCGGCAGCGGCCAGCGCCGCGCGCGTCTCCTCCTTTTGGACGTGCCGGGGCTTGGGCTCGGCGGGCCGCGTCGGCGGTCGCTTGCGGGTCACTGCTCTCGGCACGCGCCTCTCCGGTTTCGATGACTCGTAGTCAGTGACACGATGACTACAAGTCACCGAACGTCGAGGCAAGCACAAAGACGTAAACCTCGCGCGTCGTGGTTAGGGCGGCGCGCGACCGCGCAGAATCCCACACGCCGCACGTAGCAAAACGTTTCGGCGTGCCCC
This sequence comes from Pseudomonadota bacterium, assembly GCA_005772945.1. Next base: position 9,787 of record SXIE01000380.1, read on the forward strand.
CGGCGCTTGACATGCGGGACCGGTCTGGAGGCCAATCCGGGGCACACCGTCACCGCGGAGTCCCCATGTCGACACGTCTCGTCCTTGGCATCACGTTCGTCCTCACCGCGCTCGCGTCGGCCTGCGCCAGCAAGCCTCCAATCGCACCGGGCACACCGGGCACACCGGGCGTCGAAGATCAGGATCGCGACGCGCCACTCGACACCGAGGACGCGTGGACGGGTCGGGTCGTCAACTACGGCGAGGACTTCGCGCTCGCGGCCGGCGAGTCGGTCAGCTTCGGCGCCCACGCGCCGGTCGTGCGCTGGGTCGCCGATGGCGCCGACGGTCTCGTCGTGGACGTCATCGTGCACCGGGTGCCGTTCGACGCGGTGCCGGGTGTCCGGCTCGCGCTGGGTTCGGCGGTGGCTGCCGCGGAGTGCGCGCTCACGCTGGTTCGGCGCGACCCCGTGACGCTGAACGTGCGCTGCCCCCAATAGGCCTGAGGCCCTGGCGGGCAGTTCGTATCGCGCGTGCGGGCGTTCTTTGCTATGCGCTCGGCATGACTCGAAACGCTCCCCTCGCCTTCCTCGCTATCGGCATCGGCGCCATCATCAATATCGGCGGCTGCGCCAGCGCGCCGCACCGTACCGACATCCTCGAGCATCCCCACGGCGGGGTCGCCCCGCCCGATCCGCGACTGGCGGCGCGCAAGGCGCACGTCGCTCCGGGCGGGATGTGGCTCCCGTCGCAGATGCTCCTGCCGCAGCACCTCGAGACGCTGGCCGCGTTCGGCGTCGTCCTCGATCGCGCGGCGCTCGCCGACCCACTCGCGGCGCCGCTCGCTGCGGTCGTGTCGCTTGGCGGCTGCACGGCCTCGTTCGTGTCGGCCGAGGGGCTCATCGTCACGAACCATCACTGCGTGCAGGGCGCGTTGCAGCTCAACTCGACGCCGGAGGCGAACCTCGTCGAGAACGGCTTCTTGGCCAAGACGAAGGCCGACGAGAAGTCGGCCGGCCCGGCGCAGCGCGTGATGATCGCGCAGGCGTTCACGGACGTGACGGCCCAGATGCGCGGCGGCCTCGAGGCGATTGCGGATCCGGTCGCACGCAAGGACGAGAGCGAGAAGCGGCAGAAGCAGCTGGTCGCAACCTGCGAGAAGGACCGCCCCGGGATCCGCTGCCAGGTCTCGGGGTTCTTCCGCGGCGCCAGCTACCTCCTCATCGAGATGCTCGAGCTGCGCGACGTCCGCCTCGTGTACGTGCCGGCGCGCGCCGTCGGCAACTACGGTGGCGAGGTCGACAACTGGGCCTGGCCGCGTCACACGGGCGACTTCTCGTTCTACCGCGCCTATGTCGGCAAAGACGGCAAGCCCGCCGATTTCGCGGCCGACAACGTCCCCTACCAGCCCAAACACTGGCTGAAGGTCTCGAGCGCGGGCCTCGCGCCGAGCGACTTCGTGATGGTCACGGGGTACCCGGGCTCGACCCAGCGCACGGTCACGGCGACCGAAATCCACCAGCAGGTCGCGTGGTACTACCCGTACCTCATCACCTATATGAAGGAGCGCTACGCGATCGCCGAGGCGCACCTCGGCAGCGCGGGCGAGACGGCGATCAAGGCGACGCTCGCCAAGCAGGGGATCCAGAACGGCCTCGAGAAGTTCGAGGGCGTCTTGAAGGGCCTCACCAGCGGGGACCTCGTCCAGCGCAAAGACGCGATCGACGCGGACATCAAGGCGTACGCGGCCGAGCCCGGGCACGAGGCGACGCAGGCGGCGCTGACCAAGCTCGAGGGGATCCTCGCCGAGAGTGAGAAGACCGCGCGCGTCGATTTCGACCGCAGCGTGGCCTTCAGCGGCTCGCGCCTCTTGGCGACGGCGCTGTCGCTGACGCGCTGGGCCGAGGAGCGCCAGAAGCCGGACGCCGAGCGCAAGCCCGGCTATCAGGACCGCGACCTGTCGCGGGCCAAGGGCGCGCAGAAGACGTTTGCCAAGCAGTACGATCGGACGCTGGACCGCGCGAACTTCCGGATGGCGCTCGTCAGAGCCTTGCAGCTTCCTGCAAATGACCGCCCCTGGCTGGCCGATCTGCTCGGGGTGAAGCGCGACAAGAAGGTGAACGCGGCGCTCATCGACAAGACCTTGGCCGCCTGGTACGCGGCGCCGCTGATCGAGGACGAGGCGCTGCGCCTCGCGCTGCTGGAGAAGGGAACGTCGCAAGAGATCGCGGCCTCGAGGGACCCGTTCGTCCAGGCGGCGCAGCGGATCTGGAAGACCTTCAAGTCCGAGGAGCGGAAGACCGACGCGCGCACGGGCGAGCTCTTGCTCCTGACCCCGTTCTATTCGGATGCGATGCGCGAGGTGCTCGGCGGCTTTCTCTCGCCCGACGCGAACTCGACCTTGCGCATCACCTACGGCACGGTCCGCTCGTTCAAGCCGGACTCGCAAGAGCTCGTGGATCAGCCCTTCACGGTGGCCGCGCAGATCCCGCTCAAGAACACCGGCGCCGCGCCGTTCAACGCACCCGAGAAGCTGCTGTCGGCCATCGCCGCCAAGGCCTATTGCGGCTACGGCGACCCAGCGCTCGGCGGCGAAATCGCGATCGACTTCCTGTCGGATCTCGACATCACGGGCGGCAATTCGGGCTCGCCGACGCTCAACGACAAGGGCGAGCTGGTCGGCCTCGCCTTCGACGGCGACATCGAGGGCGTCGCCTCCGACGTGATGTTCGACGCGAGGACCACCCGCACGATCCACGTCGACGCGCGCTACATGCTGTGGACGATGGAGGCGCTCGATGGCGCCGCGCACCTCGTCAGCGAGATGGGCGTGCCGCTGCGCTGCACGGCGACGCCGGCGCCGGCGTCGGGCGCGAAGTAGGTTGAGGCCAGCGCTCGTGGTACCCGCGGCCACAGGACGGCGACCGACCGCGTCATCGAGACCCTCCGGAGGTTTGCTCGAGCCATGGAGCCCACGCTGCCTGCGGTCGATCTCGCGTTGCCGGCACTCAGGGCCCTGCTCGACGCCGCCGGCGTCGCGTACCGCCTCGTCGGCGGGGTTGCGGTCGTCCATCACGGCTACGCGCGTACGACGCGTGACGTCGACGTCCTGCTCGACCCGACCGCCGACGCGCGATTGGCGCCACTCTTGACGGGCCATGGCTTCGCGCGCGAGTCGCGCACGCGCCTACGACACCTTGCAACCGGGGTTTCCGTCGACCTGCTGCTCGCGGGCGATGCACGTCCCCGCGCCGGAAGGCCCCCCTACCCCGCGCCCCAGGATGTGCCGGCGAGCGACCGCGACGGGACCGTGATCGGACTCGCCGCGCTGCTTGAAATGAAGCTGCATGCCGGCCGGCATCAGGACCAGGCGGACATCGTGGCGCTGCTCAAGCCGCGCTCGGAGGCCGAATCCGATCGCGAAGAGCGCGAAGCGCTTGCCCGCGAAGAATACACGACCCTCGAAGCGGCCCTGCCAGCGGCCCTCCGACCCGAGTTCCACGCGCTCTGGTGCGACGCGCGCGAGGAACTCGCCTGGGAGACCTGACCTCGCTCGCCGATGCGCGAGCGAATTCAGCGCCCGCGCAGCCGCAGCACGACCGGAATCGTCAGCAGCAAGATCCGCAAATCGAACATGAGCGACGCGCGCTTCACGTAGTGCAGATCGTGCTCCAGCTTCTTGAACGAGTCCGCGACCGACGCCGTGTAGTGCAGCCGCACCTGCGCCCACCCGGTCAGCCCCGGCTTGGCCAGGTGCCTGAGCGCGTAGAACGGGATGCGCGGCGCGAGCTGCGCGTCGAATTCGGGGCGCTCGGGGCGCGGACCGATGAGGCTCATCTGCCCGCGCAACACGTTCCAGAGCTGCGGCAGCTCGTCGAGCCGGCTCTTGCGCAGAAACTGCCCGAGACGCGTGATACGCGGGTCGTTCGCGCCCGCCCACACCGGCCCCGTCAGCGCCTCGGCGTTGTGCACCATGGTCCGGAACTTGATGAGCGTGAACGGCTCGCGAAAGAGCCCCGCCCGGGTCTGGCGAAAGAACACCGGCCCCGGGCTCGTGACGCGCACCGCGACCGCGACCGCGATGAAGGCCGGCAGCGCCACGATCGCGATGACGAACGCGCCGCCGAAATCGATGACGCGCTTCGTCCCGACAAAGAGCGGCGTGCGGCGCGCGAGGCTCTGGTCGAGGAGCAGCCAAGGGTCATCGGTGGTGTCGAGCGGCGTCAGCTCCAGTACATCCTCGAGGAACGCGGCCGGCGTCTGCACTGGCAACCCGCGCGCCCGGGCCTCCGCCAGCGTCTCCATCGCCAC
>SXIE01000381.1 GCA_005772945.1 Pseudomonadota bacterium
GATGAGCGGCCCTTCGCGGCCGATCGAGCCGCCGCCGAGGCTGGCGGCGACCGAGCCGAGGGCGGGTCCGATGGCGCGCGCGAGCTTGGGGCGCCCGCGGCCGAGCGCGACGGCCTCCATGACGTCGGCGACGCCTTGGGCGCGCTTGCGTATGAAGAGCGTGACGATGAGGCCGGCGACGAGGCCGCCGATGGCGGGCGCGGCGATGCGCCAGCCGGGCGGGAGCGAGGTCATCGCGGCGACGAGGTCCGCCTCGCCGTAGAGGAGCGTGGTGCCGTCGCGGAGGATCAGGCGGACCGCGATGGCGAGCGCGGCGGCGCCGGCCCCGACGAGGGACGCGGCGACGATCTGGCGACCCAGCGGCGTAGGGTTGACCACCCCGGAGAGGTACGGGTTGGGCGGGAACGGCGCCACTTTAGGTGCGCATTTTCTGGGGGGCTCGGACGCTGGGCGGCCGAGTGGAGCGGCCGTGCAAGCGGCTACGAGCGCCGTCTGCGCTTCGTCCAGTCCTGAACCTCGAGGCCCTTGAATCTGTCAAAGTCCTTCGGATTCGCCGTCACGAGCGCGAGCCCGTTGGCGTGAGCAATGGCGGCGATCTGGCTATCGACATACGGCGCCGGCGTTCCAAGGGATTCGAGTCGAGCTCGCTCCACGCCGTGCCAGAACGCGGATTGCTCGTCGTAGGGAAGAATCGGAAACGAGACTCGCACGACCTCTTGAAGATAGGCCTCGAGGGCCACTCGCCGTCGCCCCGCAGGCAGACGCCGACAGCCATAGGTCAGTTCGTGCCACACCACGGACGCGATGGCAGATTCGAAGGCGTTTTCTTCGAGGCGGCGCAGAACCTCGACGTCCGGCGACTTGGCCATCGGCGCCGAGACGATGCTCGTGTCCAAGAGGAATTTGAGACTCACAGGTCGACTCTTCGACCGGTCTCCCGGCCACGCAGAGAGGCCACAAACTCTTGCTCGAGACCGACCTCATCGAGCGGAAACTTGTCGAGGAAAGCGCGGTAGGCATCCGCAAAACTGGGCCGCTTCGAGGTCAGCAGGTCGTAGTGATGGAGCGAAAGAACCACCGCGACGGGTTTGCCCCGCCGAGTGAGTTCGACGGGATTTCCGACCGACGCCGCATCGACGATGGCGGGGAGGTTGGCTCGTGCTTCGGCGATCGAGTAGCGCTTGGACATGAACTGCATGTACATGTTTGTGTACATGTTGTCCACGTGTGGGCAACCAGAGCACTCGCGGTCACTCGGACTCGGACTCGGACTCGAACTCGGACTCGGACTCGCGCTCGGACTCGAACTCGAACTCGGACTCGAACTCGGACTCGAACTCGGACTCGAACTCGCTCTTGATTTCCGCCGCGCGATCCCGTCTCTGGCCCCATGTCTCGACTTCACCTGTCCGTGTGCCTTCTCATCGCAGGTTGCGGCTCCGCCACGCCGGCCCCCGTCGCGCAGCCGCCCGCGCCTCCCTCGGCCCCGCCATGGCTCGCCGACAGCGGCCTGGCGGATGCGGCCGCGTTCCTGCCTGGGCAGGTGCAGGCCCTGCCAGGGCCCGACGGCCCGATGCTCGCGTTTGCCCCGAAGGGCGGCGCCCCATTCTCGCTCGCGCTGCTCCACGCCCCGGCGGCGGGCGCGCCGTGCGGGAAGCTCCCGCAGGAAGGCTGGGCCTGGGTCGTCAGCGGCGCGGATCCCGCGCGCGTCCTGGTGCTGGCCGACGACGCCACGACCTTCGTGCGCCGCGGTGCGTGCTGGGTCGAGGCCCCTCTCGAGGCGCCGCGCGCGCCGGGTTCGCGTATCACGTCCAACGGGCACTTCGAGGCGCGCGACGTCCCGCTCGCGGCCCTCGGCGAGCCTTCACTCGCGGGCGCGCGGCTTCACGTCGGCGGCAGCGTCGAGCTATTCCTGCCGTCGCCGAAAGGTCGCAATGAACAGTCGCTCACTCCCGCGGGCGTCGACTTCAGCAGCGAGGCGTTCGCCGTCGCGGCGTTCGTCCCCGAGCCTGGCGCCGCGCCGCCGGAGGACCTCGGGCCGAGCGTGCTCGACGTGACGGTCGAGGCGCTGCGCGGCCCCGGCCCCGCGGCCCCGGTCGACACGCTCGTCATCCGCGAGCGCGCCCAGGGCACGTCCGACCCCAGCCAGCAGGGCGGCGGCGTCGACAGTCGTCGCGAGACCACCTGGACCCTCGTGCGCGACCCGAGCGTCACCGAAGGCTGGCGCACCGTGAAGGCGGCGATCGTCGGGCGTCAGTCGAGCAGCGGCGATGGCGTCCAGATGTCGAACGAGAGCGTGGCAATCGAGCGCGAGATCCGCGGAAGCAACGGCACCCTCATCGGTGCGGGCGCGCGGCGCCACGAGGGCAATAGCCACGACTTTGGCGGGCGAGACCTGCGTCAGGGCGGCGTCGCGTGGCGCTTCGAGTTCGGCACCCCAGGGGTGGCGCCGATGTGGCTGACGCCGGAGTTCGCTCGCGAAGCCGTGGCGCCAGGCGACGGCGCGGCGAGTTTTGCGGGCGACCGCCCCGGGCGTGACACGGTCGCGTACGCCGGCTGCACCGTCAGCGTGTCCCTCGAGCAGTTGGTGACGACGTGCGCCGGCGTGACCGAGGAGCTGCCGCTCATCGATGCGCTGCCCGGAGCGGCCGCCAAGGGTGGGACCGAGAAGGTGCAGCGCCGCCTCGACGTCTGGCGCAGCGGCGATCACCTCGTGGTCGCAGTCCAGGTCGCGGTCGACGCCCACTGGACCGATCACATGGACGTCGACGACGACGGGACGCCCGACGAGGTCAGCGTCGACGAGAGTCGCGACGCCGAGATCGTCGTCGCAGTTTCCTTGCGCACCGGTGCAAGTGTGGCGCTCAGCGCGACCTCCGGCGTGACCTCGCGCTGAGCCGCGCGACGCGCCGCTCCGACGGCGACGCTATTCCGGGATACACACGTCCGCGCTGGCCGGCGCGGCGCTGCTCTCGCCGATGAAACGGTCGGCCGTCTGCAGGGACGTCCCGACGATGTCCGCGCACTGGTGATTGACGTCGGCGCCCTTGGCGACGCAGCGTCCGGTCGCGCCGTCGTCGAGGCTCGTGCAGAAGGTCGGCGAGGCGCCGGCCTTGTCGGGGCAGGTGCCCTGGCACGCGAGCGTACAGAACCCGGTCTCGAGCTCGGCGTCGCTCGGCGCGAAGCGGTGGCAGATGGCGCTCGCGCTCTTGCTCGCGAAGTTGCACTCGACGTCGGTCGCGCACGCGTCGCCGACGAAGCGCCCTGCGGGCGGGGTGACGCCGTTGAGGCGCGGGAAATAGACGCCGCTGTCGATGTTCACGAACGCAAAGCCCTCGTCCTCGAGCGCCTCGAGGATTCCCGGCAGGACGCTCACCGTGTTCGCGTGGATGTCGTGAAAGAGCAGGATTCCGCCGTCCTTGGCGCGCACCTGGGACATCACGTACCCTTCGAGATCTGCTCGGTATTTGTCTGGAACATAGCGGAACGTGCGCGCTGGGCAGGTCCCGTTGCCGCTCGACGCGAAGCACCAGTCGGCCGAGTCGATGTGCCACCCGGTGACGCGGTAGCCGAGGTCCTGGACGAACTTCATCCCAGAGCACGACGCCGAGCCGAACGGGAAGCGGAAGAAGCGCGGCGTGACGCCGGCCGCGACCAGGATGCTGTGCGTGCCGTTGACTTCGGACGCGAGCTTGGTCGACGAAACGGTCTTTAGATTCATGTGGTTCTGGGAGTGGTTCGCGAGGATATGACCCTCGGCGACGATGCGCGCGAGGAGGGCCCTTTCGGCGTCGCCCCGGACGCGCGAGCCGTTGATGAAGAACGTCGCCTTGACCCCGTGGGCGGCGAGGAGGTCGAGCACCTTCGGGGTCGTCGCCGGGTTGGGGCCGTCGTCGAACGTCAGCGCCACGCGCTTGGCGAAGCCGCTCTTGTCGGGGACCACGACCCCCGAGCACCCGTTCGAGTCGGCCTTGCCGAGCTCGGCCTGCGCGTAGGCCTCCTCGAAGCCGGCGGTGGCCTCGGCGCCGTGATCGTCGTCGGTGCCGCACGCGGCGAGGGCGCTGACGACCATGGGGCCGAGCGCCAGGAACAGCAGGGACCCGTGGGTGCGACGTACCGCCATTGCGAAAGCCTCGCGCGTTGAAGGGCGCCGCCAGATCGCGCCCCTCCCGCCGAAAGTCAATGTTCTGGTCCGACGGGCGCCCGATGGCTTATGACAGGCGCGTGATCCCGCGTCTGACCGAGCTCGCCCCCGCCACGACCCAAACGCGCGCCTACCTCGCGGCGCTGCGGCGCGCCGGTTTCCGGGGCGACCTCGGGGAGGACCTCGCGACGCGCGTCGTCGGCTCGACCGACAACAGCATCTACCAGATCCTGCCGCAGGCGATCGTCTATCCGCGCTCGGCCGACGATGTGGTGACGGTCTTCCGCGCCGCCTCGGAAGCCGGTTTCGAGGGCCTCACCTGGACAGCGCGCGGCGGCGGCACCGGC
>SXIE01000382.1 GCA_005772945.1 Pseudomonadota bacterium
CGCCCGTCACGGTCGCCACGGTCGCAATGGCCGCCGCCGCGTCCGGACCGCCCGGCGCCCCACCGCAGCCCGCTCCGACCCACGCCGCCAGGCACGCCGCGGCCAGCACCCACGTCCGCCCGACGCTCACGGCGTCGTCTCCTCGCGGGTCGCGTCCGTGTCGAGCGGCAGGATGCTCTCGAGGTACGTGCGATTGTGCGGCTCGAACACCGCCGGACCGAAGCCGTCGATCTCGGCGCGCTCCTCGAACGGCCGCGCCTTGCCCTCGTCCATCAGCCAGTTCGGCGTGTCCCCGGGGTTGTGGTACTTGCCCTCGAGCGCCGTCAGCCCGAGGCTGTGCCCGACCTCGTGCGTGACCGTCGAGCCCACGATGTTGCCGAGCACGCGCACGGCCTTCTTTATCGCCGCGCCACGGTCGTCGAAGACCTGGCTCTCGCCCGCCTTGGCCGGGGTCCCGCCAAGGCTCGGCGCCAACCCGCCGAAGATGTCGTCGAAGCGCGGGCTGGCCAGGATGTGCGTGCTGAGACGCGCTGACAGCTGCATGAACTCCGCCGCGAAGACCCCCCCGTACGCCGCGAAGTTGCCGGCGCGCGTGTCGGCGTTGAACCCGCCGATGACGTCGTCGAAGCGCAGGTTGCCGACGTCCTTGCCGGCCGTGTTGTCGAGCCCGAAGAGGCCGGTTCCATTGGGATCGTGGCCGCCCACCTCGACGATCGCGTACTCGGCGAAGTCGGTCGGGACCTGGTAGTCGAACGCGATGTTGATGCCCACGTAGTCGCGCCGACACACCTCGAGGATGCGTGCCTCGACCGCGACCCGCTCGGCCGTCAGCCCGAACGCCGCCAGCGCCTCGGCGAACCCTGGCAGGATTCGAATCTGCACGACCTGCTTCGGATGCCGCACCGCGAGCACGAACGGGAACGACGGCCCCGCGACCTGATCGCTGCCGAAGAGCACGAGCGGCGTGAGCCGCCCGCTGAACGTCCCCGTCTCGGACCCCAGCCCCGCGAAACGCCCGTCGCCACCCACCGTCACACGCAAGACCGCCTCGGCCGATGTGTTGCCGACGACCACCTCCGGGTACACGACCAGCGCCTCGGCCCCTTCGTAAACGACCGACAGCCCGCGCGTCGGCGCGAACTCCCCTTCGGCCAGGAAGACGGTCGCCGACTGCAGCAGCCCGTCCGACGCCAGGAAGCCGCGCCCCCGAAACGTCAGCTTCTGCCCGCGCGAGGCGCCCTCCGGCGACGTCGCCGTGACGACCGGCGGGCGCAGCGCGACGGGCCCAATCGCCAAGGCCTCCGACGTCACCGTCACCCCATCCGGATGCGCATTGATGACGCGCACCGCGCCTTCGAAGCGCCCGGGCCGGATCCCGAAGAGATCGGGCGTCAGCGCGAACGTCACGCGCCCGCGATCCGGCGCCGTCTCATACGGATCGACCGGAAAGACGAGCCCCGCGATCGGCCGCAGCTCGACCGGCGCCTCGGTGATGAACGTGCCATCGAGCTGCAGCGCCGTCTCGCCCTCGCCCGGCAAGAGCGCGCCCGCCACCTGAACCGCGACGCGATCCCCGGGGAAGACCTCGGCAACATCCCAGGCGACGACCTCGGGCACCGCATGCCGCACCAGCGCGAGCGTGAGCGGCCGCGTCACCGTCGCGTCGCCCTCGCCCGAGTCGGTCGCGCGCAGGACCGTCAGCGTCCCCTCGAACGTCGCCTCCTCGGCCGGGACGCGCGCAAACAGCGCACCGTCGAGCGCCACGTCGAGCACCCCCGCACCCGCCTCCCCCGCGGCCTCCACGACCACCGCCTCGTAGCGCGCGTCGACCGCACTACCCGCCACGCTGCCCGCCAGCCGCACCTGGTAGTGCACGACCCCGCCCGCGACGAGGCCCTCGCACGCCACCACGAGCCGACTGCCCGGCAACACCAGCGCCGGCCCGACGTCGCCCACCGTCAGCGCCGGATAGAGCGCCCCGCCCAGCGCGCCGGCCTCGGTGCAACCCGCCGCGCCCGGACCCGCGAGGAGAGCCAGCACCACACCGAGCACCGTCGCCGCCGCCGCCGCAGCCCGATGGGCGCCACGCGCCACAGCCTACTCGCCGACCAGCGTCGCATCCTCGGAGACCGCCAGAACGACGCCCTCGGGAACCCCACGCGCCGTGAAGCTCGCGCTCGCGATCCGCCGCACCACGACGTGGTCCGTCCGATCCTCGGGCCCCTGGCCGAGCGACGGCAGCCGGCCCAGCAACTCCGCCGGCATCACGAAGACCCCATCGTCATCGACCGCACACGCGATGGTCCACGCATCGCCAAAGCCACGCCGCTCGTACGTCACGACCGTCTGCTCCGAACCCTCGCCGGCCACGCGCGCGTCGCGCGGCGACCATTGCACGGCGAGCCCCGCCGCCGTTCCCGCGACGCCGAGGAGCCGCACCGGCGCCGGCGACGGGACGACCATCGCAAAGCGCCCGACCGCGTCATTGCCGTTCGCGAGCACCGTGATCGGCTGGCCGGCCGCCTGCCCGTTGGCGCCCATCGGCAAGACGCCCGCATAGGCCAAGCCCGTTGCTGGCGGCCAGTCCTCCGGCAGGTAGGTCGCCTCGAGCGCCGTCTCGCCCTCGGCCGTCTCGATCGTGACGTCGCCCGCGTCGATGAGCTGCGCCGGCGCGTCCGCGACATTTGCATCATCGTGCAAGAGAACGCACTGGTCGACCCCGACGTTGGCGTCGATGAGCGTGGCCCACGACAGCCCGAGGCTCGCGAGGACCCGCGCGCGCTGGCCGGCTGGATGGTCGAAGACGTAGCCGGCCGCCAGCCCGTCGGGCGCGTCGCCGCCCGGCCAGCTCAGCGCGATGACCGCGAAGCGCGCGACCGGCGCGTCCGGTGGCCCATCGCCGCCGGCGCAGGCCCCCAAGACCGCTGGCAGCGCGACGAGCGCGAGCGCGGACGAGGAGAAGAAGCGGCGGTTGCGGTGGTGTGCCATAGAGTTCGCGAAAGGCCTGGCGAAGCGAGGCTGCCCAAAGACCGCGATACCGGTCGATTATTGGGCCCACCACGCCCCATGTCAACGAACCCTTCGTCCGCGCGCCGATCGGCTCGGAGTGCGGGTCAGAGGCGGATGACCAATCCGCCGCCCACATCCCAGTTGAAGGTTGTTTCGTAGTGCGTGCGCGCGTCGGAATGCTCGAGCCACCACTCGTTCGCGATCCGCCCGCGCACGAAGAAGAGGTCGCCGATGCGCACGTGGACCCCGATGCCAGCGGTCGTGCGGTCCGCCATGAACAGGTCGCCAAGCCCTGCGAAGCCGAGCCGCGCCAGAAAGAGCGTGAGGCGCACCGGCCCCAGGTTCGGAAACTTGAGGCGCGTCATGAGGTCGTTGGCGCGGTCGCGACCGCTCGAACCGAACACGACGGCCCAATGGAGGATCCCGGCGATCCGCAGGTCGGCCTCGAGGTGGACGCCGTGGTAGCTCGCCCCGAGGCGATCGTCGTTGTCGTCGAGCGCCGCGAGCTTGGGCTGCCCGCCGAGGAAGCTGTAGCGCTCGACCGCGTAGAACGGCGAGACGTAGCCCGGCTCGTGATCGCGCCCGATGAAGCGGTACTCGAGGCGCGTGTGGAGCGAGCTCTCGCCCGTGAAGCGCACGTTCGTGATGACGCCGACGTGGAGCCCGAGCGTGTCGAACTCGAGCGTCGCGAGGTCGACGTAGGGCACGACGTCGACGTGCGGCGAGCCGACGACCGGAAACTCCAGATCGAACCCGAACATCGGCAGGATGCGGTCGCCGAGCACGCGCGGGTAGTGCTCGGGGGTCGCGAAGAGCCCTCCTTCGCCGAGGTCGACCGCGGTCGGTGCGGAGAAATCGGCGCCGACCGTGACCGCGACCTTGAGGCCGCGCACCGGCAACGGCGCGTCCGCAAGCGGCGTCAGCGGTCGCAGAAAGGCGCGCCCGACGAGGACCTCCGGACGGAAGACGTCGTCGAGGTAGACCTCGCCGCCGAAAAAGCCCGCGTCGCCCGCGAAGTACGCGCCGCCGCGGTAATGATCGATGTCGATCGTATTGAACGTGCGATCGACGATCGCGCCGTGCCCGATCGTGACCGCCGAGAGCTCGCCGTAGCGGAAGACGATCGGGTCCCCGACGCGCCCGTACTGGACGAACGCGAGTAGGCGCGCCCAGTCCGACGGCTCGTCCCAGTCCTCCATACGCACGACCTCGGCCTGCTCGGGCGCGTCGTCGATGATGCGCAGCCGCAGCGGCAGGCGCGGCGCGATGCGCCAGCCACCGACTTGGAAGATGTAGCCGACGTTGAGCTCGAAGAAGACGTCCTCACCGAGCTCGCTGATGCCGACGGTGGCGCCGCCGTGGCCCATCGGGTGCGAGCGCGGCGCGACCAGATCGCGCTCGAGCAGCGGCACCATCGGGCGCAGCGCCGCCCCGTCGGGCGGGAGCAGCGGGCGCATCGGCAGCTCGACGTCGTCGGAGTCCGGCCTCCCCTCGGGCTCCGCGGGCGCACCGACACTGGGGTTGACGGGGGCCGTGACGGAGGGGTCGACGGGCGTGCTCGTGACCTCGCTGCCTTCACTCGGCGCGGGCGCGGCCTTGTCGGCGGGCCTCGACGCCGGCACCACCGGGACGCTCTCGACCTCCGAGCCGGGCGGCGGGGCCGCCGCGACGAGGGAGGTCATCGTCCAGAGAAGCCACATGCCCTAGTCGTCTCCGTGCTTCCCGAGTCGCTGGCGCAAGCCCTCGAGCGCATAGCGCATGCGGCTCTTGACGGTATTCTCCGGGACGCCGACCAGGTCCGCAATCTCGCGGAACTTGAGCCCGTGCAATTCGCGCATGAGAAAGACCTCGCGCTGCTCGGCCGGGATCCCCCCGAGCGCGTTCTCGAGATCGGCGGAGAAGCGTCGATCGGCCAGGCGCATGTCCGCGCCCTGGCCTGGGTCCTTGACGAAGTCGAGCATCGTCGCGCCGTCGCCCTCGTCGGCGCGCAGCGGCGCGTCGAGCGCCACGGCGTTGCGGTGCTTGCCGCGCCGCAGCGAGTCGACGCAGAGGTTGCGCGCGATCGTATAGATCCATGTCGTGAACTTCGCCTCGGCCCGGAACCCGTCGGCGTTCTTCACGACGCGCAGGAAGGTCTCCTGCACCAGATCGTTGGCGGTCTCGGGCAGGCGCACCTGGCGCAAGATGAAGCTGTGGATCTTGTCGCCGTGGCGGGCCATGAGCAAACGAAAGGCGCTCGCTTGACCGGTTCGGAAGCGCTGCATGAGCGCTTCGTCGGTCAGCGTCGAGAGATCCACGGGGCCCGCGTCGCGGGCGTTCTCCGGCGTGTCTGTGCGGCCCAAGGCCGGCGCTCGCGTGGGTGGTGGGTTGCTCGTGTGAAGCACGACCTGAATGGACGGTGGTCGCCGTCCGATCTGTCGCGCACCGACTTGGGTGGTTGAAATGCCTGGTGGCATGCGTTTCGGCGCTCCGAGGATATGCGTCACCGGCCGAATGTACAATCGCTCACCCAGGGTGCGGCGCGCCCTCGGCAAACAGACCGGCGACACCCCGGACAACGCGGCACGGGCCGGCGGGTTTCAGGCGCGACACGCCGTGCGTGCGATTTCCTCGGCGCGGGCTCAGTGCAGCGCGGTCGCCGTGCCGTATTGGGCCAGGAGGATCTCGCCGAGCAAGTCGACCAGCCGCTCACAGCGCGTGGTCGGGCAGCGCATCTCGAGCAGCGCCTGGCGCGCACGAAAGTCGGTCAGGTAGAAGGCGGCCAGCCGATTGGCGAGCAGCCCCGGCTCCTCGGTCGACGAGAGAATCGCAAAGAGGCCGTCGCTCTCTTCGGGGCGCGGGGTGCGCGGGTCGTCCGCGAGCGCCGTGGCGAGCTGGTAGGCGACCTGGCGAAGGCGCCGCGCGGCCTCGCGCGCCCCGCGGCCCGGTTCGTCCGCGTCCTCCATGGCATCGGCGAAGAGGCGCCCGCCGACGTCGCGCACGCGGATGATACGGACGCGCGAGAGGCCATGCACGAAGAGATCGAGCCGCCCGTCGGGGTAGCGCCGATCCGAGACGACGCGCCCGAGGCCAGCGGCGACGCCCGAATGGCCGACGCCATGAGGCACGCCCGCGCGGCGGCGCGCGGTGGACAAGGCCGCCTGCGGGCTGACGACGAGGAGCCGCCGGTCCGCGAGGCTTTCGCTCACCGTGGCGCAGAGGCTCGGGTCGTGGAGATGGAACGGCACGAGGGTCCCAGGGAAGAGCGTATACTCCGGCAGGAGGAGGAGCGGGAGCTCGGCATGGACCTCGATTGGCATCGACGCGACAATCTGGGCATTGACGCCGCGGGTCAAATTCTCTCGCGAAGCTCGGCGCCCGCGAAGCGCGCTCGGCCCGCTCAGCGTGGACAGCCTGCGAGCTCGAGGGCCGTGCGCGCGCTCTCGATGCAGCGGACGGCGCTCACGCTCGCGCGCGCGACGCAACGGGCGGGACACTCGCGCGTCATGGCGCGCTCGATCGCCTCGCGCATCGACGGCACGAGGTCGGGGGACAGCTCGCCGAGGGTCACGCGTTTCGCGTTGTCGCACGCGACCTGGCAGCGATCGAGCGACACCGTCTCGAGCACGGCGTCGGGCCGCGCGTGCGCGTCGGACCCTGGCTCGAGTCCATCCGCCGCCGCCAGCGCGTGC
>SXIE01000383.1 GCA_005772945.1 Pseudomonadota bacterium
AGCCGCCCGACCAGCCGCCGAGCGCGACCCGCGCCAGGTCGAGGGCTGGGCCGCCGTTGGCGACGCTGAGCTGGGAAAGGCGCGGCAGGTCGTCGAGGACGGCCGCGAGATCGTAGGACCGGCCGATCGCGAGGAGCCCGTTGTTGTCCTCGTCCGCGCTTGGCACGCACTCGGCCGCGGGGACCGAGGCGAGCTCGCAGAGCTTCTGGGCGCCCCCAAGGCCGAGCTCCGCATGACCCACATGGATGACGACATAACCGTGCTTGGCGAGGAGGTCGCCCCAGTCGTCGCTGTTGAGCTGACCCCCGGCGGTGAAGCCGCCACCGTGGGACCACAGAACGACGGGCAACGGACCCGGGGTCGTCGGCACGCGGATGTGAAGCGGCAGGCTGCGGCCCGTCCGGGGCTCGGTGGTCGTGATGCCGTCGAACTCGGCGTAGGCGAGGCCGAGGTTCGCGTACTCGCAGGCGGCAAGGTCGGCCTCGGAGCAGGTTCCGACCTGTGTCTCACCGGGGGTGGTCTCGGCCACGGTGGTCGCGGCGCTATCGGTCGCCGTGTCGGCGACGACGACGGTGTCGCTCGGCGCTGCCGTGTCGGCCTCGGCGATGGTCTCGCTGGCCGCGGCGCTGTCGGCGGCGGTGTCCGCGGCGACGCCGGTGTCGGCTTTGCCGGCACCCTTGCCGTCCCCGCAGGCCATCAGAGATGCGGCGACGATGAGCGCGGCAGAGGGCCGCAACATGTTGATTCGATTCATTTTTGTGGCTCCGGATGGGAAAGGCATCGGGGAATCGACCGCGAGTTCGAGCGCGGGGTCGCGACGACGCTCGGTCCGTAACACGTTTGAGATTTCAACGCTCAGCGGCGCGTGACGATCACCCCGAGGTGGACGACCGCTCGCGCCGCGCCTGTGCCGGCGCTCAACTTAGCCGCCGCTCAGGGCGCCGACGATCTGGAGCTCGGCGCCCGCGGGGATCGGGTGCGTCAGATCCGTCACGCGCTCGGCACCGACAAATAAGATGATGTGCCGACGCACGCGGTCCTGCTCGTCGATGACGCGGAAGCGCAGGCCGGGGAACTGGCGCTCGAGGTCGCGCAAGACGGCGTCGAGCGTCGCTCCGTGCGCCTCGACCAGGTCCGCGCCCGACGTGTAGCTCCGCAGCTGACTCGGCACGACGACGCGCATGTCAGGCGGGCTCGCCGACCGTCACCGCGAAAATGTGGGGCAGGTGCCGGAACAGCGCCCGGAAGCTCGCACCGGCGTCGTCGCTCGCCCACAGCTCGCCCGAGGTCGTGCCAAAGTAGAGCCCGACCGGATCCCGCGAGTCGGCGCACATCGCCTGGCGCTTGACGGTCCACCACGCCTGCTCGCTCGGCATGCCGACGTCCTGGCGCTCCCAGCTCGCGCCGGCGTCGCGCGTCCGGTAGACCGCCGGCTTGCCGCCCGGCGGCGTGCGCGGCCAGTCGCCACCGCCGTCCATCGGAAAGACCCAGGCGGTGTCGGGGTCGCGCGGGTCGGGGACGATCGGGAAGCCGATGTCGCCGACCTCGGCCGGCATGGCCTTGCCGACGCGCACCCAGCGATCGGCCTGGTCGTCGCCCGCACCCGCGCCCGGACCGGTCCGATCCATTCGCCGATCCATCCGGTAGATCCCGCAGTGGTTCTGCTGCCAAAGGCGCGTCGGGGCGAGCGGATGCTGCACCATGCAGTGCGGGTCGTGGCCGAAGAGGTACTCGCTGCCGTCCGCTTTGGGCGGCGCGAAGTCCATCGCGACGCCCAGGTTGAGCGGGCTCCAGGACGCGCCGCGATCCGGCGACTCGAAGGTGCCGCCGCCCGACATCGATAGATAGAGGTGCGCG
The DNA here is from genome assembly GCA_005772945.1 of Pseudomonadota bacterium. The sequence goes on from SXIE01000383.1 coordinate 1,858, forward strand.
GGATCGGCGACGTCGACGACGATCGAGTGGAGCTTGCCGCCGTCGGGGGTTTGGTCCTGGTCGCTGCCGACCCAGGTGGCCTGCTCGGGGTGGTCGTTGAAGCCGGCGATTGGCGCCCAGTTCACGCCGCCGTCGTCGCTGCGAAAGAGGCCCTTCGGGGAGGTGCCGGCGTACCAGACGTCGGGTTCGCTGGCGTGCCCGGGCGTAAGCCAGAAGACGTGATCGACGGCGCGCCCGCGCGGCTCGCCCTTGGGGAATTGGGGCGGGGTCGCGGCCTCCTTCCAGGTCGCGCCACCGTCCGCGCTGCGAAAGACGGTCGGCCCGAGGTGCCACTGGCGCGAGGCGCAGAGGAGGGTCGTGCGGTCGCGCGGATCGAGCACGACGTGGTGGCATTGCTGGCCGAGGAAGCGCGGGGCGCCGAGCGACCAGCTGCGGCGATCGGCGCCGGCCGTCGCAATCCAGACGCCCTTGCGGGTGGCGATGTAGAGCGTGAGCGGCATGCGATGGACCTCCGGTGCGGGTGTGCAAATTAGCACTCATGACCGGCGACGCCAATCGTTGCCGAGGGGGTGCCTCGCGCTGTCACGATCAGTCGCGGTCGCGCACGACGACGGTCCGCAGCTCGACGGTGTGGCGACCTTCGGCAGACCGCAACCAGAGCGCCTCGGGCGCCGGCAGCATCTCAGACAGCGTGAGCGCCTCGCCGCGCCCGAGCCACCAGCGCGCGAGCTGATCGCCGAGGGTCGACGCGCGATCGATCATCACCGGCTTGGGCTCGCTCGCGAGGCGCACGAAGACGAAGCGCGGCAGATCGGCGCGGTCCCAGGCCGCCTCGTCCGCCACGACGAAGGTCCGGCGGTGGACGACGAGGCGCCCCCACGACAGGCGCGGCAGCTCCTCGAGCGGACGCCAATCCGGGCCCGCGAGCCAGACGCCCAGATCGGGCAGGTTCACCGAGAAGACGGGCGACGCGAGATGGAGCCGCGCCGTGCGGGTGATCGGCGCGACCTGCAGCGACGCGCCCGTGGCATGGTCGGGGACCTCGAAGCGCAGGAGCCCGTCGCGCAGCGTGACCGCGAGCTCGGCGAACGTTCCGCGCCGCTCGGGCGGCTCCTTCGCGAGCCCCGAGAGCTCGAGGCCAACCGCGCCGAAGTCGGGCGCGACGCTGATGAAGGAGTGGTCGTAACTTACTGGAAACGCAGGATGATCAGGCGCGCACAGCGCGGCGAGGAACGCGCGGACGTCGGCCGTCACCGCCGCGCCGTGGGCCAACGGCGGCAAGAGGCAGCCGGTCGGGTGGGGCAGGTGGTGGGCCTCCGCGAGGATTGGAACCGGGGTCCCGCCGGGCGCGATCCCTATCATGAGATCGGGGTTCGCGAACGCCTGCCCGATCGGGCCCGCGGCTCGGAGCGCGTCGCGGATTCGAGCCCCCCACCCGCCCGCGCCGTCGACCTCGATCGCGAACGGCACGGCGGCGCCGAACTGCGCGAGGTGCGCGTCAATGGCGGCCCGCAGCGTGTCCCGGAGCGTCGTGGCAAGCGTCGACAAGGCGCGCGCGGCCGGCGACGCGGCACGCTCGAGGCCGCCGGGATCGGACGCGAGCGCGTTCAGCGCCTCGCGCCAATAGACCGTCTCGTGACCGACCGCGGCCTCGATCCACGCGCGCATCTTCAGGCGCTCGGGCATCGCCAGCAACAGCCCGAAGTCGAGGTAGCCCGCGAGCGCCTCGCGAGCCATGACCGTCCACGCGGGCGGCACCGTGACGACCCCGCCGGTCCGATCGCCCTGCTCGTGAAACGGCCCGCGCGACGCGTAGAACTCGCCCTCGTTGCGGCGCGCCGGGCCGCCGAGCCACGCGCCAAGCACCGCATCGGCCTCGGCGGCGAGCGCCCGCCGCGCCGTCAGATCCCCGCGCGCCGCATGCAGCCGCTCGCGCAGCACCGCGTACGCCTCGAAGCGTCCGAGCCAGAGTTCGCGCAGCGCGCTCGGCGGCTCGCCCTGCAACGCCGCGCACGCGCCGGCGATCGGATCGACCAGCCCG
>SXIE01000384.1 GCA_005772945.1 Pseudomonadota bacterium
AGCCGCGCCCATAGTCTGCCTTCGCGCATCCGTGCACCCGCTGCTGTGTTCTTGGTAGTTCACACCGGCGAACATGCACGGATTGCGCGCTCAACCAAACCGGCCAGCGCCCACGGACAGGGCAATAGACCCAAAAAAAGGACGGCTAGCGGACGCGCTTCGACGCCGTCGCACGCTTCGAGGTCTTCGTCGGCGTCGTCGCTCGCCTCGAGGTCTTCGTCGTCGTCGCCCGCTTCGAGGGCGTCTTCGCTGAGGCGGCCTTCTTCGCGGCGGCCTCGGCGCGCAGCTTGGCGTGGTAGGCCTTGACCGCCTCGGGCGCGACCGGCGGGGCTACGTGCAAGCGAAGGCCGTGAAGCGGCTGCCCGAGCACGGGGCGGCGCATGCTCTCGTCGCGCTGCACAAGCTCGGCGGTCGTCTTGAGCAGCTTCATATGATGGTCGTACCCGGACTCGACCAGGTACGCGTGCTGCTCCTCGGGAATCATCGCGCAGCGATCGCAGACGACGAGCGACACCAGGCCATGCACGACCGCCCAGGCGCCGAAGGCGACCGTGTCGATGTCCCAGTCGAGGCCGTAATGTTGGAGGAACGCCTCGACGGTCTCGTGGAGGCCCGCATAGGCTTCAGCGCCGGGTTCCCATCCGCCCTCGGAAATCGAGCGGCCGGTCTCGCGCGAGACGAACATCAGATCGTAGAGCGCGTGGTTTTCGAGCGCGAAGCGGATGTAGGTGCGGCCACTCACGTAGAGCCGATCCCACGGATCTTTCACGTGCTTCAGCGCCAGCGCGGTCATCGCGTTGAGCTTCTCGAAGCCGCGGTGATGCAGCGCGTAGCAGATCTCGTCCTTGTCCTTGAAGTACGAGTAGATGGCGCCGGGCGTGTACTCGATGACGTCGGCGATGCGGCGCATCGTGGTGCGCTCGTAGCCCTCCTCGACAAAGAGCTTGGTCGCCGCATCCAAGATGCACTTGCGCATCTCCTGCCGTTCACGTGTTCGTCGGTCTACGCTGCCCACGCCCGGACGCTAACGACCGTGCACGGACATGTCAACGTTTAGCGATTGAACAGCGTTCAGACTCCGGTTACGCCGCAAAAGCGGCCATCGCCGAGCGCTCTACTCGAGCACGAGCACGGTCGGGATCATGTCCTCCCCCTGCGCGATCCAGGCGACGTTCCCGCCGCGCGCCGACACGACCATCGGCGCCCACTGCGCGTCGGCGACGGTGACCGGGCTCGCCGCGCCCTTGCTCCAGCGCACGACGCTGCCGGCGTCGGTGTAGAGATCGGCCAGCGCCGAGTTGGCCCAGTAGACGTTCGTGCCGTCGACCGCGAGGTCCATTGGGATGGCCTGCTCGGACGCGACGACGCTGACCTTGCCGCCGACCTTCGGGATGCTCTTCACGACGCCCGTCAGCCCGTACGCCGGGTTGTCGATGAAGTAGACCGTGCTCGTGTCGATGGCGATCCCCGGAACGGCGCCGCTGGCGCGCGCAATGACGACGCTCGGGCCGCCGGCGAGTGGCGCGCGGACGACGCTCGTATAGGTCGACCAGAAGACGTATTTGCCGTCGGCGACGACGTCGCCCGGCGAGTCCTGACGGGTCGCGATCGTCGTGATGGCGCCGCCACCCTTGGGCACGCGTCGGACCGCGCTCGCCGTCGTGAAGTAGACGTTCTTGGCGTCGACGAAGACGGAGCTCGGCGCGTCCAGACCCGAGACGAGAACGCGCGGGGCGCCGCCGGTCTTGGGAAGGCGCGCCACGGTGCCCGCGAACATGTCGGCCACGTACACATCGGTCGTGTCGAGGGCGAGGCCGACGGGGTATTGGCCTTGCTCGCTGAGCACGAGCTGCTTGGAGGTATCGGCGCGCTCGATCCGAAGCAGGCCTCCGGGCGTGCCGGCCATCTCGTCGGCGGCGATTCCCACGAAGTAATAGGCGTCGTCCTGGACCAGGGCGGCGGCGAGGCCCCGGTAGATCTCACGCGCGGACGATGCGGTGAGAAGCGCCTGCCGAGCCGCTGTGGGCGTGCGCGCCGCCAGGTCGGGGTCGGCCTCGGCGAGGCCGTCGCAGCCGTACTGCGCGAGCAGACCGGTGGCGACGACAAGCGCGATCGAGAGGCGCGCGCGCAGGTGCGGCAGCGACGGAAGCGAGGGAAGCGAAACCCGGTAGACCTTCATGACGAAACCCCGATGGTGAAACGCGAGACGCGCCGGGTGTACGCAGGCCGCATTCCGGCGCGCGCTGACGAACGGTGACGAAACGGGGAGCGCGCTGACAGGTCGCGCGAGGGCTTGCGGCGGGGCTGCGCGCGGATCGAAGGCACGGGCGTCGGGTCCGGTGTGGACGCTCGTGTGCGCGCGGCGACTCCGCTTGGAGCCAGCGTGGCGCCGCCGCCTGTCGCTCGGCGGAGACGGGCCGTGAGGGTTGCATGTTTGTGCGAAGTTGCACGAATCGGGGTGGTCGAAGGGCAACGTGCGATAGCCGCGGGATGTGGCCCGCTGTTGTGCTTGCGGTCGACCGGCTCGGGTGCCAGGGTAGCGCGCGGGTGTGGAGAAGGGGGCCTCATGGCGCGGGATCTGGTCATCGGTATGGCGGGCTCGGGCGGCGACGGCATCGTCAGCGCGGGCGAGTCACTCATCGCGGCGGCGGCCTCCGAGGGCTACCACGCGATGATGACGAAGAGCTTCGGGTCGCAGATTCGCGGCGGTGAGTCGTCGTGCCGCGTGCGCGTGTCGGTCGACACGCTGTTCGGGCCGGGCGGGCTGCTGGATGTCGCGGTGTCGCTCGACTGGGACGACTTCCTGAAGTTCGGTGCCGAGCTGCCGGTGGGTCCGCACACGGTCGTCATCTATGAGGAGCGAAGCGGTGTGGCGCCCGATCGCCTGCCGCTGCCAGGCATCGTGCCCGAGCAGGTCTTCGCGGTGCCGATGGCTGAGATGGCGAAACAGGCGGCCGGGACCGAGCGAGCGAAGAACAGCGTCGTGTTGGGGCTCTTGGCGCAGTGGTTCGGGATCCCGGCGGCGGCGATCCTGCGCGGCATCGCCAAGACGTTCGCCGATAAGGGCGCGCCGATGATAGAGGCGAACGAGCGCGCGTTCGAGCTCGGGCGCGGGTACGCGGTTGCGCATCCGCTGAGCACGCCGCGTTCGCTCGATGCGGCGCCGCCGGACCGTGCGGGTCGGCAGCTGCTGCTCGACGGCAACGAGATGTGCGCCCAGGCGGCGCTGTTCGCGAAGCTCGATGTGTTCGGCGGCTATCCGATCACACCCTCGACCGAGGTGATGCAGATCTTGACGAAGGAGATCTGGAAGCACGGCGGCTCGGTGCTGCAGTGCGAGGACGAGATCGCCGGCATCGGTGTCGCGGTCGGGGCGTCGTTCGCGGGGAAGAAGGCGATGACGGCGACCTCGGGTCCGGGCATGTCGCTCAAGACCGAGATGCTGGGGCTGGCGACGCTGGCCGAGCTGCCGCTGGTCCTTCTCAACGTGCAGCGCGGCGGCCCCTCGACCGGGAGCCCGACCAAGCCCGAGCAATCGGATCTGTTCGCGGCTGCGTTCTCGGCGCATGGCGACGTGTTGCGTCCGGTGCTCGCGCCGACGTCGGTCGCCGACACGTTCGCGATGACGGTCGAGGCGTTCAACCTGGCCGAGCAGTTCCAGACGCCGGTGATCATCCTGTCGGATCAGGAGATCGCGCAGCGCAAGGAGACGGTCGAGCCGTTCGATCTGTCGCGCTTCACGCTGGTCGATCGCAAGAAACCGGGCCCCAAAGAGCTCGAGAATTACATGCGTTTTGCCGATGACGGCTCGGGCATCAGCCCGATCAGCCATCCGGGGATGCTGGGCGGGACGTACCTCGCGGCGGGCATCGAGCACAACGAGCACGGGGATCCGACCGCCAGCGGCAAGGTCCACGCGCGCATGAACCAGAAGCGCTTCAAGAAGCTGGCGCCGCTACAACAGCGCCGAGACCTCTTCATCATCGAGGGGGATCCGCGGGCGCCGCTGGCGCTGGTGGCCTGGGGTTCGGTCGGCGGCGTATGCCGCGAGGCGATGCGGCTCGCGACCGCGCAGCGCCTGCACGTGAAGCTGTGCGTGCCGCAGCTCCTCTACCCGGTGGCCGAGGCGGTCTACCGCGAGTTCTTCGAGGGCGTGCAGGCCGGCCTCGTCGTCGAGCAGTCGCACCAGGGGCAGCTGTATCGCATCTTGCGTTCGATGATCGAGGTGCCCGCCGGCCTGGTCCCGCTCACGCGCAGCGGCGCGAATCCGTTTCAGCCGATCGAGGTGCTCGCGCACCTGCGCGAGCTCGCGATGGCGCTCCAGCAGCGGGCCGGCGAGTCGCAGGCGGCCGAAGAGTGAGCATCGTGTGTGACGCGAGCTCGGCGCTCTTCGCGAGCTAACCCCATTCGAGGAGATGACCTCGCCATGACCCCGATTCCCTTTCAGGCCAAGGACTTCAAGAGCGAGCTCAAGCCGATCTGGTGCCCCGGCTGCGGCGACTTCGGCGTGCTGCAGGCGCTCTATCGGGCGCTCGCGTCGATCGGGCGCGCGGCACACGAGATCGCGTTCGTGTCCGGCATCGGCTGCTCCTCGCGCATCCCCGGCTACACGACCGCCTACGGGTTCAACACCGTGCATGGGCGGGCGCTGCCGATCGCGCAGGGCATCAAGTTGGCGCGTCCCGATCTGCTCGTGCTCGTGGCGGGCGGCGACGGCGACGGCTTCTCGATCGGCGGCGGGCACGTGGCGCACGCGGTGCGGCGTAACCCCGACATCACGTACATTGTGATGGACAATCAGATCTACGGATTGACCAAGGGGCAGCTGTCGCCGACCTCGCCGCGCGGGCTCGAGACGGTGACGTCACCGTACGGTAGCTTCGAGCAGCCGGTGAATCCGCTGGCGTATCTCCTGGCCTATGGGGCCGGCTTCGTCGCGCAGGGGACGCCGGCGGATGTGCCGGGGCTCACGGCGATCCTGGAGGAGGCGATTCGCTATCGCGGCTTCTCGTTCGTGAACGTGCAGTCCCCGTGCGTGACGTACGGCGAGGACGACAACCAGATGAAGGTGCACAAGTCGGCGATGAAGCCGCTGGCTGCGCTCGGGCACGATCCGTCCGACAAGATGCGCGCGTTGGCGCTGGCCGAGGATTACGGAAAGGCGCTCCACACGGGCGTCTTCTACCGGAATCCCAATCCGCCGCCGCCCCTCGATGCGTTGATTCACGAGCGGCAGACGACGCTCGCACCCGACGCGCGGCCGCGCGAGCGGATCCTCGATCGCTTCGTCCAGCACTGACGTCGCCATCCGACCCATCACCCTCGGGAGACCACCATGGACAAGACCCGTGGCATCGACTTCGAGCACCTCGGGCTGCGGGATGCGCTCGACCTGGCGGTGCTGATCGAAGAGGAAGCGTACGACCGCTACGTCGAGTTCGCCGAGCAGATGGAGGCGCACCGGACGCCCGAGGCGGCGCGGTTCTTCCGCTTCATGGCGGGGAACGAGGCGAAGCACCAGGCGGCGCTCCATGACCGTCGCACGCGCATCTTCGGGAGCGAGCCGAGCCAGGTCACGCGCGCGATGCTGTTCGACATCGAGGCGCCCGACTACGACGCGGCGCGCGCGTTCATGACGGTACGCGAGGGGCTGCAGGCCGCTCTGGAGGCGGAGGTGAAGGCCGGCGCCTTCTTCGCGGCGGCGCTGCCGCGCATCGCGGATCCGGAGGTCGCGCGCCTCTTCGCGGAGCTGCGCGACGAGGAGGACGAGCACCAACGGTTGGTCCACGCGGAGCTGGCGAAGGCGGCGGCCGACCCGGCGATTCACCCGGCGGAGTTCAGCGATCCGCCGCAGTCGATCGACTGACGTTCGCGTCCTCGAGCGCCGGCACTGGCGTGCTGGCGTTGGCGCCGAACGGATCCGATCGATCAGAAGTAGCCGAGGAGCTGCCAGGCCCACGGCGCGAACGCGAGCATGAGGACGAGGCTGGCGACGGCCACGCGGGCGGTGCTGCGGCCATTTCCGTCGGTCGTCGCGCGACCGCCATGGCGACGCAGGCGTCGCACGAGAGCGAGGACGGCCAGCCCGAGCGGTAGGCTGAAAAGCACGATCGGGGCCGACGCTTTGCGCGCCAGGGTCAGGAGCGGATCCGAGCGCAGGAAGAAGTCGCTGCTGCGTTTGAATCGGTCGCGCTCGAACAAGCGGCCGATGCGCTCGGCGAGCGACAAGCCGTCGTCGCGATTCAGCGCGGCGTCGACGTGCACGTAGCTCTCGCCGAGTGAGCCCATGAGCCAGTAGCCATCGCCACCGTCGGGAAGGAACTTGAGGCCGGGCTCGAGCCAATCGTCGTCGACGAGGGGACCGCCGGTCCTGCCGTCGGGTGCGACGAGGCGTGGTTCGTCCTCGACGGTGAGAGACCACCACGCTCCGCGGAACCAGAGGTCGCGCCCGCTCACGCCGATCGGAACGAGACCGTGGTCGGTCACCTCGAAGTCCATCTCCATGAATCCTCTGATTCTTGCAGCGACACGCGGTGGGGGATCACGGCGGTCGAGCGTCCCGTCGGGCCGCAGTGCGACCCTAAGGTGACGAAAAGACCCAGGTATCGCGCCGCCTTCCGACCCGTCGATGTGATTGTCGTAGGCTGCATTCGACGCGCGATACTGCGGCTCGATGTCGGTCAAGAGCGGCAGCGCTCCGAGCGACCGAAACGGGCCTTTCTCGCCGCCGATGACGAGCTCGAGTGTCGTGCGGTCCGCGGGAAAATCGCGGGGCACGAGCGCGTAGACGAGCTCCCAGGCGCCGCCTCGGAGGACCGCCCGCTCGAGGCGGGCGTCGGCACCGTCGGCTGTCGGCACCGCGCGTGGGCGCGTCGTGCTGGTGCCATCGGATGCCATCGTCCGGATCGTCGGGCTGAACCTGTCGACCAGTTCCACGGCGCCCTCGTGGATGCCGACCGCCGCCGGCATGAAGAAGTGGCCGTCCGGATCGGCGCTTCCGAGCGGGCGCGGACCGTCCTTTACCGTGAGCCGGAAGTGGCCATCGCTCGCCCAGATAGCGAGGTCGCCGTCCGGCATGCGCCCGACGACCCCGTCGAAATAGCGGCGAGGCCCGCGCGTGGGATAACGGACCGCTGCGCCGCGCGCCAGATCGAAACGCGCGATCCATACGTCCTTCGACTCCCAGTCCATGCAGGCCTGCCAGAGGCGTGCGCCATCCACGAGGACCGTGCCGTGGCACGAGATGTCGGTCGGATCCTCGACGTCGAGCGCCGCGCCGTCCGGCGACTCCCAGGTCATGCCTTTTGTGGCGAGGTCGTCGTCACCCCGCGCACGATCAACTTGCCCCAGAAGCGGGCACACAGCGCCGCCGCGAGCCCGAGCAGGATCCGTCCCGAACGCTTGCGGCGCGGCGCAAGCGTGGGCCTGGGGCCGCTCGCAGATGGGTCGTTCACGCAGGCTCCAGTCGCTCGGCGGTTAGCCTTCAGTATCGCCGAGCGCCGCAGGGCGCGCAACCCACGAACGGGGTCGACCGGGGGTCGGGGGTCAGCCAGGGCGAAGGCTGTCACAGGCCTCGAGGGCGGAGTTCCGAGCCACGTCCGGCACCGATGGGCGCCCAAAAAACCTCCGCTCGGCGCCACCCGCCCGCGGCTCAGCGCGCGCGGCCTCGTCGCGTGCGCGCCACGAGCCAGCCGGCGGCAAGGACGGTGGCCAGCGCCGAGGCCCCGGACGGCGCGCTCCCGCAGCCGCTCGATCCGGTCGTCGGG
>SXIE01000385.1 GCA_005772945.1 Pseudomonadota bacterium
CGAGGCCTGGCCGCTCATGGCGGATCCGGCGTTGCTGCGTGCGGCCCAGGTGCAGCACGCGCTCGGGGACGACGCCGCGGCGCTCGCGCTGCTCGCCAAGGTCGACCCCGCGTCGCTCGAGGGCGGCGAGGCGACCGCGCTCGGCGCCGCGATCGCGGACGCGGCCGGCAAGCCGGACGATGCGCGCAAGACCCTCGAGGCTGCTTTCAAGGCGGCTCCGGACCGCCTCCCCGCGCGCGCCCTCTCGCTGCTCGAGGACCTCCGGCGACGCGGCGGCGATGCCGAGGGCGCGGCTGCGATGCAGCTCGAGCGCGCCATCCGCTTCACGCCGCCGCTCTTGTCCGAGGCGAAGCTCGACCTCAAGAAGGTGCCCGCCGCGGCGCGCCTCCGCTGGGCGCGCGCGTTGCTCGAGAGCGGGCGCCTCACCGACACGCGCACCGTGCTGCAGGGTCTCGGCGCGCCCGGCAAGCCCACCGAGGACCGCTGCGCCGCCTGGATCCTGCTCGGGCGGGCCTACGACCGCTCGAAGAAGGACGCGGACGCCGCGCAGACCCAGGCCTGGAAGGCCTTCGAGCGCGCCCTCGCGTGCACCGGCGACGCGCGCGCGGACGCGACCTGGCTCGGTGGCCGGAACCGCTTGAAGAACGGCGACGCCAAGCGCGTCCTTGCACTCTTGCGCCAACATGCAAAGGAGTTCCCGAAGCGCTCGACGGCCGACGACGCCCTGCAGCTCGCCGCCGACGCCGAGAAGCGTCCCAAGGCCGCGAACAAAGCGCGTCTCAAGGCCCTCGCGCGCTTTCCGAGCGGCGACCAGGCCGACGAGATCGCCTGGGAGCTGGTCGGCCCCGCGCTCGAGAAACGGCAGTGGAAGAAGGTGCTGGCGGCGATCGACGAGATCCTGGCGATCGTCCCCGGCGGGCCCCCGGGCCGCCATCCAGGCCGCTATCCGTACTGGCGTGGGCGCGCGCTCTGGGAGCTCGGCAAGAAGGACGACGCGCGCCAGGCGTGGCGCGATACCGTCACGGGCAATGCCCTCTCGTGGTACGCGCTCTTGGCCTACTCGCGGCTCGCGGCGGAGGACGAGCCGGCCGCGCGGACCCTGTTGGGGACCGCTCCGGTGGCGGCTCCGGTCGCGCTTCCGGCGCCCGCGCCCGGGGTCGGCACGGCGCCTTCCGCGAAGCCCCCCGCGCTTCCAGTTGCCGCGGCTCCCGAAAACGAACACAAGGTGCCGGCGGCGCTCTGGCGCGACGCTCACTTCCGGCGCGCCATCGAATGGGCACGCCTCGCAGGCCCGGCCGAGGCGGGTGACAGCCCGCTCTGGCCGCGCGTGGTCGCCGAGCTCGAGGCCGTCCCCGAGGCCGTGCGCGGCGAGGACTACCCCTTCTTCAAGATGGCGGTCCTCGAGCTCGGGGGCGCAAACCCGCTTGCGATGCGCCTCGCACGCGCCGAGGAGAACGCGGGCCGCCTGAAAGCGCCGGTCGGTGCCGAGGCCGGGCGTTGGCGCCTGGCGTACCCGCGGCCGTTTGCCGAGCTGGTCGCGCGCTGGGCCACCGAGCGCGGGCTCGAGCCGGGTTGGCTCTGGTCGATCATGCGCGTCGAGTCGAACTTCGATCCGACCGCCGTGAGCTGGGCGAACGCGTATGGGCTCATGCAGATCCTCCTGCCGACGGCCAAGAACCTGGCCAGGGACACGGCCATCACCGCGACGGCCGACGTGCTCTTGCAGCCCGCGGTGGCGATCGAGCTCGGGACCAAGTTCCTGGCGCGCCTCCTGAATCGGCACAAGGTCTACCCGCTGGCGTCGGCGGGCTACAACGCGGGCGGCGGGGCGGTCGCGAAGTGGCGAAAGAGCTTTGGCGACCTGCCGCTCGACGAGTTCGTCGAGAAGATCCCGTATCGCGAAGCGAACCTCTACGCCAAGGCGGCGACCCAGACGTTGGCGCGCTACAAGTGGCTCTACGAGGGCACGATCTTGACGGTGCCGCTCGATCCGCCGGGCGCGCCGGGTGATCCCAAGGGCGAGTAATCGCGGCTGCGCGCTCTTCGCGGGAGACTCAGCCCCCGCTCGGCGTCTTCGCGCCCCCGAGCGCCTGATGCGTCGCTGCTTGCCACATCGCGATCTCGCGGAGGAGCGCCTCGCGCTTCTCCGCATGCTCCTTCGATGCGGCCACCTTGCCGGCGAAGCTCGCGAGGTGCGTGGACATCGCCGTCAGCGCGCTCGCGTCCAGCGCGCCGAGCTCGTCCGGCGTGAACATCGCCGCGTTCATCACCACATCGAGCCGCCCGCTGGCGCTCGCCCCGAGGATGAGGTCGTACGCGGTCGCCGCGCCGACGACCTTGGTTTCCGACTCGACGAGGTAGGCGCCGTCGTCCTCGCCGGCCCCGGGCGCCGTATCGCGCGCCCCGCTCAGGACGAGATCGTTGAAGTCGCCATCCTTGAAGTCCTCGGTCGCGATCGTGAAGGCGTCCGGACCGTTGTCGACCTTCTGGTGCGAGGACGCATACCACTGGCCCGGCTCACGCGGTTTGGCCCAGCTGCAGCCGGCCGGCGGGCTATGGAGGACCGACACGCTCCAGTCGCCGGTCGCGTCGACCTCGAAGACCTCGCCGCCTTGCACCTCGGCGTCGACCTTCTGCGCGACCTGCCCCCCGATCCGCACCCGCTGACCGAAGGCCGCATCCTTGGCGTCCGCCGACAGCAGCCACTTTGCGGCGCCGCCCGCGGCGACCACGTGCGGGCCGGGCTGAGCGCCGGCGGGCACCTTGGCCGCGGGTCCGGCCTGGTCCTTGCGAGCCCCGCCCCCGGCCGCGCCGATCTCCGCGTCCCCTGCACGCGCGTCGCTGGCCCGTTGCGGCGCCGCAG
>SXIE01000386.1 GCA_005772945.1 Pseudomonadota bacterium
GTCGAGGATGCGGTCGGAGCCGCTCTGGACGGGCAGATGGAAGTACTCGCAGAGCGTGCGCAGCTCGCCGAAACACTGCGCCAGATCGTCGATGGCGTCCATCGGATGCGAGGTCGTGAAGCGGATGCGCTCGAGGCCCGGGATGGCGTCCACGTCGCGGAGAAGCTGGGCGAAGGTCGGGACGCGGGTGCGCGTTGGGCCGTCCTCGGCCGAGAGATCCTTGCCGTAGGAGTTGACGTTCTGGCCGAGGAGCGTCACCTCGCGCGCGCCCGCCTCGACGAGGAGCTGGACCTCGCGGAGCACCATGTCCGCGGGTTTCGAGACCTCGCGGCCGCGCGTGAAGGGGACGATGCAGTAGCTGCAGACTTTATCGCAGCCCTTCATGATGGTGACGAACTCGCTGACCTTCGTGTCGGCCTTGGGCTCGGCGGGGATGAAGGCGTAGTCCTTGCGCTTGAAGAAGGTGGTCTCGGCGACGCGGCGCTCGGCGCTCTTGACGCGCTCGAGGAGGGCCGGGAGCTCGGCGATGTGGTCGGGGCCGAAGACGAGGTCGAGGTAGGGGACCTTGTCGAGGAGCTTCTGGCCTTCTTGTTGGGCGACGCAGCCGGCGACGCCGAGGACGAGCTCGTCGTTGTACTCCTTGAGCGGGGCCATGCGGCCGAGCTGCGAGAGCATCTTCTGCTCGGCGCGGTCGCGCACGCTGCAGGTGTTGAGGAGGATGAGGTGGGCGAGCGCGGGGTCGGCGGTCGGGGCGTAGCCGTGCGGGGCGAGGACCTGGTGGATCCGATCGGTGTCGTTGACGTTCATCTGGCAGCCGAACGTTTGTACGTACACCAACTTTTTCGGCGCGGGCGCGGGGTCGAGCGCGTCGCGTGGGCTGGTGTTCAGGCTGACGAGCGTCGCGGTCACGGGGGGCCTCCTCGGGGGAGGACCGTCTAGCAACCGCGCGGGGCGCGCGTCAATGATGCGTGCGCAGCGGAGGGCACTACGCTACGAAGCGGCGTGCGCTCCCTCGGTGCCGCGTTCGTGCTGGTCCTCGTCCTCGGCGGCGTCGCGCGCTTCGTCGGGCTCGGTGACAAGCCGATCTGGCACGACGAGGTCTACACGCGCATCTTCGCGGCCGGGCACCACTCCGAAGAGTGGATTCAGGCGCTCTACGTCGGGCGCCCGCTCGCGCGCGACGAGGTCTTGCGCTTTCAACGGCTGGGCCCCGATCGAACGGCGCTCGACACCGTGCGCGGCCTCGCGCGCGACGAGCCGCAGCACCCGCCCGCGTATTACCTCCTGGCGCGCCTCTGGATGGAGGTCTTCGGGGACGCGCTCGGGACGTTGCGCGCGCTGTCGGCCATCGTGTCGCTGGCCTCGGTGCTCTTGGCCTGGTGGCTCGCGCGCGAGTGCATGCGTTGGGCTCGCGCCGCGCCGCCGACCGCGCCCGAAACGGCGCCTGCGACGACAGTCGGCGCCACCTTCGTCGCCTTGGTCGCCGCCTCGCCCTTCCTCGTGACCTACGCGCAAGAGGCGCGCGAGTACGCGCTCTGGGGGGCCTCGGTCCTCGCCTCGACCGCGCTGCTCTTGCGCGCGGAGCGCACGGGGCGCTGGGGCGCGTGGCTTGGCTTTGCGCTCGTGACCGCGCTCGGGCTCTACACCGCCTTCGCGCACGCGAGCGTCGCTGCCTGCCAAGGGGCGTGGCTCGCGGGGCGCAGGATCCGGTCCCGCGCCGGGTGGCGTGACTGGGTTCGCGCGGGCGCTGCGTTGGGGCTCGCGGGCGCGCTGTTCCTGCCCTGGGCGCTCTTGCTGCTCGACCACATGGACGCGTTTCGCGCGTCGATGGACTGGTCGCGCGCGATCGTCGTGCCGACCGGCGAGACTCTCGCGACGTTGGCCACCAACGTCAGTCGGCCCTTCGTCGAGCTCGGCGCCGCCGAGGACCCGAGCCCCTTCGCGGCCGCCATGATCGCGCTCGCCGTCGCCCTGGTCCTCTGGTCGCTCGTTCGTTGGATCCGGCGCGGCACCCACGGTTTGCGCGCGTTGTTCGTCTTGCTCCTGGTCGTGCCGGTCGGCCTCCTGGTCGTCCCGGATCTGCTTGTCGGCGGGATCCGCTCGGCCTCGGCGCGTTACATGTTCCCCGCCTGGTTGGCCGCGCTGTGGCTGGTCGCCTGGTCGCTGGCGTCGCTCGGCGGTCGCCGTGGTCTCGCCCTGCGCGTGGCCGTCGTCGCGGTCGCCGCGGCCAGCACCCTCGGCGTCGTCTCCGCCGCCGTGCCGTGGAGCCGCGAGCTCTCGATCGGCCTCGGGGCCGTGGCGAACGCCATCAACCAGACCGAGCGCCCCTTGGTCCTGGGTGACCGCGAGCGCCACCACCCCGGAAACCTGCTGGCGCTTGCGACCCTGGTGAAGCCCGAAACAGAGTTCGTCTTTCTCGATCATCCTGCGCGCGATGCGTGGATCGCGCGCCTCGAAACCGAGGGCACGCAGGGGGCTACGCCATGGCCTCCGGGCGGGCTGGCAGGCGGGCTGGCAGGCGGGCGCACGCTCTTCGTCTATGCCCCGGTGCCGCAGCTCCTCCGCGCCCTCGAGCGCGCGTTCGATCGGTCGGCCACGCCCGTGTGGGAGGGGCTCCACGTCGCGTGTTGGCGCTTCTGAGGGCACCATGGTCTGCGTGTTGGCGCTTCTGACGGCCGCGTTCGTCAGGGCGCTGGGCGGTGCGGCGGTAGCCACTCCGCGCCGTCCTGCCAGGCGTCGGGCTCGGGCTCGGAGCCGTTGGGCCCGCTGCTGAAGAGCCCGTCGAAGAGCGCCCATACGGCGGCGAGCGTCGAGGTCTCGCGCCGCTGCACCACGACGTCCGTGAACGTCGCGGTCGCCGGCAGCGCGCGCGCGTCGACCGGGCCGGCGAGCGCCTCGGCGCAGGTCGCCCACAGGTTCAGGTGCAGGCGCATCGGCAGGTGCGGAATCGGCGTCGGCCGACCGGCGCGGCGCCGGTGGATCAAGCGCTCATCGGCGAACCAGCGAAGCTCGTCGGTGTCCCACTCGATGGCATAGCGGTGCGGCGCGGCGGCGGCGTCGAACCCGAGCGCGACCAGGACCGGCGTCCCGGCGTAGCCGTAGTTGTACGGGTCGCCCGGGGCGCCCGGATTGAAGTACACGTTGAGCAGCGCGTGGGTCGTGTCCTGGCCGAGGATCTCGAGGTCGATCTCCTGCCAGGGATCGCGCCGATGCAGGAAGAAGGCGGAGATCAGGCCCGATCCGCGCGCCGCCTGCAGCGTGACCTCGTAGCGTCCGTAGCGGTGCCACGCCGACGCCTCGTCGCGCGTCGCGAGCGCGCCCGACGTGTACGCGCGCGCGCCGGGCGTCTTGGTGCCGTCGCCGGTGGTCGCCTCGGCGCGCAGCGTGACGCGCGTGCCGCCACCCTCGGCGGGCGCGAGGTTGGCGGGCGTGAAGCGCGCCAGGTTGCAGGCGAACGTGGTCTCGAGCCGCTCCCAATACGCGTCGGGGTTCGTCAGCGCGTCGTGGCGCGTCGACTCGAAGGTGCCGCGGCGGCGCGACCAGCGCGTACCCTCGGCGGGGGCGGGCGTCGTGCAATAGCCGGGGATCCGCTCGGGGCGCACGATCCAAGGGTCGCCATCGTGCGGCAAGGTGCGGCACGCGGCGGCGGCGACCTCGAGGCGCGTCGCGCGGCTGGCGATGAACAGCCCGACGACGGTCGCCAAGAGCGTCAACCACACAACATTCTTCGGGCGGAGCAAAGGGGCCTGGGGGCGAGCCATCGCGACGGTCCTTCTAAGGAAGGCGAGGCAGGCGCGCGGACGCCAACTCTCGGGGATGCTGATGACCGGGGTCAAGCTGACGCCGGTTGGGGTGCGCGATGCGTCGCTCGGGCGCAGCGGCTGCGCCGTCGGCGCCCGGGCGCGCGCGGACGCCTCAGGAGGCGCGGGTCGCGGGCGCAGGCGCCAGCGCGTGAGTGGCAAGCGGATGCGCGCGCGGCGGCCAACCGCCTGCCACATGGCGCGCCCGGCCAGGACATCGGTGAGCCCAAGGAGGACCCCGGCCAGGTCGAGGCAGAAGGCGATCGGGTAGGTCAGGACGACCGCCAGGAGCGTCGTGAAGGTGAGCTGGCGAAAGCCGAACAAGCCCGCCAGGAGCAACGCCAAGGGGGCCAGCCAGGCGAAGAGACCGAGCGCAATCGCCCAGTCGGGGAGTGGCAGGGTGAGGCGCGCGGGATCGGCCGTGATGGCCGCGATCGCGGCGTTGAGCAGCATGATCGCGCCTGGAAAGAACCAGGCCGTCAGCATCGTGACCTCGGACGCGCGCGTCCGCCACCCGCGCATCCGCTGCGTGCGCGCGAGCGCGAGGGCCGACGCGAGGCCGAGGCCGAACGCGAGCGCGAGCGCGGCGCCCGGGAGGCGCTCGGCGAACAGCAGGCCGATCGCGGCGTGGAGCGCCAACACGGCGGCTGCGACGAGGTAGTGCAAGCCGTGGAAGACGAACTGCAGCCGGTCGCGCCAGCGGATCGGCGCGCGCCGCAATGCGCGGAGGTGGCGCCCGAAGGCCTCGGTATGTCCGGCGGCCCAGCGGCGGCGGCGCGCGAGGAAGCTGTAGAGGTCGGGCGACACCTCTTCGTCCGAGGCGCCGACGGGCTCGGCGACGACGCGCTCGCCCTCCATGAAGAGGGTGTAGGACAGGTCGATGTCCTCGGTGATCGTCGCGCGAAAGTGGTGCCGCCGGAGGAGCGCGGTGTCGGCGACAAACGTCGTCCCCGTCAGAAAGACCGAGAGGTCGTGCCGCCCGAAGGCGACGTTGAACAGCTCGCAGCCGACGTGCTGATGGAGCGAGTCCCAGAGCGAGAAGAGTCCATCGGCAACGAGGCCGTGGCGCCGGCCCTGGACCATGGGGCGTCCGGTGGCGACGAGGCGCGCGACCGAGCGCGAGAGCCAGTCCGGGTGGGCCTGGTGGTCGCAATCGAGGACGGCCACGCGTGGCGCGTCGATGCGGGTGAGCGCCCAGTTGAGCTTGTCGGCCTTGGGGTCGCGGCCGGTGAACGACACGTGGATCGTGCGCGGCCCGCGCGCGCCATGGGGGGGCGCGGTGTGGACGTGCATCGTATCGACCGTGTCGACCGTATCGGGGGTGTCGGGGGTGGCTGCGTCGGGGCGGTCCGCGACTTCGAAGGCAGCCTGCAGGTAGGGCCACGAGTCGTCGCTGCGATCGGCCAAGAGCAGGTGGATGGCCACCGGCGCGGGCGTGTCCTGATCCAGGAGCGATTGGATCACGCGGAGCGCCATCGCGCCTTCGTTGCGGGCGGGGACGAGCACGGCGATCGGCGCGTCGATGGATGCGCGCTCAGTCGCTGGCGGAGCGACCTCGGCGCCGATGCGAGCGCGCCGCGTGAACAAGAAGGTGCATGTAGCCGCGTAGAGCCCCAGCGCATAGAGCGCGAGGAGCAGGATCAACGCGATGGCCAGGAGCGACAGCAGCGTCATGGGGTCGGAGCTCGACGCGGACCTTGGCACGGTCGGTCATGGGCGTCGATCGATTCCGACCCGGCCACGCGCAGCGCCGGGGGCGACTGGCTCCGGTCGTCGAGGCGCGCTATCATCGTGGGTGCGGTGTTGGGATTGGGGGTCGTCATGCGCGAGCGGCTTGGGTGGTTCTGCCTCTGCGGGTTGGTCGCGGCGTGCACCGGGGATGACGCGGGCGGGCGCGACGCGGTCGACGAGACGACAGCGGTCGAGGTCGAGGGCGAGGTCGCGACCGGCGCCGAGGTCGAGGCCGAGGTCGAGAACGAGACCGTGGCCGAGGTCGAGAACGAGACCGTGGCCGACGTCGAGCTCGAGGTCGAGGTCGAGGTCGAGAACGAGACCGTGGCCGAGGTCGAGAACGAGACCGTGGCCGAGGCCGAGGCCGAGGTCGAGGTCGAGGCCGAGGTCGAGGTCGAGGTCGAGAACGAGACCGAGATCGTCGAGGAGATCATCGTTCCCCCACCCGGTCCCGCCGTCATGCTCATCGTCGCGCAGGACGACTTCGCGACCGTCGGACCGGCGTGGGCGAGCTACCGCGAATCGAGAGGCTTCGAGGTCACGCTCACGAACGTGACCGCCCTGGCCGGGGACGCGCCGAGTGCCGCCACGTTCGCGACCGCGGTGCGCGCCAAGCTGAGCGACTTGCGCGCGGGTCGCACGCCCGAGCCGCGCCTGTTCCTCTTGCTCGTCGGCGACGCCCCCGCGGGCGGGGCGGCCGAGAGCGGGCGCATTCCGGCGCACGGCTGCGAGAACACGACGCCCGGGGCGAGCGGCTGTTGGACCGACAACCGCTACGCGGACCTGGACGGCGACGACCGGCCCGAGGCCGCGGTCGGCCGGATCCCCGCACAAAACGAGGCCGACGCCGCCACCGCGCTCGCGAAGATCCAGGGCTTCGAGACCGACTACCAGGTCGGCGAGTTCAATCGCCGCCTGGCGCTCTACGTCGGGCAGGCCGGCTTCGGCCCCGAGGTCGACGCGCTCCTCGAGCAGGCCGTCAACCAGGGGCTCACGCTGGTCAACCACACCTTCGACATCGTCGGCGCCTGGGACAACGCCCTCAGCAGCTACTGGTACATGCCGTTCAATGACAAGGTGGTCGACCTCTTCAACGACGGCGCGCTGATGGCCGTCTATATCGGGCACGGCTCCGAGGAATGGACCCAGGGCCTCAGCAAGAAACAGGTCGCCCAGGTGCATTGCGACGTCCGCAAACCCTTCGCGATGTTCTTCGCGTGCTTCGCCGGCAACTACGCCAACGCCGCGCCGAGCCTCTCCGAAACGCTCTCGTTCAAGGCCGACGGCCCGATCGCGACGCTGGGTTCCTCCGACGTCTCACACCCGTTCGGCAACGCCGTGCTGGCGTACGAGTCCCAGCGCGTGACGCTCGGCATGCAGCACGCGACCATCGGCGAGGTCGTCGTCGCCATCAAGCACGCGCTCTTCGACGACCAGGGCGATGAGTTCCGCCTGTTGATGGCGGCAGGCGCCACCCTCGAGGCCTCGTGCAACACGCCCGAGAAGCAGGCGACGATCCTCGATCAGCACCTCGATCTCTACAACCTCCTCGGCGACCCCGGCACCTCGATGCAATACCCGCGCGGCGCCGTGACCTTCGGCGCGCCGACCGGATCGATCCGCGAGAAGCACATCGTCGTGAGCGGCACCGTGACCGAGGTCGTCGACGGCACCGCCATCGTCACGCTCGAGACCGAGCGCGACGCGATCCACGGCACGCTCCTGCCCGTCGACCCGAGCGCACCGGCCGCTGAGACGGTCAACGCGAACTGGGTGACGGCCAATGACAAAGCGATCGTGCGGCTCGAGGTTCCGGTGGTCGGCGGCGCCTTCGTCGCGAATTTCGGCTGGGCCGACGCGCTGGTGCCGAGCGACACCTTCTACATCAAAGCCTACGCCTACGACGCGACGACCGACGCGATCGGGCACATGAAGGTCCCGTACGTTCCTGCCCCGTGACGGGCGCCGCAGAAGGCGCGCGGGCCGGTTTTCAATCGGGCCGTACGGCGCTCGGCGACTGGCGCAGGAGCTCCTCGATGTCGCGCAGGGTCTGCACGTCGTCGCCGACCATGCCCTTCATGGATTGGATCCGCCGGCACACGATCCCGGCGATCTGCTCCTCGAGGGTCTCGTCGGCATACGCCCAATAGACCTGCGCGAAGCGGCCGTCGCGATGGCAGCGGCCCTCGATTTGGGCCATTTGGATGGCCGACCAGCGCAGATCGTGGATGATCTCGGAGCGCGGCGCGTCGCCGGTGGGCATGAGCTCGCCTTGGTGTAGCGAGATCCCCTCTTCGACCGTGAAGAGGACGACCTTCGCCTCGCCACGCTGGAAACGCAGGCGCTCCGATTCCTTGAGTGCCGCGGGCATCGCGCCGTGGATTGCCGCGGTGGAGGGGGTCCCGAGGGCCTCGTCGATCGCGGTCCGGAGCGCGTTCAATGTCTCGATGAACGCGACCGAGATCGCGACGCGGTGGCCGTTGTCGAGGAGCTCGAGCGCGAGCTCGACGGTCCCCGGAACGCGGAGCAGGGAGCCCTTCTGCCGAAGGCGCAGGGTCGCCGCCAGCCCCGAGGTCGGGTTCTTGCCCTTCTGCTCGAGCGCGAGCTCGCGCCGGAAGGTCGTCCACGCCTCGGCGTAGAGAGCGCGCGCGGACGGATCGAGCTCGATCGGCGTGAGGATCCGATTGATCTCGGGCCAGCCCGCGATGTCCTCGGGGCGGCGCCGAATCCCGGCCGGAACGTCGCCATCGAAGAGCAGCGCCCGCACGCGCTCGCAGTCGTCGGGGTCGCCGCGCCAGTCCCAGCGGCCGTATTGCCCGCGCGTCACGCCGAGGCCTTGCGCGAGACACCAGCCTTCGAAGTCCTTGAGATCACCCGGGCGGTCGCCGGTGACGCGCGCGAGCAACGGGGCCAGGTAGGACAGCTCGAGCGGGTTCTGCCCGGCCGTCGCCGACAGCCAGAGGATGAAGCCCGCCGACAGGTTGAGCTTGGCGGCGAGCTTGGAGCGCGCGGCCGCGGGGTTCTTGCAGCGGTGGCTCTCGTCCCAGATGACGACGTCGAACTCGGCCGCCTGGCCGGCGCGCGCGAGGCCCTTCTTGGTGCGCACCTTGGCGCGCGCGGCGGGGGCGACCGAGAAGAGCTTGCCGAGACGCTCGTAGTTGAGGATGACGACCGAGCGGCCGCCGTCGCCGAGCGCGAGCAGCGTCCGCCGCCAATGGGCGACGACCGCGAGCGGGCAGACGATGAGGACCTCGCGCGCGGCGGGCAGCTGGCGGACGGCCTCCCAGGCGGTGATGGTCTTGCCGAGACCCACGTCGTCCGCGAGCAGGAAGCCGCGGTGATCGGCGTTCACCGCTGCGAGGATCGCCCGGACGCCGGCGGTTTGATGCGGGCGCGGTGTGAGGGTCGCTCGCGAAGGCCCGGCTGGCCCCGTCAGGGGCATTGCCGGGCTGCCCGCGAGGCTCGGTCGCGAAGGCCCGGCGCGCGGCGATGGGTGCCGGGTATTGAGCGCCGCTTCGACGCGCCGCTCGAAGGAGTAGGGCTGCGATCGAAACGGCGCGAGCGCGGCCGGGAGGGTCGCGCCGCGATAGAGGAAGACGCCGTGGTCCGGTTCCCATTTGGCGCCGGCCGCGCTGGCGACGCCACGCATCTCGAACGGAACGTCGAGGGCGTGCGCGCGCTCGGTGCTGGCATTGGGCAGGCTCGGCTTCGCGCGCGAAGCTGAGGCGGGGCGCGGGGGAGCAGAGACGGTTCGGTTGGCGCGCATCGTCGTCATGCCCGCGTCATAGCAGCAGGGCGGCAGGGCGGCCATTTTCGCGCACCGGCGGCACGCCGCGCGCGGGCTTGAGGTACCAGCTTGAGGTACCAGGGAGGTGGCGCTAGAGTCAGCGCGGGCTCCGCGTCCGGGTCCCGCGTTCCAGTCACCGCCCCATCCGTCGAGGTTGCGCATGTCGCGTCGCACCATCCTGGCCTTCGTTTTACTTGCAGCCGCATGCAACGATTCCGACACCAAGGTCGTCGCCGACACGACGCAGGCGACCACCGCCGACACCCAACCGACGACCGGCGACGCGACCACGACGCAGGCCGAAACCACGGTCGCCGAAACGACCGCCACCGAAACGACCGCCGACGTCCCCGACGGGACCAGCGCGCTCACCGGCGTCAACACCAAGGTCACCGTGACCGCGCCGACCCCGAACGCTTCCTGCGCGACCGCGGACCAGCTCGAGCCACCCACGGGCGGGGCCGCCTATCCGTGGGGCGGGCTGACGGTCGGCGCGACGACCTACACCTGCAACGGCTGCCCCGACGGCCTGAAGGAGCTACAGGGAAGCTGGCGCCTCCACGGCTTCCTGCCGGCACCCAACGACGATACCCCCGACTACGCCTGGCCCGATCCGGCGACCGACGGCGGCTTCGTCCTGCGCGTCGACGGCAACACGTTCTACACGCGCGACGTGGATCCCCAGCAGAGCACGAACGAGGTCTCGCGCGGCTGGTACTTCTGCTCGATGAAGCCCGAGAACGGTCAAAAGCACCTGTACTGGGTCAACACCGAGACGGACCCCAGCGGCGGCGCCGGGGACGTCACGCGCACCGACCGGATCCTGACGGACGGGAGCGACCGCCTGCTCGTCTTCTTCTTCGACGATCCGGCCACCGGGACCAGCAACTTCCCGTACCCGCTCTGCCGCATCGGCAGCACGGTCGGCGACCAAACGTGCACGGACCCCTTCGCGCCCTGACGCTCCTCACTCGCGGGCCCAGCTCGGATCAAACGCGCCCGGCGGTGCGCAGATCCAGTCGTTTGGACCGCGTCGACCGCAGACGCCGGCCACGCCGACCTCGAGCGCGTCGAGCGCTCCGGAGGCCCAGATCCGCGCGTCGCCCGAGCCGTCGCGGCACACGACGTCGGTAGCGCCCGGGGCCTGGGTGCAGACGTCGAAGCCGCCTGCGGCAAGGCGCGCGACCGGCTCGGGTGACTCGTAGACGGGCGCCGGCGCGCCATCGTCGTTCCAGCAACCGACCGAGCGGTCGGATCGCAGGACGCACACGTGCCAAGCGCTGGCGCTGATCTGAACGGCGCGGCCGACCGCGGTGTCGACGGCGATCGTGGTCCCGGACCCTGGGTCGGCCCCCGGATTCCAGCACCGCACGCGGCCGTCGTCGGACAACGCGCAGGCGCGGCTCGCGGTCGCGGCGAGCCCCAAGAGGCTGACGGCGCGCGCGTCGGCGAAGGGTGCGACCGGTTGCTCCGGGGCCGGTTCCGGTTCGTCTGGCCAGAAGATAGCGCGCCAACAGACCGCGCGGTCGGTCGCGTCGCGCACGCAACCGACGTTGTCGCCGAGCGTCAGGCCATGGGCCCCGTCCACGGTGAAGGGCCCGCGGTTGTTGCAGAGGATCGCGGTCCCCCCCTCCGTCGTTCCCCCCTCCGTCGTGGCGCCCTCGCCGACCCGCCCGAGCAGCGCGCACGCGACGAGCTCTTCGTGCCAGACCACGGTTCCCGCCACGGCCAGCTCGCGGGCTCCCGCGCGCGCGAGCTCGAAGGTCACCGGCGGGCCGACCGACTGCGGCGGTCGATGCGCGCATCGCACGGCGCCGGCGACGGTCAGCTCGCAGCGACCGATCGCGCCGACGTCGATCCACGCCACCGGATCGTCGACGGGGCTCGCTTGCTCCTCCGGCGCGACGACGTCGCTGGACGTCGATGATTCCCCGATCCCGTGGTCCTCGCCGCTGCGCTCGCCTTCGCGCGCACCCTGGTCGCAGCCCGCCTGCGTCCAAACGCCGAGCGTGAGCCCTCCGGCCAGCACCCAACCGTTCCCCCGTTTGACTCCCGCCCCATGCCGCATACGACCTCCGTGCGTCGACAATGGCCGGTGCTGCTCATGCCTAGAAGTGAATAATTCGACACGGATTGATTCCTTCGTGGAATGATAGCGGAATGGAACTCAGCCACCTTCGCTACTTCGTCGCGGTCGCGAGCGCCGGCAGCTTCGCGCGCGCGGCGGAGTCCGTGCACGTCACGCAGCCCGCCCTGTCGAAGGCGATCGCCGGTCTCGAGGCCGGTCTCGGCGTGCGCCTGCTCGAGCGCACGACCCGCTCGGTGCAGATGACGCACGCGGGCGAGCGCGTGCTCGAGCGGGCCCGCGTCATCCTAGCCGACGCGGCTGCGCTCGCGCGCGATGCGAACGACGCGGTTCACGCGATCCGCGGGCCGCTCCGCATCGGCGCCATGGAGGTGCTGTCGCTCGATGTGCTCCCGGCCGCGCTCACCGCGCTCGTCACCGCGCACCCGGACGTCGTTCCGTCGTGCTTCGAGCAACCGCCGGATCGGCTGCTCCAAGGGGTCGCGCGTGGCGAGCTCGACGTGGCGTTCACCGTCGGAGGCGCCGCGAGCGACGCGCTCCGTCGCCACGTCCTCGGGACCTCGCCGGCGGTCGTCGTCTGCGGCCAGGACCACGCGCTGGCGGCGCTCGGCGGCGGGCGCGCGAGCCGTGCCGACTTCCTATCTCACCCGTGGGTCGTGCCGCGCTTCTTCGCTGACCCGCCCGGGAGTCGGCCGATCGATCAATTCCCTGACGAGCGCCTGGCGCGACCGATCGGGGCGACGATCGAGCTGCTCCGGAGCGGCGTCGAGCTCGTGGCCGGTGGGCGCTTCCTTGGCTGCTTTCCCGCGATCTCGATCCGACGCGAGCTCGCCGACGGCCGGCTCGTTCGGCTGCGCGGACATCCCGCCGTCCCGCCCTTCGAGCTCGCCGCCTACGAACGCGCCCGCAGCGCCGGATCCCCGACGGTGCGGGCCGTCATCGAAGCGGTGCAGCGGGCGGTGCGACGATCTCCCGAGTCTGCCAGGCCTTAGCGCGGGATGAGCGCGATCCGGATGGCCTTGGGCCAATCGGAGATGCCGTCGAAGAAGACGAAGGCCGTCTGGCCCGCATCGATCGGGGTCGCGGCGCCTGCGTCCGTCAGGTGTTTCGTGCTCTGGCAGAAGCGTTCCGCAGCCGGATTCAGGCACGCGTCCATGCGGACGTAGAAGACCGAATCCGCGGTCTGCGAGTCCCAGTGTGCCGAGACCTCGAGCACTGAATCGTCGTCGGCGGTGACCCCGATCGCGACCTCGCCGTAGAGGCCCATACCCGCACAGGCCTCGCCGCTCGGGGTCGCGTGGTGCTCGAGCGCGGTGCCGTCGACGCTGAGCTCGAAGACGTCGTCGTTCGGGTTGCCGTCCGTGTCCGCGGCGCGCGCGTCGAGATACGCAACGTCCCCGCAGGGCTTGTCGTCGTCCACCCGGCAGCTATGCGCGGTCGCGTCGCAGACGAGCCCCGGGCCGCATTGGGTATCGACGGCGCCACACGCCGCGTCGGCCGCGAGCACCTTCTTGCAGATCGCCGCGCCGCCCGCGCCTGGAGCGCACGCGAGCCCGGGCGCGCAGTCGTTCGAGGCCAGGGCGCAGGCTTGTCCCAGGCCGTAGAGCGGGACGGGCACGAACAGCGCCTTCACGGATCCGGTCTGCCCGGCGTGCGTGTCCAAGAAGACGTAGACCGTCTCGCCGCCGACGAGGTCGGCGGTGACCGTCGACTGGTAGAGACCCCACTCGGCGTCGTCCGAGCACGCGACCTCGGCGCTCGGATCGCGGCACGCCTTGCGCCTCACATAAACGAGCGTGTCCACGGTGTTCTCGAGCACGCCCGCGGTCGTCACCGTGAGGCGCACCGGCGCGGCGGGGGTCCACGACACGACGTATTCGGGACCCGCCTCGGCCCAGTTGCGCTCGGCGCAAACGCCGTCGTCGTAGGAATCGCCTGCGGGCGTGTCGTAGGTGACGAGGTAGCTCCCGTCGGCCGCCGAGACCCCGACGTCCGTCAGGGCGTGAACGCGACCCGCGAGGTCGGCGCCGCACGGCGCGGCCGCGTCCGAGGCGCAGCTCCCGCCACTGCACACGAGCCCGGTCGTACACGCGGTGGTCGCCGTGCCGCAGGACTCGCCGAGGTGGCGCACGCTCTTGCAGGTTCCACCCAGGCACGCGAGCCCCGCCCGGCAGTGATCGCTGAGGCCCGTCGCGTCGCACAGCTCGCCCGCGGCGCGATAGGGAAGCGGCAGGAGCAGCACCTGCCCGCCCTCCTGCCACGAGTTCTCGATGATGATGAAGTAGGTCGTGCCGGCCTTCGCGTCGAAGGTCACGGTCGGCTCGCCGCTCCCGTCGATGGCCCAGTCGTCGCCGCACGCCAGGTCGCGGCTGGAATCGAAGCAACCGCCCTCGCGCACGGCGACCTCGTCGTGGCCCTTCTGGTTCGGGAGATCGGTCGCGATCTGCGCAAACGCGTCCTCGCTGGGCGTCCAGCTGAAGACCGCCTCGCGCGCGCCGCCGAAGAGGACGCAGCTCGGGTCGACAACCGAGACCTCGCTCAGGGCGAAGTCGGCGACCCAGCCGGGGCCCGTCGGGGTCCCGACCTCGTCGATCGCGTGCACGACCAGGTCTGGCCCGCACGCGCCCGCCGCGTCGGGCTTGCAGGTGCCTCCCAGGCACGACGTTCCCGGGTAGCACGTGTCGCGGCTGGTATTACAGGCGCTACCGAGCCCGAGCGTCGGGTCGAACGTGAACGCCACGGCGTTCGACGGCTTGACCCAGCGGTCGAGCGCCGCGCCGGTGCCGTGTGAGAGGCCGATCCAGTCGGTGCGCGTCCAGGGCAGATCGAGGTCGACCGTGAAGGCGTCGCCCTCCCAGCTGATGGCGGGTCCCGTCATCGGATCGACGAGCGAGAGGATCAGCGGGTTCGCGCCGTAGGGCACGTCGCCCGCGCCGGCGAGCGCGAGGCGCAGCGTGACGACGTCGCGATCGGGATCGGTCCCGGTCGCATGGATGTGGACCGACCGGCGCGTGTCGGGGTCGAGCGTGACCGTGAGCGCGCTCAGCGTCGGCGCGGTCGCGACGCATTTGGCCGCCACGCAGCGCGTGCCCTGCTGGCAGATGGCGACGCTCGGATCGGTCGTGCAGGCGCCACCCTTCTTGACGATGCCGGGCACGGCCACTGTGCGCGTTGCGCTGGCGGCGCGCGTTCGGTCGTAGACCACCACATGCACGCTGACGGCCTGAGCGCCGGCGTAGGTGGTGCCGGTCGCCCGGAAGTTCGCGCCGCCCGTGACCTCCGCGAACGACTCGATCCCGTAGTCGACGGCGGCCGGATCGAAGGCATCTTCGGACACGAAGAAGGCGCTGACATCGCCGTTGGGATCGGTGCCCGTCGCGATGACCCGCAGCGTCCACTCGTCGACGCGCTCGAGCTTGACGTCGGTGAGGATCGGAGCGACCGCGCGCTCGCATACGTCACCGAGACCGCACGCGAGCGCCGCGTCATTGCTGCAGAGACCGTCGACCTCGGAGCCACAGGCGGCACCCGACGCGAGCTCGGGGCGGAGCGTGTCGAAGGCGAAGCGGGACACCCGCCCGGTGGCGTCCTTGAGCTGCCCGCGGATCGCTTGGTCGAGGTCGGAGCCGACGAGAGTGACGTCGATATCGAACGCGCGCCGCCCGTAGAGCGACGGATGGAATGCGCCGGTCAGGAACGTCTGCACCGCAAACGAGGCCCAGGTCCCGTCGCCCCATTCGAGCGTCAGCGAGGTGACGTCCGCATTGGGATCGGACGCCCGGAGGTGCACGTGGATCGCGCCGCTGCCGTCGGGGGCGAGCGTGCCTTCGAGCACCTCGATCACCGGGTCGAGCGCGGGCTCGCAGCGCCAGTCGCCGAAGCCGTCCGCCGCGCACGTGTCCGAGTCGCCGCACACGCTCGCCACGCCGAGGGGATCGCACGCGCTGCCGGTCGCGAGCGGATCGGCGGGGCGGTCGAAGTCGACGTAGAGGTTGTTCGAGACGCGGCCGGTCGCGTCGCGCAGCACGAGTCCGACCCAGCCGATCTGGGAGCCGAAGCGTCCCTGATCGTCGAGGAGGAACGTGCCTTCGAACTCCGTGTGGCCGATCGGCGACGGGGTCAGCGGGCTCCCCCAAAGGTTGTCGTTGTCGCCGCCGTAGCTCCCGAATTGTCCTTCGGCCGCGACGACATCGGCGTTCACGTCCGAGCCGTGCATGGTGATGGCGAGCTGATTCCATGCGGTCCTGCGCCACGTGATGGCCGTGAGGATCGGCGCGACCGGGTCGGCGCAGACGGCCCCGTTCGCGGCGGCGGTGCACGCGTAGAGCGACTCGCAGACGATGGCGGCGCCCGCCAGATCGCAGGGCGCGCCGACAGCGGCCGTCGTCGCCGCGGGGAAGGGCTCGAAGGCGAGGTCGACGGGGGCGCTCGTGTGGCCGAGCGCGTCGTAGACGGCGAGCGGGATGGTGCCGTTGACGTCGGGGGTACCGTCCCAGTCCGAATCGGGGATCGTGAGCGCGAGCGTCAGCGCGTAGTGGCCCTCGGCGCTCGGGATGGGCGGCACGAGGAACGCGAGGTTGTCGCCGTAGCCGGCCAGATCCAGATCGGGATCGGTGACCTCCAGCGCGACCTCGAGCGTGTCGGGCCGCACCCGGGTCGGAAGCGCGGAGGTGATGACGGGCGCAGCGGGCGCGGCGCAGCGAGCGGCCGCGGCGCCACCGACGCAGCGCAGGCCGCTTGCGCAGACGTTCGCCGCGCAGGCCTCGCCGGCGGCTGCGACGCCTGGGACCTTCGTGATCGAGAGCGCGACCCGGTCGCCGGCGGTTCCGGCCGCGTACGCGACGGCCAGAAAGACGGGACGGCCGGCGGGCAGATCCGCGAGGACGATGCGCGAGCCGCCGACGGCGTCGTCGTCGTTGCAGGCCGTCAGGCCGCCACGTCCGCAGTCGCGCGCTGTATAGACGACGGTATCGACGGTCGTGCCCGCGTGCGCGGTGGAAAATTCGTAGCTGCCGGCCTCGGGGGGCGCGAACGTGAAGAGGGCCTCACCGTCGAACAGGCGCGCGACCGCCACGCAGGCGACCGGGAAGACGCCACCGACGAGCGACGCGCGGGTCTGGGTCGGCGCGAAGGTGTGGTGCCAGGTGTCGCCGGTCGGGTGGCTGGCGACGGTGGTGAGATCGACGGGCGCGCGCGGGGCGCAGCTCTTGGCGGCGTCGACCGTGCAGGTCGGCGAGCAGGCCGCGTCGGCGGCGTTCTCGGCGCCGCGATCGCACTCCTCGCCGGGGTCGATCTGGCCGTTGCCGCAGGGCGACGGGAGGCACGACAGGCTCGTGAAACAGTCGCTGTCGGCGCAGTCGGTCTGTCCGTCGCTATCGTCGTCGCGGGTGTTGTCGCAGAGCTCGGCGACGGGGGGCTCGAGCTTGCAGTCGAAGCCGCAGTTCGCGTCGTGGAGTGGATCGCAGACCTCGTTGCCCGAGACCTTGCCGTCGCCGCAGAAGGCGCGCTCGGGGTCGTCGCTGCAAGCGCCGGCGCCGACGACGCAGGCGGGTGCCAGGAGGGTGAGGAGGGTGAGGGGCAGGCGACGGCCGGGTGCCGAGGGGCCCATGCGGGCCAGCGTTGCGAGAGAGCGGGGCATGGGTACCTCGGGAGGCGGAAGGGTGCGCGACGGGTAGCGCGGAAGGCCGTGGGCTGCAACCTAACAAGCCGTGCTGCGGGGCGTGTCTCAAAGGATCTCAACGTGCGGTCGCCTTTGGGGGCGGCGGCGCCGCGCGGCCGATCAGAGGCCCGAGAAGGCGCGGAGGTCGGCGGCTTCGGGGGTGCGCTGACCGGTCTGATCGCGGATCGTGAGCGTCGAGAGCGCGGGGAGCGTCGGGGTGCGCCAAAGGGCCCGCGGCGGGCGCGCGAGCGTCCAGATCGAGAAGAGCGGGGGGTTCGGGGCGCGGGCGATGACGTCGGTGCGCGAGACGATGTGAATGGCGTTCACATGGGCGGCGGCGAGGACGCGGTGCTCGGCGCGGTGGTCGCCGCAGAGGACGAGGCGGCCCGCGGGCGCGAGGAGACTGGCGGCGGTGGCGACGTAGGCCTCGACGCCGCCGCGGTACTCGATGCGGGCGTAGGCGCGCTGGGGGTCCTCGGCCTCGAGCGCGGCAGCGAGCGGGAAGTAGGGCGGGGTGCCGGTGATGAGGTCCCAGGGGGGCGCGGGCCAGGTCGCGGGGTCGCGCAGATCGCCGTGGACGATGGCGACGCGCGCGCCGAGGGCGTTGTCGCGGACGTTGCGCGCGAGGAGCGCGAACGACACGGCCTGGGCTTCGATGCCGAGGAGGGTCGCGTCGGGGAGGGACCAGGCGAGGTGGAGGAGCACCGAGCCGATGCCGCAGCCCAGGTCGAGCACGGTGCGCGCGGCGGGGCACGCCTGGACCGCGACGTAGGCGGTCGCGACGTCATCGACCGAGAAACGATGGCCCTTCTGGCGTTGCCAGAGCCAGACGTCGCGGGTGAGGCGGTCGCGGGTGAGCTCGCCGAGGGCTGGGTCGGGGTCGGGCGCGGGCGGGTCGGGCGCGGGCGGGTCAGGCGGCTTCACGCGGGGGGTTCTCGGCGATCTCGCGGCGCGCGGCAATGGGGGATGCGCGCGGAGCACAGGCCGTGCGGGTGCGCGCTCTTTTTGTGATAGGGTGCCTCGGCCGTCTCTGGGGCGTTTCGCGGGCGCTTGGCCGGGCGAACGTGTTCCGCGTTCGGGGGCCGAGGCAGCAAGGGGGCGGTCTATGTCGCGCAGGATGATGGCGTTGCTGGCGGTCGGGGCGTTGGTGCTCGGGGGATGCCCGGACGAGCACGCCGTGGCGGACGTCGCGGATACGGCGTTCGGGAGCGAGACCGAGATCGAGTCCGAGATCGAGATCGAGATCGAGATCGAGATCGAGACCGAGTCCGAGATCGAGATCGAGATCGAGACCGAGTCCGAGACCGAGTCCGAGTCCGAGATCGAGTCCGAGATCGAGACCGAGACCGAGACCGAATCCGAGATCGAGTCCGAGATCGAGACCGAGACCGAATCCGAGATCGAGTCCGAGATCGAGCCCGAGGTCGAGACCGAGACCGGCTCCGAGACCGAGACCGAGATCGGAACCGAGATCGGAACCGAGACCGAGACCGAGACCGAAACCGAGACCGAGACCGAGCTCCCGGTCCTCGTCCCGCCCCCGGCCCCAACCACCCCCTCGGCCACCCTCGCCGACGAAGTCTCCTTCCTTTATATGGGCCCCAACGCCGTCCAGACCGGCGTCGCAGCCGACGCCCTCGTCCCCGAGCGCATCGCCGTCCTCCGCGGCCGCGTCATCCTCGCCGACACGACCCCCGTCCCCGCGCTGCGCGTCGCCATCGCCGATCACCCCGAATTCGGCGCCACCCTGACGCGCGCCGACGGTGCCTTCGACCTCGCCGTCAACGGCGGCGCCCCGCTCACGCTCACGGTCACCGGCGACGGCTACCCGCCGCTGTCGCGCGTCGTCCCGGCCGAGCGCCAAGATGTCACCGTCTTGGGCGACCTCGTCGTCAGCCCCCTCGACCCAACTGTGAACGCCATTCACATGGACAGCGCCGAGGCCCAGGTCGCCACCGGCAGCCTCGACCAGGACGACGACGGCGACCGCACCGCGAGCCTCGTCTTCCCCGCCGACACCCGCGCCCACGCCCGCCTCCCGGACGGTTCCCTCGTCGAGCTCCCGTCGATGTCCGTGCGCCTCACCGAGTACACCGTCGGCGCGAACGGCCCCGCCGCTATGCCCGCCACCCTCCCCGCCACGAGCGCCTACACCTACTGCGTGGACGTGTCCTCGGACGAGGCGCTCGCGCTCGGCGCGACCACCGTCGAGCTGAGCCAGCCGGTCCCCATCCACGTCGACAACTTCCTCGCGATCCCCGTCGGCACCATCGTCCCCAACGGCAGCTTCGACACCGCGAAGAACGTCTGGACCGCCGACGAGGACGGCCTCGTCATCGCCGTCACCGACCACACCGACGGCCTCGCCGAGCTCGACCTCGACGGCGACGCGATCGCCGAGACCGACGCGATCCTCGTCCTTCACGACTTCACGCTCGACGAGCGCCGCGCCATCGCCGCCCGCTTCGCCCCGGGCGAGAGCCTCTGGCGCGCCCGCATCACCCACTTCTCGCCGCACGACCTCAACTACTACCAGCGCAACAACCTCCCCATCCCCGACGACCTCCGCCCCACCCCGCCGCCGCCTCCCCCGCCACCCCCGCCCGCCACGCCCAAGAAGGGCGGCGGCGGCGACAGCGACGGCCAAGAAGAGGTCAAGAGCTGCTACCCGAACTGCGGCCCCGACGCCGGCTCGATCATCCGCACCGAGCACCAGGTCCTGGGTGAAGAGCTCCCGCTCGTCGGCACCCCGTTTGCCCTCCACTACGAATCCAGCCGCGCCCGCGGCCGCTTCGACGGCGACACCATCCGCGTGCCGCTCATCGGCGACGCCGTCCCGTCCGACATCACCAGCATCGACGTCACGATCACCGTCGCCGGCCAGCGCACCCGCGTGCGCTACGAGGCCGCCGCGCTCGTTCCCAAGCTCGAGCACCGCTTCCTCTGGGACGGCAAGGACGGCTACGGCCGCCTCGTCCAGGGCGCCCGCCGCGCCACCGTGCGCGTCGACTACGGCCGCCCCGCCGAGTACTGGCTCACGCGCATCGGCGACCCCGCCGCCCTCCCGCAGAAGACCTTCGGCCAGCCCGCGCCGACGGATCCCGCCGCCGTCACCGCCTTCCCGGGCCGCGGCGAAGGCGCCTACACCCAGGTGTCGATCGGCGTCGTCGGCTCGCTCAGAGCCTCGGCCGCAGCGCTCGGCGAGTGGACCCTCTCGGCCCACCACGCGCTCGACCTCACCGCCGGCGCGCTTCACCTCGGCAGCGGGAGCGCCCGCCACGACGTCCGCATCGTCGCGCGCGAGACCGGCACGCTCACCCGCATCGCCGGCGTCATCGGACCCACGCGCGACCCCGCCAAGCTCGGCGACGGCGGCCCCGCCATCGACGCCGAGATGGAGCCCGCCGACCTCGCCGTCCTGCCCGACGGCAGCCTCGTCATCGCCGATGTCTTCGCGCACCGCGTCCGCAAGATCACGCCCGACGGCCTCATCACGACCATCGCCGGCACTGGCGCGGAGGCCAACACCGGCGACGGCGGCCCCGCCACCACCGCCGCGATCGCCTTCCCGATGCGCCTCAGCCTCGCACCCGACGGCGCGCTCTGGGTCCTCAGCCAGAACCCGTTTCCGCAGCTGCCGCCGCCGCCGGGCGGCCGCGAGCCCCCCGCGGATGACCGCACGCCGCCGGCCCTGCGCATCATCACGCCCGACGGCACGATCCGCACCGCCCCCACCCTTGCCCTTCCCTATTTCGCCCCCGACGGCTCGAGCTACTTCAGCGACTTCGCGCGCATCACGCGCCGCTCCCTCGATGGCGCCGTCGCGACGGTCTCCGACAGCGGCTACCCACCACTCGTCCCGCTCGCCGACGGCAGCGTCGTCTTCTCGGGCCACGTCGTCGACCCCGACGCGATCGGCCTCCCGCCCATCGGTGGCTCGGCCAACGGCATCTTCCGCCTCTTGCCGAGCGGCGCCGTGGTCCTCCTCGGCGGCGCCCCGAGCATGGTCCCCAACGGCGGCGACCTCATGCCCGCCTCCCAGGCCGCGATCGCGCTCGCCTTCGGCTTTTTCGCGAACCCGCGCACGCTCGCGGTCGGCCCCGACGGCAGCATCGATATGATCACGAATCAGAACACCATTCGCCGCATCTGGCCCGACGGCGTCATCAGCACCATCGCCGGCTCGAACGTCTACGGCTTCGCGGGCGACGGCGACCCGGCCACCTCGGCCGAGCTGGCCCCACAGTCCATTGCGCGCGCCCCCGACGGCACGCTCTACATCGCCGACGCGAACGGGATCCGGCGCTTCGATCCGCCGCCGCCGCCCTCCGAGATCGTCGTCCCGTCCGAGGACGGCAGCGAGCTCTACGTCTTCGACCGGAACGCCCAGCACACGCGCACCGTCAGCGCCCTCACCGGCGCGACCCTGCTCACGTTCGCCTACGATGCGGCCGCGCGCCTCATCGGCGTCGCCGACGCGCACGACCTCGTGACCACCATCGCCCGCGACCCCGCCGGCATCGCCACCGCCATCGTCGGTCCCTACGGCGCCCGCACGACGCTCGTCATCACCGACGGCCAGCTCACCGCGCTCATCAATCCGGCCGGCGAGACGACCCTCCTCGGCTACGCGCCCGGCGGCCTCCTCGCCTCGCTCACCGAACCCGATGGCCGTCGCCACGCCTTCACCTATGACCCCGAGGGGCGCCTCATCCGCGACGAAAACGCCGCCGCCAACGCCAAGCTCCTCACGCGCGCCGAGCTCCCCGAGGGCGGCGTCAGGGTCACGCTCGCCGACGCCGAGGGCCACACCTTCCGTCAGGAGCTCCGCTACGCCGCCGATGGCGGGGCTGAGCGCGTCTTCACCTACCCGGACGGGACCGTCCAGCGCGTCGCCGTCAAGGCCGACTCGCTGCCGACGGCGCGCACCGCTACCATCGCCACGACGAACCCCGACGGCTCGCTGCGAACCCAGCAATACGGCCTCGACCCGCTCTGGGGACTCAACGCCGCCTTCGTCGCGCGCGACGTCCTCACGACCCCGGGCGGCCGCACGTTCGTCGTGACCGAGGCCCGCACCCGCCAGGCCCTCGACCCGTTCGATCTCCTGATGGGCACGAACGTCTCGGAGACGACAAGCATCGGCGGCCAAGCCGCCACGACCACCTTCGACGCCGCGACGCTGCAGTTCGCCGCGACCAGCGCCGGCGGCCGCGTCACCGCCGCGACCATCGACGACACCGGGCTCGTCCTCGCCGAGAGCGCTCCCGGACGCGCGCCGACCACGCTCGGCTACGACGAACAGGGCCGAGTGACGCACCTCGTCCAAGGCGCGCGCACCGCCTCCGTCACCTACGACGCCCAGGGCCAGGTCGCCACGATCGTCGATCCCGCGGGCCGCACCTTCGGCCTCGACTGGGACCTCGCCGAGCGCCCGACCGCCATGACCCGCCCCTCGGGCGCCGTCGTCGCCTACGCCTACGATCCCGTCGGGCGCCTCGTCGCCATGACCCCGCCGGGCCTGCCCGCGGGCGCGACGCCGAACGTCCTCACCTACACGCTCGACGACCACCTCGCGAGCTTCACCCCGCCCTCGCTCGGCGCCCCCGAGACCCCCGACACCATCACGTTCGCCTACGACCGCGCCGGCCAGCCGACCCTGCGCACGCGCGCCGACGGCCGCACGGTCGCGATGGCCTACGACGTCGCCGGGCGCCTCCAAACGCTGAGCCACGACGAAATGTCAACCACGTTCACATACGACGCCGGCGGCCGCCTCGCGACCATCGCCGACCCCTCCGGGATCCAGACCGTCAGCTACGACGGCCCGCTCCCCATCGCCGTCACGCGCACGGGCGACGCGCCCGTCACGGTCACGCGCAGCTACGACGACCGCCTGCTCGTTCGCGAGCGCAAGGTCGCCGACGTCACGACGACCTACGACTACGACGCCGACGACCTCATGACGGTCGCCGGCCCGCTGACCCTCACGCGCGACCCGGCGAGCGGTCTCGTCGAAGGCGCCTCCCTCGGCGTCGCCCACGAGACGTTCGATCACGACGTCTTCGGCGCGCTCGCCGATCACGCCGCCCGCGTCGGCGAGACGGTCCTCTATCGGGAGGCGTTCGTGCGCGACGCGCTCGGCCGGATCACCAGCGTCACCGAGACCACACCGACCGGTGGGGAGACGACCCTCACCTTCGCCTACGACGCCGACGGGCGCCTCACGAGCGTCTCCGACGCGGGCGGCACGCGCCTCGCCGCGACCTGGGACGCGAACGGCAACCGCCTGACCGTGACCGATGACCGCGGCACGCTCGCGGGTGTGCCTGACGTCCGCGATCGCCTCGTGAGCCACGGCGCGAGTACGTACGCCTACGGTCCCGACGGCGAGCTCGAGGGCGTGACGACCGCCACGGGCGACGTGACGACCTACGCCTACGACGCGCTCGGGCACCTCGTCGAGACCACGCTCGCCGACGGCACCGTCGTCGCCTACACGCGCCTTCTCGGGCAACGCCTGACCCGCGCGGTCGATGGCGTCGTCACGACGCGCTACCTCTACGACGACGAGGGCCGCCTCGTCGGCCTCCGCGACGCGGCCGGCGTCCTGACGGCCGTCTTCCTCTGGGCCGACGCCACGACCCCGATCGCGATGGTCGCGGTCGCGGAAGGAAAGACCTACCGCCTCGTCACCGACCACCTCGGCAGCGTGCGCTTGGTCATCGACGCCGCGACCGGCGCCATCGCGCAAGAGCTGACCTACGACGCCTTCGGTCGCACGGTCACCGACACGGCCCCCGGCTTCCAGCCCTTCGGCTTCGCGGGCGCCCTCGCCGACGCCGACACCGGCCTCGTCGAGCTGGGCCACCGCACCTACGACCCGGCGACGGGGCGCTTCACGAGCCGCGATCCGCTCCTGCTCGGGGCCAGCTCGACGAACCTCTATGCCTACGTCGACGGCGACCCCGTGAACGCGGTCGACCCCCTCGGCCTCGACGCCGCCGACGACAGCGTCGCCACCTTCATGGACAGCTGGGGCGGCATCGCCGGCGCCAAGGACGCCATGGAGCTGGTGAAGTGGCTCCGGGCCCCCGCCATCGCGGGCGCGGGCGTCAGCGCCGGGGCCACGCCGGTCGGCATCTACTGCGCGTCCGCCGGCCCCGGACCCCTCGTCGTGGCGGGCGCGGGCGCCTTCGGCCTCGGCCTCTACACCGGCTACATGACCGACAAGCTGGCGACCAAATTGAACGGCGGCACGCGGGTCGGCGACTCGCTCGCCAAGAGCTACTACGCCAACCAGCTCGCGAAACAGAAGCACCTGGACAAGCTCATGCTCGACGCACACAAGCGCCAGAAGGCCGAAGCGAAGATCGCGATCCCGAAGAACCGCAACCTCATGAAGGGCTTGAGGTGATGCTCGACGCGCGTTTACCTCCGGGGTAATCGCGTTCACCTCCGGGGTAATCGCGTTCACCTCCGGGGTAATCGCCGCGAGGGGCGCGCCCTAGGGCCGGAAGGGCGCGAGAAGGTCGACGAGTGCGGGCACGAAGACCTCCGGATGCTCGCGGTGCATGAAGTGCCCGCCGGGCATCTCGACGACGCGATAGTCGCCGGCGAAACATCGGCGCGCGCGCTCGTAGTCGGCCGGCACGAGCGCCGGGTCGTCGGTGCCCGCGAACGCGACGGTCGGGACCTGCACTTTGAGGCGCAATGACGGGGTCGGGCGCGGGCTGAGGAAGTGGTAGTAGCGAACGGCCGCGCGCGCCGCTGCCGGATCGCCGAAGCACGCCTTGACGGCGTCGGCCTCGTGCACCGGCAGGTCCCAGCGCGGTGACCAACGCCGGATGAGGCGCTCGACGCCGCGGCCGTCGTGGCGCACGAGGCGACGCGCGGCACCCGGGAGCTTGAGCGTCGCGAAGTGACGCGCACCCCAGGCGATGCGCGGGCGGAACTTGACGCCGGCCGGGTGCGGCAGCCCGACCGTGACGAGGAAACGGACGCGCTCGGGGCCGCCGAGCGCCGCGGCGGAATAGCCCGCGACCGCGCCCCAATCGTGCCCGACGACGATGGCCGCGGTCTCGCCGAGCGCCGCGATGAGCGCGACCGCGTCGGCGCCCAGATCGTCGATGCCATAGCGGTCGTCAGGCGCGAGCGACGTCGGTTGGTAGCCGCGCAGAAACGGGCTGACCGCGCGGAAACCGGCGCGCGCCAGGGCGGGCCGCGTCGCGTCCCAGGTCTGGGGCGTGTCGGGAAAGCCGTGCAGGAGGAGAACCAGCGGGCCGGTCCCTTCCTCTAGATAGGCGAAGCGAATGCCGTTGGCGTCGACGAACTGAAGGGTCATGCGTCGGGCATAGCGCATCGCGCATCGCGAGGCGAGGGCGACCCGTGGTAAGGGCTGGGCATGACGACCG
The DNA here is from genome assembly GCA_005772945.1 of Pseudomonadota bacterium. The sequence goes on from SXIE01000386.1 coordinate 25,478, forward strand.
CGAGCCGTTTCGAAGAGGGCGACGAGGCAGAGCACGTCCCGCCGCTGCGCGCCGACATCCGCCTCGAGCCGCTGCCGGCCGACGCGTGTACCGTCGTCGATGTGGCGCTCGGGCGGCGCGTGAAGCTCGACGCGCGCGGGGCGAAGGTGGCGCGCGCGCTCGATATCTCGCAGACGCTCGACGCGCTGGCCGCGCGCGTCGGTGGTGAGCCGGAGTCGCTCGCGCGCGCGCTCGAGGGCTTCACGAAACTGCACCTCCTCGAGACACCCGAAGCGCGCCGGCTCGCGGACGATGGCGCCGCGACGCAAGCGATGGTCGCGCACGCGGTCGCGGACGTTCCGTTCCTCACGCGCCCCGAGGCGCGCTTCACGTGCACGATGTGCGGCTCGTGTTGCGGCGGTCACAACGTCGGTCCGGTGAACGCGGGCGAGCTGGCCGCGCTCCAGCCGCACCTCGCGCGCCTCGAGGCCGCGACCGGATCCACGAAGGGGCTCTTTCTGTCGCTCCCCGGCGCCGCCGTCGGCACCCAGGTCCTCTGCCATTCGGCGGGCGGCTCGTGCGTCTTTCTCACCGAGGATCGGCGGTGCCGCATCCACGCCGAGATCGGCCCGACCCTCAAGCCGCGCCCCTGCCGCATCTTCCCGTACGAGTTCATCGCGACGCCGCGCGGCATCGCCGTCACCATCCAACGCGAGTGCCGCGGCTTCGCCGAGGCGCGCGAGGGGCGCCTGCTCAGCGAGTCGCTCGACGAATTGCGCGAGGTCGCCGCGCTCGCCGGACGCCTCCCGAACGTGCGTCCGATCATCAAGTTCCAGGGCGGCCAGACCCTCGACTGGACCGCCTACGAAGCCATCGAGGAGACGCTCCACGCGATCGTCGACGACGAGGCGCACGCGCGTGATCCGAGCGCCACGCTGGTCGCGATGGCCCGAGCGATCGCCGCCGCACGCGGCACCCCTGCCCCCCACACCGACGCCCCTTCCCCGCATACCTCCGACGCCACCCCCGACCCTGGCCCGACGCTCGGCGCCGACCTCGCCGCGATCGCCGCCACCATCACGACCGCCATGCAGCAGATGAAGCAGCAGGTCCCCGCCCCGACCGCCGAGCTCCTCGTGCGCGCCGACGGCCTCGACCACGCGCTCCACGCGCTCGCGACCCTTCGCCCCGACTTCGCGCGCATCGTCCATCCGCTCGAGCGTCCCGACCAGCGCTCGCTCTTTCGGGACCACCTCCACCACGGGCTGATGGCCAAGGAGCTGCTCATCGCCGACACCCTCGAGGCCGGCTTCGGGCGCATGGTCTTCGAATGGATGCTCGCGAAAGCACTCGCGATTCACCGTGCGCGCGAAGTCAAGCGCCGCCACCTCGTCACCCAGGACGTGATGGACGGCCTGGTCGTCGTGAGCTTCCTCTTCCGCCACGACTACTTCCAGAAGGCGCTCCTCCCCGGGCTCGACGCCCGCATCACCGCCCTCTTCTTCGAGCGCCTCGGCGCCCTCGTCGCGCACGCCGCGCGCGTGCCCGAGCCCGACACGCGCACCGAGCTCGTCAAGTTCTGACCCGCGCCTGCGCGGCTACCGCGCCACCCCCAGCGAACGCACGCACGCCTCCGCGTCCGCCGAGCCCCAATCGCGCGGCCCCGGGAAATGCCAGCGCAGATGGCCGGCCGCGTCGAAGAGAAATGTCTCGGGCACCATCGTCACCCCGAGCCGTGCCGCCGCGGGCCCGAGCACGCCCGACCCGCCGCCCGAACCCCGCGAACCCGCCTCGGGCGCGTCGACCAGCACGGTCAACGCCCCGCTCCGCGTGGCCTCCGTCCCGAGCGGCTCGGGCGTCAGGACGACGAACGCCACGTCCCCGCCGAGCCGCGTCGACAGCGCCGCCAACGTCGCCGCATCCTCGCCACAACTCCCGCACCAGGGCGCCGACAGGTTGAGGACCAGCGGCCGCCCGCGCAGCGTGTCGAGCGCCACCCGATTCCCGGCCGCATCGCGACCACCGAGCCCCTCGGGCAGAGTCGCGAACGGCAAGCGTGGTGCGTTCGCGAAGGGCACAGAGCGCTTGCCCGCGACGAATTCCGGCTCGAGCCCCGCGCACCCGCGCACCGTCGCCGTCGGCAGCGGCGTCACCACCAGGTCGTCGAAATGCACGCGGCTCTCCCACCCGCTGAATCCGAACAGCGCATGCCCGGGCGCGCACAGCGGATTCGGATCGCGCGCACGCAGGAACGCGATGCCATCGACGAACCAGCGCAGCTCGCCGCCCTCGATCTCGCCCTCGATCTCGATCGTCATTTGATAGCGGCGCCCCGGCACGACGCGCGTGCTGCGCTCGACCGCGAGCCGCCCGTCCCGCTCGTCACCGCGCGCGATGACGCTCGTCGTGTTGCCCCATCCGCCCATGATGAAGACGTACCCACTCGGTCGATACGGGCCGCTGGCGAGCGCGGGCGGGGCGCTCCCCGCCGCAGCGCCGTCCCCCATGACCTCGAACTTGATGTCACCCGCGGCCGTCTCGGCCCACGCCGTGAACGCGATGCGCACGTCACACGGCAGCGGACGGCGCAGCCAGAGCGGGTGGTTCTCGACGCCGTCGGCCGTGACGTCGCCCGAGCCGACGCGGTAGCGATCGCTGCCCGGGTTCCAGACCATCGCATCGAGCGCCGGACCCTCGAAGCGCTCGACCGCAATCGCCCCCTCGGGCGCGCTCGCCTCGGGCCCCGCGGCGCCATCCAACCCCGCCACGGCCGCGTCGATCGCGGGTGCCGCGCCCTCCGCCACGTCCGGTGGGCCGACGTCGGGGGCGTCCGCTCGGGGCTCGACGACCTCGGTCGCCGCCGGCGGCGCCGTCGCGTCTCGCGCGCCTTCGGCAGCTACCTCGGGCACCGCCTCGCGCCCGCACGCCGACACGAGCATCACCACTGCGACCCACCGTTGGAGCATGGCCCATGCTAAGTCGAAGCTCCCCCGTCGCCAAGCGCGCGCGGACCGCGCGCCGTCGACGATTCGGTATGCGACGTAGAGATTCTACCCACCTCCCAGGAGCGTGGGACGGCGCACGCCCCCATGTTCCGCGGTCCCGCGGGCCCACGTTTCTCGGCGCGAATGCTGCTCTGCGACCCGCCCGCGCCGCCTACCGCCCGCCCCCCCGGAGACCCCATGGACCCGCGACACCCGCCAACCCTGACCTCGACCCTGCTCACCCTCGTCACGCTCGTCGCGACCGCGGGCGCGTGCACCGACGGCGGCAAACACGGCGCGCAAACACCCACCCCGAGCGCCGCCGAGGTGCTCTGCACCGACACGGGCGGCACATGGGCGAGCGCGAGCGAGACCTGCGCCTGCGGCACCGACGAGACCTGGAACGCAACTCAAGGCTGCGTCGCCAAAGTGGTGACCACGACTAATCCGAAGCAGGTCCTTTGCACCGCGACGCAAGGAACCTGGGGCGCCGAAAACAAGTCGTGCACGTGCCCCACAAAGTCCGCCTGGACCGACGCGAATGGCTGCACGACCTGCAGCATCGCGTGCGCCGCCACGTGCGACAACATGGACGACGGCGAGGTCTGCGGCGCGGACCGCAACTGGTGGTGTCCGTGCGAGCTCGCGTGCCAGGGGGTCGCCCAAGCCACCTCGCGCCTCGATTGCTGCGATCCGGTTCCCTCGAATTGTGTCCCGACCTGCAGCGACAACCGCGCGGGCAATTGCACGAGCGGCATGGACGCCCGCGGCTGCCCGAGGCTGAATTGGACCTGGGAGACCTGCGACGACCACGATATGTGCACGGTCGATTACAACAGCCACCGCGCGGCCTGCGCGCCGATCTGCGACCCGCCCGCCGCATGCGATCCGGGGTGCACCCAGGGCATGGCGACGACGTGCATCGAGGGCACGGGCGACAACGGCTGCGGCACGGTCGCGACCGTCCAGATCCCGTGCGGCGGCATGGCGTGCGTGGCGGACGAAGCCACGAAGAGCGCTGAGTGCACGGACCCGTGTGCGCCCGAGGACGTGACGTTCGGCACCGAGGAGTGCGACCGCGCGTGGGGGTATCGATGGGATGGCAATGCGTGCAGCTACCAGGGCGGCTGGTGCCCATGCACCGGCAAGGACTGCGAGAACCTCCACGGCACTGCGGATTCTTGCATGGCGGCGCATACGATCTGCGGCGCCGGCACGAGCGACAAGACGCGCTGCGAGGCGAGCCACGGGCTGTGGAGCGACGCGAGCGGCTGCGACTGCCTGGACGGCGGCGCCTGGAATCCGACCTACGGCTGCTGGCCCAAGCACCAGCTCCTCTGCCTCGCCACCGGCGGCACCTTCACGCCCGCCTTCTGCGGCCCGTTCTGCGGCGCGTGCGCGTGTCCCGACGGCAACACCTGGAACGCCGCCGACGGGTGCAAGCCGTAGCGTGCGGCCGCCGCGGGTCGTTGGGGTGTCGTTGGGGTCGCGGTCGCGTCCCGCAACCTCCGCATTGCGGCCGCCCCGCGCACAGGCTAGGGCGTTTCCGCCCTCACCCGTGCGCCGGGTCGCCGCCTCGACACCGTCCGTCTGCGCGCACGCCTATCCACCGCGACCGGAGCCGTCTCCATGCCCCACGCCCGCTTCGCCGCACTCGCGGCCGCCTTCGCTTGCGCCGCCTTTTCCACCGCCTGTAACTCCGACGCTCCCGCCGGCCCGACCGGCCCCGTCGGCAGCCTTCAAGCCACGGGCGGTCTTCTCGCGGATCCGGCCGCCTTCACCGTCGCCAGCGCCACCGTCAGCGTCGACGGCTGGGTCGCCATCTGGCACGAGTTCGCCGACAGCCACACCCTCGCGGGCGCGGTCTTCCTCACCGCCGGCACCCACACCAACATCGTCGTGCCGCTCGACCCGGCGGTCGGCGCCCTCGCCGCCACCCAGGGCCTGCGCCTCGGCGTCTCCCTCCACGTCGACAGCCCCGCGGACGGCGCCTTCACGGCCACCGACACCCGCGTCGACGGACCCGATCCCGTCATGCTCAGCGCCTCCGGCAAGCCCGTCTATGGGATCCTCGACGTATCCCTCCCCCCGGCCGAGCCGAACGCCATCCTCGCCGAGAACCAAACGCTGACCATCTCACCGCCCTCGGTCAGCGTCACGGCCGCCATCTCGACCATCCCGACCTACCTCGTCATCCGCAATGCCGGCGGCACCGTCATCGGCACCGAGCGCCTCTTCGACCGCAACGCGCGCGCCTACTCCATCCGCGTCGATCTCCCGCGCTCGTGGGTCCCCGCCGCCCTGACGGCCGCTCTCTACGCCAACGCCAACGACGCCCCGGACCTCGACGCGCCCGTCCTCGACCTCGCTGGCGACCCGGTGACGGCGACCTTCACCGCGCTCTATGCGCCCGAGAACACCCTCACCGTCACCGACCAGACCCTCAACAGCTTCGGCTACAAGATCGCCCTCGACGAGGTCGACGTCGACGAGCTCCCCGCCATCGTAGCCGTTCACGCCGACGCGAGCGGCTCCCCCGGCGAGGTCCTCGGCGTCCTCGCCATCGACACGAGCCCGAAGGTCCATGCGACCGTGAACCTGCGTCGCTTCGTCCTGCCGACCGAGGCGCTCTGGGTCGCCGTCTACCAGGACGTCGCGCCGCTCGGCACCGTCACCACGGCCGACCCGGCGCTGCTGGGTACCAACGGCCAACCGCTGCGCGTGAAGATCACCGTCACGAACACTTCGTGCGAGGGCCTGAAGACGAAGTACTGCGACCCCGCGACCCCCAACGTCATCCGCTGGCGCGACCGCTGCGACGCCGTGTCCACCGTGACGACCCCGTGCGGCGACGACGCGCTCTGCGATGACACGGGCCCCTACGTCGCCTGCAAGCCCATTCCCGATCCGTGCGCGGGCATCGGCGGGACGGTCTGCGTCCCCGAGGACCCGACCGCGACCTGGTTCGAAGACACATGCGGCGCACCGCTGCGGGTCGCGACTCGCTGTGGCGCCACCTCCATCTGTGTCGATGGCGGCAGCTCGGCGACCTGCAAGCTCGCGCCGTCGTGCGCCGGGAACGCCACCAAGGTCTGCGACCCCGCCCAGCCCTCGAAGGTCGTCTGGCTCGACCACTGCGGCGTACCGAACGGCAACGTCTTCAGCTGCGGCGCCACCTCGGTCTGCGATGACTCCGAGGGCGAAGCGACCTGCACGCTCGCCCCGTCGTGTGCCGGCAATACCACCCTCGCCTGCAATCCCGCCGACCCCGAGAACCTCTATTGGCTCGACCGTTGCGGGGTGCTGAGCGCGTCCACGGTGCCGTGCGGGGCGGGCTTCGCGTGCGACGACAGCCTGGGTGAGGCGACGTGCGTCGACCCCAACCCGTGCATCGGCGCCGCCCAGAAATTCTGTGACCCCAGCGATCTGTCGGTCATCAAGTGGCTGGGCGCGTGCGGCGAGGTCCTGAGCAGCACCATTCCGTGCGGCAGTGGCTATGCCTGCAGCGAGGCCGAGGGCACGCCGCGCTGCGTGTCAACCGACGTGTGCGGCGGCAATACCGCGACGGTCTGCGTGGACGACGACCCGAGCCATGTCTACTGGGTCGACGGTTGCGGCGAGCTCACCGGCAGCACGTACCCATGCGGCGTCGCGACCTGCGACGACAGCGCGGGCGAGACAACGTGTACGCTGATCGGCAGCTGCGAGGACGAGAAGCTCCGCGTGTGTGACCCGACGGACGCGACGGTGGTGCGTCTGAAGAACGCGTGCGGCGAGGACCTCGGGGTCTTTTCGACCTGCGACCATGGCAAGCAGTGCACCGAGGCGACCGCGGGAGACGCCCGCTGCGAGTGCGTCCCGACGGAGAACTTGGGGTGCTTCGGCATGAGCAAGCTGTACGAGCCGAGCGGCATCGCCAAGCTCGACAGCTGCGGCTATTGGAGCGACGACACGGTCGTGACCGAGTGTCTCAACGGCGAGGTCTGCGAGATGACCGCGACCGGGCCCGCCTGCGGCACCTCGCTGACGAACCGCGCCTCGCCGATGTACCACCGTGGGTGCAGCTTCCCCGATTATATCGCGTACAAGACCGACCTCGACGTCGAGTGCCGTTGCCGCCGTCATCCAGGGACGCTCGGCGACATCGACCGTTACGACATGGGCGGCAACCTGGCGTGCAGTCCTCAGTCGGATTCATGGGCCGAGGGCTGGACGATGGGCGCGGGTCCGCACTTTCGGCACCTGCTCCACAACTTCAACGGCGGCGGCGTCTATTCGGCGACGCACAACGAGATCTTCGCGACCATGCACTTCACCGATTCGACCTACCAGAAGGCCGGCATGGTCGTCGGCTACAACATCACGACCGGCGCGCGGCGGATCGTCAGCGGACGTTTCCCGGAGGATGGGGGCGCCTATACGATGGTCGGCGGCGGCTTCGAGTCCCAACGCGCCGTCGGCGTGCTACGTCACGAGATGACGACCTTGCCCGGCGCGTGGGACCTCGAGCAGGCCAGTAACGGACAGCTCTACGTGTGGGGCAGCTACTCAGGCAATCAAGAGATCACGCGGGTCGATCCCGACACCGGCTTGCGCACGCTCATCTGGCGACAGGCCCTCGAGAGCGACACGCCGGCGGCGCCCGCCCACGGCCAGTGCTACTCGACGCGGCCCAAGAACACGTTCTTCGGCGGCTTCATCCCGGTCCAGCTCGAGCACCACGGCTTCGCGATGGGACCCGATGGCAGCTTCTACCTCGGGTTTCGCAACGAGGCCGCGGAGGGCAACGGCATCGTCAAGATCTCCGCCGACGGCGCGACCTGCACGGTCGTCTCGCGCTGGAACGGGACGATGGGAAATATCGGCGGCGGCGCGACCCCGCAGTACAGCACCATCGAGGGCTACTTCGTGCGCAACGGCAAACTCTACGCGACCCTGCAGATCGGCAAGGTCCTCCTGTCGATCGACATCGTGAACGGCAACCGCACCGCGATCGCGAACCCCGCCGGCTCGGTCCATTCGACCACCGGCCAGAGCACCATGTTCTGGGACGAGACGCGCGACCTCCTCATCACGGCCGGCGCGGTCCAGCCCTTCAGCGGCGTGGCCGTCGACCTCGCGACGGGCTTACGCCAAGCCGTCTATCTGGTCGCTCCCGACATGCCGATCAAGAGCGCCCCGCCGTGGGAGACCAACGCCCATGGCGCCATCGACAACGGCAACTACATGGGCTACGGCGCGCTCGTCATGGACCCGCACAACAACGACCACCTCTACCTGGTCATCAAGTGGGGCCTCCTCAAGTACGAGATGTCGACCGGCAACAGCTACGTCATGTCGCAGTAGCGCCTACGCGCGGAGGGCGCCGCGACCTGCTAGGGCATGCTCGGCACGAACGGCATGACACCCTTCAGGTCCTCGTCGACGAAGCGCACCCCGAGCCCGATGAACCAATCGCGCGAGCCTCCGTTCAGGAGGTCGTCGATGCCGGCCGAGATGAAGAAGTGCTTGAGGAACTCCCACTGCCCGAGGATCCGGAGGCGCGGGAACTCGTCGCGCCCGAGGTCGAAGAGGTCGAGCTTGAAGTTGAGCGTGTCGCTCAGCAGATCGGCGTCGAGCCCGAGGCCGCCCGTCGATTCCATGACGCCGTAGCGGAACGTCAGAAAGTGAAAGCGCTTCGCGAACTGCGCCGTGATCTTGAACGAGTCGCGCGTCTCGGACACCTCTTCGACCAAGACGGGCGGCACGCGCGGGTCGTTCGTGGTCGTGACGCGCAGGCGGCGCGAGCTCTTGCCGAGGGGGTCGTCGACCAGTTGCAGGAGGTAGTACTTGTCGGGTGAGGGCTGCAGCGCGAAGTCGATGATGCTCTTGAAGGCGCCGCGCCCGACGAAGTAATCGGCTCGGAACGCCACCTTGATCTGCGTGCGCGAGATCGTCGAGGTGAAGTCCTCGACCTGGGAGACCACGCGCTCGACGTCGTTGATGAGCTTGTCGTCGGTGAGCAGGCGCCCGATCGTCCCGCGGCCCTGCTCGAGGTTCTCGGTGACCTTGCGGATGTTCTCGAGCGAGCCATGCACGAGCTGCATGTCCTTCTCGATGCCGGCCATGACCGACGACACGGTCCCGGGGCGGGCGTGATCGGGGTCGGCCGTCTGGTCCTTCACGAAGCGCTGGATGTCGCCGGCGACGGTGTCGACGCGCTCGAGGATCTTGTCGAGGCGCTTGGCCCCCGACTCGGAAAAAGATGCGAGCTGCGCCGACGTGTGCTCGAGGTTCGCGACGATGCGCTCGACGTTGCCGCCGCGCGAATACACCTGTTCTTTCAGAAACTTACGAAGCTCGCCGGTGAGCTGCTGCACGTTGTCGGTCGCCTGCGCGACGTCGTCGCGGATCTTCTTGATCGCCCCCTGCCCTTCGGCGTCACCGAGCGTGTTCCTGAGCGTCGCCGTGACAGCGCCGATGTCGGCGGTGATCTTCTCGAGCTGCGGGAAGATGGCCTTCGAGCTGTCCTCGAGGTTCTTGATGACGGCGCCGAGGCCCGTGTCGCTCACGATGTTGAGGATGGTCCCCTCGGGCGGGATGATGTCGCCCGTGAGCCCCGGCGTGATGGCGACCTCGTAGTCACCAATGAGCGAGGATTGGCGGCGCGTGGCGGTCGCGCCGTTGACGTAGAAGTGGCGCGCGGGGTCGAGGATCCCCTGGTGGAGCGTGATGTCGTTCTTGATGCGCAGCGGCACGCGGGCCTTGGTCGGGTCCTTCGGATCGAGTCCGGGCTTGCCGAGCTTGCCGACCTTGATGCCCGCCAAGAGCACGTCCGATCCGGGCGCGAGCCCGGTCGCGTCGTCGAAGATCGCGTAGACGGTGTAGGTGTCTTTGTCCGAGAGACCGCGGTCGAGCGAGCCGAACGTGAAGATGAACGCCACGACGCCGGCGACCACCAGCAGTCCGACCAGGAGTGGCGTTTTGGCTTTCAGCATCGCGCGGACATCTGGGCCATGGGGTCCGTGACTCGGGGTCAGAACATGAGGACGGTCAGGAAGTAATCAACGACCAGGACGGCCACTGAGGAATACACGACCGCGCGCGTCGTCGCGAGCCCTACCCCGCGGGCCCCCCCCGACGCTTGGTAACCGGCGTGGCAGGCGGTGGCGGTGATGACCATGCCGAAGACGGCCGACTTGATGAGGCCGGACCAGACGTCCCAGGGCTTCACGACGTCGAGGATGCGCTTGACGAAGACGCCCTCGTCGAGACCGAGGCCGACGACGGCCACGACCCAAGCGCCCACGAGGCCGACCAGCGAGAAGAGCAAGGTGAGGACGGGCATCGTCAGGATGGCGGCGGCCATGCGGGGCGAGACCAGGTATTGGACGGGGTTGACGGCCATCGAGCGCAGGGCGTCGATCTGCTCGGTGACCCCCATCGTGCCGATCTCGGTGGCGATGGAGCTGCCGACGCGCCCGGTCACCATGAGCCCGGTGAGGACCGGCGCGAGCTCGCGCGTGAGGGCGAGCGCGACGGTCGTGCCGACGTACCCTTCGGCATTGAACAAGCTAAAGGCGTAGGCGGACTGGACCGAGAAGACCATGCCGGTGAAGGCGCCGGTGAGCAGCACGATGAGCAGCGAGCCGACGCCGACGAACTCGAGCTGCTGCAGATAGAGCCACCAGCGAAACGGCCGGCGGAAGATGAGACGAAGGCCGTGCCACGCCAGAAGGACGGCCTCGCCGACGTTCTCGACGCGGCCGAGCACCCAGTTCCCGGTGTGCTCGAAGGGCTGGAGGGCGCGGTCCATGCGCGCGGCCCCGTTGGTTGGTGGCGGCTTCGTCACGCGAGGACCCTAGCCCAACCGCACGGGCGCGTCGACGGCGATGCGGGCGCGTGATAGGGCAGCGCGCAGGTGACGCTGGGGGTGCGCATGAAGGTGGTGGTGGTCGTCAACGGCGAGGCGCGCGAGCTAGCGGCCGAGCGGCCGACGGTGGCCGAGCTGGTGGCCGAGCTGGGGCTCGCGAACCAGCGCGTCGCGGTCGAGGTGAATCGGCGGCTCGTAACGCGCGCGACCTGGGGCGAGGCCGTTCTCGGCGAGGGCGACGTCATCGAGATCGTGCAGTTCGTGGGAGGTGGGGCATGACGGCTACGGCAGACACGGGGCTTCGCATCGGCGCGAGAACCTTCGGATCGCGGCTTCTGGTGGGCACGGGCAAGTATCCGAGCGCCGACATCGCGCGCCAGGCCCTCGCCGCCTCGGGCGCCGAAATCGTCACGGTCGCGGTCCGGCGCGTGAACCTCGACCGCAACGCCGAGGACTCGATCTGGGCGCAAGTGGACCTCGCGCGCTACACGCTCTTGCCGAATACGGCGGGCTGCACGACCAAGGAAGACGCTATCCGCACGGCCATGCTCGGGCGCGAGGTCGGCATGGGCGACCTCGTGAAGATCGAGGTCATCGCCGATGCCAAGACCCTCTTCCCCGACAATCAGGCGACGCTCGAGGCCGCGCAGGTCCTCGTCGCCGAGGGCTTCACCGTCCTGCCCTACGTGACCGACGATCTCGTCGTCTGCAAGAAATTGCGGGACGCCGGGTGCGCGGCGGTGATGCCGCTCGGGGCGCCGATCGGCAGCGGGCTCGGGATTCGAAACCCGGTGACCATCCGCCTCATCGTCGAGGCGATGGACATCCCCGTCATCGTCGACGCAGGCGTCGGAACGGCTTCGGATGCGGCCCGCGCCATGGAGCTTGGCTGCGACGGGGTGCTGATGAACACGGCGAGCGCGGGCGCCGACGACCCGGTGCTCATGGCCGAGGCGATGCGCGCCGGCGTCGAGGCGGGTCGCAAGGCGTTCCGCGCCGGCCGGATCGCGATGAAGCTCTACGCGACCGCGTCGAGCCCACTGACGGGCCTCATCCTTTGATAGGGGCGTCGCTCGCGCTGGGCGAGCGAACAGGGTGTCTCTTCGTGATCTGCGATGCGGACACCCACGGTCGGGATCTGGCGCGGCTCGCGCCCGCGATTGAAGCCGTTCTCGCGTGCGCCGCCGCGGGCGCAATCTCACTCGTCGAGCGCGACCCGCGCGGCACCGACGACCGCGCGCGCCTCGCACGCCTGCGCCGGTTCCGAACGCTGTGCGACACGCACGGGGCCGCCCTCGTCGTGGCGGGCCGGGCGGATCTGGCGCTCGCGGCGCACGCCGACGGCGTCCAGCTCCCCGAGCGCGGGCTCTCGCCCGA
>SXIE01000387.1 GCA_005772945.1 Pseudomonadota bacterium
GCAGGAGGCGCGGCGGCCCCGCGCCGATCGACGCCCGTCGCGCCTTCAGCCGAGGGCCTGGGCGCGGGCGCGACTTGGGTGGCCTCGGCCGAGGGCGCGGGCGCGACCTGGGTGGCCTCGGCCGAGGGCATGGACGCGACGTGGGTGGCCTCGTCGCGCCACGACTTCGTGGCGCCGCGCGGGGCGGCCTTGGCGGTCGCGGCGCTCGCGGGGGACGCCGGCAATCCGAGGAGGTCGGCGCGCTGGACCTCGGTGAGCTCCTCGAGCGTGTCGAGCTCCTCCTTGAAGAGCCGGCACATGATCGGCTTGAGCTTCTCTTTGTCGAGGTCGGCGACATGCGAATAGAACCAGCGCGTCAGCTCGCGCGCCAGGATCTCGGCCGACGCGTACCGCGCGTCCGTGTCCTTCGCGAGGCACATCGCGATGATCGGATCGAGGTCCTTGGGCACCTCGGGGTTGATGCTCGACGGCGGCGGCGCCTCCATCTTGAGCACGTTCGTGAGCGTGTCGAAGTCGCTCTCGGCCACGAACAATCGCCGCTCGGTGAGCGCCTCCCAGAGCATCACGCCAAGCGCGAAGACGTCGCTACGCCCATCGAGCGGCCGCCCGCGCGCCTGCTCGGGGCTCATGTAGGCGACCTTGCCCTTGACCGCGCCCGCCTGAGTTTTGGTCGAGCGTTGGGCGGCCTTGGCGATGCCGAAGTCCATCAGCTTCACGTCGCCGCGGTAGCTGATCATGACGTTGCTCGGCGTCACGTCGCGGTGGACGATGTTGAGCGGCTTGCCCTTTTCTTCCTTGGTGTGGGCGTAGTGGAGGCCCTTGGCGATCTCGATGGCGATCCAGATGCACTGGAAGACCGAGAGCGGATCGCGCTCGAGGGCGGCGCGCTCGAGGACCTCTTTGAGGTCCTTGCCCTCGATGTACTCCATCGCGATGTAGTAGGTGCCGTCGACGACGTCGAAGTCGAAAACCTGAACAATGTTGGGATGTTGTAGCTTTGCGGTGATGCGCGCCTCGTCGACGAACATGCGCACGAAGTCCTCGTCCTCGTTGAAGTGAGGGAGGATGCGCTTGATGACGAGGTCCCTCTCGAAGCCCTGGGCGCCGGCGACCTTGGCCTTGAAGATCTCCGCCATGCCGCCGACGGCGATACGGCGGATCAGAAGGTATTTGCCGTAGCGCTGAGGCTGGGACTTCGACATCGGTTTCCTGGTTCGAGTCTAGCACGGGCGCCAAGCGGCGCCAGAAGCCAAGCGGGCCGCGGTCAGGTCGCGTCGGACGGCGGTTCGCCGCGGCGCGTGACCCAGTCGCTGATGAGGATCATGACCTGGGGTCGCAGGAGATGATAGCCGGGGCGCGCTGTGTAGCGGTGCTCGGTGGACACGCGGATGTCGCCGTCCTGGATGACGAGGACCCAGCCGAAACCGGCCTCGCGGAGCGCCGCCGAGGACTCGAGGTTGACGCTGAACTCGAGCTGGCCGACGCGGGTCACGAGGAAGCTGAAGAGCGTGCGAGGGTCGCCGCTGGGGGCGAACGTCTCGATACCCAGGACGGTGTGCGCGCCGAGATCGAATTGGTCGAGGACGTAGCTCTGGATGGAACGCGTGGCGGCGTCGGGGGCGGCGACCCAGAGCGCGCGCAGGCGTTCGTGGGTGCGGCGCGCGTGGTCCCAGAGGCCGAGGCGGAGCTGGAGCTGGAGCTTCTTCTTGAGGGCGCCGAAGTCCCCGGGACGCAGGGCCTGCGCGAGGTCGAAGCAGTCGAGCGCGGCGAGATCGTCGCCCATATTCTGGAGGACCTGACCTTCGTCGAACCAGGCCTCGAAGTGGTTTGGATCGGCGAAGCGCACCTCACGCAGCTTGCGCAGGACGAGCTGCGCATCGAGCCCGAGCTGCCACATGCAGATGGCTTCGAAGTACTTTGCGCTCACGTGATCGGGCGCGTGCGCTTGGGCGATGCGAAAGGCGCCGAGCGCGAGCTGGGCCTGGTCGAGCAGCATCAGCACGCGGCCCGAGGCGTAGTGGGCCTCGGCGTGCTCGGGGCGCGCCTGGGTCAGCCGGTCGAGCGCGATGAGGGCGGTCGCCAGCGCAACGGGCTCGGCCTTGCGGGCGAGCGCCATCTCGAGCAGGTCGAGCGCCAGGTCTTTTTTCTTCATCGCGCGACGGTCGATGGGTACCAGGTTCAGGGGGTTTAGGCTAGCCGACCCGCGCGGCATACACCTCGGCGTCGGCCAACGTGAGCGTGACGGGAAGCCCCGCGGCGGGGAACACGACGGTCTGGCCGACGCGAATGTTGACAGTGTCTATATCGCTCGCGATGGACACGACGCCGCGCGCGACGAAGGCACCGACGAGCGCATCGAAGGCGGGGATGGAGAGCGGGCCCGAGCCCGACCAGCGCTCGAGCGTGAGGCCGTCGAAGGCGAGGACCTCGTCGCGGCGGGCGTGATCCTGAACATCGAGCGGGCGTGAGAGGTAACGCTGGCGAGCGGCGAAGACGGCGCCGCGGGGCGCATCCCAGGCGGTCGCGGCGACAGCGGGCGCGCGGTGGAGGGGGCGCGGGAGGCCCGTCGGGCCGTCCGGATCCGGGCGGCCGAGGGCGTCGTAGCGGCGGTTCCAGTCCCAGAGGCGATAGGTCACGCCGCTCTTTCCGGGGACGACGAGCTGCGGCTCGAGCAGCGTCACGCCGGCGCCGATGGCGTGCACGGTGCCGGGGCCGATGACGAACGCGTCACCGGGCGAGGCGGGGACGAAGTGGAGGAGCGGCGCGAGGTCGGCGCCGGCGTCGAGGGCCGCTTCAAAGGCCGGGCGCGTGACGCCGTCGGCGAGGCCGAGCCAGATTCCCGCGCCCGGCGCGGCGTCGAGGATGTACCAACCCTCGGGCTTGCCGGATTCGTGCGGGGCGAGGTGCGGGTCGTCGTCGCGCGGGTGGACCTGGACCGAGAGCGTGTCGGCCGCATCGAGCAGCTTCAGCAGGAGCGGGGTGCCGCGCGCGCCCTGACGGCCGGCGGCGCCGAGCCAGGCGACGGGGTCGGCGGCGAGCACGTCGGCGAGGAAGTGGCCCGCGAGCGCTTCGGGGGCGGCAATGCGGCTTGGGAGCGCCGGGTCGACCGAGAGCTCCCAGCTCTCGCCGATGGCCGCGGCGCGCTGCTCGGGCGTGAGCGGGAGGGCGGCCTTCCAGCGCTCGGCGATCGCGCGACCGCCCCACGGGGTGCGCGCGGGCGGCGTGAAATTGTCCCAGGCGAGGATGAGGGGGCGCGGGGTCATCGTCGCGAGCGTCGTCGATTCGGCGGCGGGCAGCAAGGGGGGCGCGCGCGCGCGGCATGAACCCAAAACGCGCGTGGTGCGTAGGGGCGCGGCACCCTGGGGTTTCGACCGTCGCGACGTCCTCGGACGTCCTATCTAAGGAGGAGAGCATGCACCTTCGACCGCGTCTCCGTTGTTGGGCCAGCCGGGCCGTCCTGACCGGCTCGTTCGTCTCCTTGGCCGTGTCCGCGGCCGCGAGGTCGCCGCGCGAGGACGAGCGCGATCGCGAGAAGCTCGCGCCGATGAGGATCATGGAGTTCAGCGCGGACTCCTTCGGCGCGACGCCCGGCGGGGCGCAGGACATCGGGTTCTTTCGGGATCGGGTGGCGGCCGGCGAGATCCCGCACCCCAACGTCTTCACGCCCGAGGGCCTGTTCAGCGAGCACGACCTGCCGATGAAGGGCGCCGAGGCCGACAAATCGGCGGCGTGCAAGCAGCTCCTGTGCGTGGCGGGCGAGGCAACCGACGTCGGACTGATCGTGCAGCCCGAGGTCCGCTACCTGGCGCAGCTCGGGTTCACGTCGGGCCTCTCGCCCAAGACCTGGCACCGGCCGCCGGTGACGCTCATCGCGGTCGTCGACAAATCGGGCTCGATGAGCGGGCAGCCGCTCGAGCTGGTGAAGGAAAGCTTGCATCAAATTGCAAGTCAGCTCGGGGCCGACGACCGGCTCGGGATCGTCCTCTACGGCGACCGCTCGCACGTGCATCTCGCGCCGACCTCGGGGGCCGACAAGCGCGCGCTGGCGGCGGCGATCGGGCGCATCGAGAGCGCCGGCTCGACCGCCATGGAAGAGGGTCTGAAGGTCGGCTACGGGCTCGCCAGGAGCGAGGCGCGGAACGCCAAAGGCACGACGCGCGTGATGCTCTTCACCGACGAGCGCCCGAACGTCGGCGCGACCGACGCGACGAGCTTCATGGGCATGGCCGAGGCGGCCTCGCGCGACGGCATCGGGCTCACGACCATCGGCGTCGGCGTGCAGTTCGGGGCCGAGCTCGCGACCAAGATCGCGAACGTGCGTGGCGGGAACCTCTTCTTCTTCCCCGATCTCGCGAAGATGAAAGCGACCTTCCAGGACGAGCTCGACATGATGGTGACCGAGCTCGCCTACGATCTGGAGATGACGATCCAGCCCGCCTCGGGACTGGCTGTGGCGGGTGTCTACGGGGTGCCCGGGCAGATGCTCGAGTGGACCAAGGACGGCGGAATCGCGTTGAAAATATCAACCATCTTCCTGTCCAAGAAGGCGGGCGCCATCTACGTCGCGTTCAAGGGCGCCGGCGCCGACGCGCTGCCGGGGCCGCGCGTGCCGGTCGGCAGCGACGTGGGCTGGGCACGGCTCGGGTACGCGCTGCGCGACGGCAAGCGGGAAACCTCGGAGGTGGTCTTCACGCTGGGGGCGCGCGCGGCTGCGAGCGTGGGACTCACGCGCGGGGCGCTGCTGGTCGACGAGGTCACGGCGCTCAAGAGCGCGACGGCGCTCCACCACGAGAAGAACGATCAGGAAGGCGCCTATCAGATCGTGCACGCCCTCGCGTCCTTGCTCGGGCAGTCGCACGACCCCGAGCTGGCGAACGAGCGCGAGCTGACGCGCAAGCTCGAGGCGACGCTGGCCAAGCTGTCCGGGCATCAGGGCGAGCCGCCGCCGCTTCGTGAGCGCTCGCCGGTCGATCCGGTGAGCGGGCTGCCGCACCCGGAATAGGTGGCGCGCGGGCGCTCGAAACGATTGCAGGGGCCTCCGAAGCGGCGCTAGAGTCCGCGCCCTTCGGAGGCCCTTCCTATGTCTAATGCCATCTCCCCGACCCGCGCCGAGAACTACCCCGACTGGTACCAAGAGGTCATCAAGGCGGCCGACATGGCCGAGGCCTCGCCGGTGCGCGGTTGCATGGTGATCAAGCCGTGGGGCTACGCGCTCTGGGAGAATATCCAGCGCGTGCTCGATGGGATGTTCAAGGAGACGGGGCACGTCAACGCGTACTTCCCGCTCTTCATCCCGCTCAGCTTCCTGGAAAAGGAGGCGGGCCACGTCGAGGGCTTCGCCAAGGAGTGCGCGGTCGTGACGCACCATCGCCTCGAGGCGACGGGCGACGGCAAGCTCGTGCCGGCGGGTGAATTGGAGGAGCCGCTGGTGGTTCGCCCGACCTCGGAGACGATCATCGGCGCGATGTTCGCGCAGTGGGTGCAGTCCTATCGGGACCTGCCGCTGCTCATCAATCAATGGGCCAATGTGGTGCGCTGGGAGCTGCGGACGCGGCTCTTTCTGCGGACGGCCGAGTTCCTCTGGCAAGAGGGGCACACGTGTCACGCGACCTCGGACGAGGCGATGATCGAGACGCGGAAGATGCTCGAGGTCTATGCGATTTTCGCGCGCGAATACATGGCGATGCCGGTCGTGTGCGGCGAGAAAACGGCCGCCGAGCGCTTTCCGGGCGCGGTCTCGACGTTCGCGATCGAGGCGATGATGCAGGACAGAAAGGCCCTCCAGGCCGGGACCTCGCACTTCCTCGGACAGAACTTCGCCAAGGCGCAGGACATCAAATACCAGAGCAAGAGCGGCGCGCTCGAGCACTGCTGGACGACCTCGTGGGGCGTCTCGACGCGGCTCATCGGCGCGATGATCATGACGCACGCCGACGACGACGGCATGGTCATCCCGCCCAAGCTCTCGCCCGAGCACGTCGTCATTGTTCCCATTTGGCGCAAGGACGAGGAAGAGACGGTCGTCATGGCGTACGTGCGCCAGCTCGAGAAGGAGCTGCGCGCTCAGCGTTGGGACGGCGAGCCGATCCGCGTCAAAGTTGATACGCGTGACAAAAATGCGGGCGAGCGCCTGTGGGAGTGGGTCAAGAAGGGCGCGCCGGTGCGACTCGAGGTCGGCCCGCGTGATGTCGCCAAGGACGCGGTGTTCATGGGCCGACGCGACAAGGGGCCGAAGGAGAAGCTCGGGCTCGGGCGCGCCGAGTTCGTGGCGCAGTTGCCCGGACTCTTGAGTGAGATCCAGGCGGTGCTCTACGCGCGCGCCGAGGCCATGCGGGCCGCATCCA
The DNA here is from genome assembly GCA_005772945.1 of Pseudomonadota bacterium. The sequence continues at coordinate 6,345 of SXIE01000387.1, forward strand.
GCGTGCAGGTCGCGGACGTCGCGGCCTTCGACGCATTCTTCGCCGAAGACCAGCCGGGCGGCTTCGCGTACGCCTACGCCGCGGACGTCGAGAGCTACGGCGAGCACTTGAAGACGCTCAAGGTCTCGGCGCGCTGCATGCCGCTCGATGACGAAAGCCGCGGGACCTGCATCTTCACGGGCACGCCGAACGCGCCGCGGGTGATCTTCGCGCGCGCCTACTGAGCGGCGATCAGGCGAGGCCGGTTTCGTTTCGAGGCCGCCCGCGCTAGGATGCGCGCCATGGGTGTCCGTCCCCGCCCCCGGCCCAACCAGGTCCACGCACCTTGGCGCGAGCTCGCCGCCTTCGGTGCCATGCTCGCTGCGTGCGCTGCGTGCGGCGCGTGCGGCGCTGATCCAGGCCCCGACCGCACCGGCCCGACCATCACCATCGCGACCCCGAGCGAGGGCGCGGTCGTCGACGGCGTCAGCCTCCAGGTCACCGGGACCGTCGTCGATCCGGCCGCGCGCGGCGAGGTGCCCCCGAGCGAGGTCGCGAGCGTCTCGGTCAACGGCCAACCCGCGCGCCTCGAAGGTCACGCTTGGGACATCACGCTGACCGATCTCGGCGCGGGCCCCCTCACCCTCGCCGTGGACGCGCGCGATGCCCGCGGCAACGTCGGCCACGCCGACCGTGCGGTGACCGTCTCGACCGCACTGCGACCGCTCTACGCGCTGGCCGCCGATCCGCCCGCGTTGGCCCTTGCCGCGGGTCAGAGCCGTCTCGTGCACGTGCTCGGATACTACCGCGGCGGCGGCAGTCGCCTCCTCGCGGCAAGCGAGCTGGTCTTTACCTCGACCGCCGAGAGTGTCGCGACGGTGGCGACCGACGGGACCGTCACCGCGGTCGCACCCGGCGAGACCTCGCTTCGGGTCACGCGCGGTGAGCTTTCGGTGACGATCGCCGTCCTCGTCGAAGCACATGCGCTCGCGTTGGCGACGCCGCGGATCCCGACCTACCTCGCCGATACCTCGCTCGATCGCCAGGTTTGGCGCGGGTTTACGGCACCCCATGCGACGGTCACCATCGCCGGCGGCGCGGCCCCCTTCGTCGTGACGAGCGATGCCCACGGCGCGTTCGTCGCCGACGTTCCGCTCGCGGCGGCGACCGTCCATGGTCTGAATGTGACGGTGGCAGATTCAGACGGCCGCACGGGCGGACCCTTCCGGTTTCCCATACGCCAGAATCCGACCGCTCGTTCCGCCGGCGACCTCCACGTCCACGGTCACGATGGGCGCGTGGGATTCGTCGGTGAATGGCTTCCAGAGGCCCTCCGCGTGCGTGTCACCGGCCCGGACGGATCGCCACTCGCGGGGGCCGAGGTCGCGTTCGAGGTCGTCCTTGGCGACGGCCATGTGGCGAACGAGGCCAGCACTTCCGGCACCGACGCTACCGACGTGGCATATTCAGAGAGTGCCAAACACGTCGTGGCGATGACCGACCTGACTGGAGTCGCGCAGGCGTTCTGGCGGCTCGGTGCGCTCGATCTCGGATCGGGCAACGAGCTTCACGCGCGCCTTCGAGGCGCACATGGACTGCCTGCGATCTTTCGCGCGCGCGGGACCCTGCGGCAGAAGGGCGCGACCGTGCTCGAGGGCCGCGTCCTCGACGAACACCACCTCCCGGTGGCAAATATGACGGTCACGCGCCTCGGCGATGGCGCCGCCACCGATCTGGCGAGCCTCGGCAAGAGCGTCCTGACCGACGCGCTCGGACACTTTCGCCTCCCGTACGTGCCCGAGCTCGCGGAGGTCTCGGAGGCGCATTCCGTCATGCTCCGCTTCGATGCGCCGAGCGCCCTCGAGGTGCCGCTCGCGGGCCGCGCGGACGTCGCGGCGAGGGTGCTCCCGCGCGTGACCAACGACCTGGGGCTGTTCGTCGTCCCGACCGCCGCCGCGGGCGAAACTGTCACTCTCGACGGCGACGGCCGCACGACGAGCACGCTCGTCCTCACGGCATCCGCGGATCCGTCGGAGCCGAGCGCGACGCTGCGGATCCCGCTCGGCACCCTCATCCGCTGGCCGGCCGGCCTACCCGAGGAGGCTCGCAAGCTGGCTTTCCTGGCGGTTCACAGCGATGGCGCGCCGTGGTCTCTCGGCGACGGCTACGTCTCGGGTGGGGCGTGGTCGCTGTCGCCGCGGGGCACGCGCTTCGATCCACCGCTCGCACTCGACCTGCCCAATCGCGACAACGCGCCGGCCGGGGCGAGATTGACCGTGTGGATCCCCGCGGACGCTCGGGACCGCTCGGACGGCAAGCGCGGGATCGGATACGCCCGCGTCTCGGCCGACCGGACGCGCGTCGTGACCGAGCCGACGACGGGCTTGGCGGAGGCCGGGTGGTTTCGCGTCGCCTCCGCCATTCCTGGGCCTGCGAGCCTTCTCCACGGGCGCCTCGACGCGAGCGCTGGCCGCCAGACCTGCCACGTGGCGCACACGGGCGGCGACGTCCGCGACGCGGTGGCGGGTGAGACCGGAGCCGGACCCGGTGGCGCCTCCGACACCTTCGTGCTCGCGAATGTGCCAGGCGTGACGACCGATCCCGCGCGGAGTCAGGTCCTCGCGCTCTGCGACACGCCCGCGCTGGTGATCACCTCGCCGACCGCCAAACAGGCGGTGATCGGCAAGGGGAACGAGCTTCGCTTTCGCGCGACCTGTAGCGATGGCGGGGCGAGCGACGAGACGATCACGTGGACCTCAACCGGCACGACGCCTTCCACGACGACCGGCGGCGACGTTCTGCTGCGCTTCGCAAACGAGGGCCGCTTCACGGTCACCGCGAGCGCCGACACGCCGACGTGCAGGGGCCGCGACGCTCGCGTGGTCGAGGTGAAGGCATGCACCGACGCAGGGATCGTGCGGGTCTGCGGGGCCAAGATCGAGGCCGTCGGAGGCCAGTTCGCGGTGTCGGGTGGAGTCACGATCGGGCTGACCGCGGACGACCCGGTCACGAGCGCGGCGCAGGACCCGCGGGACGGAACCGACCAGGTGCTCGCGGCCGACGGGGTCGTGACGGTCGATCCGGTCGCCGTGAATGTGACAGGCAATGGCACTCTCGTGGCGGGGACCGTGGCACTCTACCGCGGGGCCTTCGCGTTCGATGGCGAGGGGAGCGGCGCGTGTCCGCCCGAAGGCGACACCCCCCTCGGGGTCGATGCCATGAGCGCCGCGTATTTGCTGCGTTTGGGGGGCGTGCCGGTGCGCTTTGCGGCGCTGCAACTGATGGCGCACGGGGTGTTCCTGCCGCACCCGCGCGTGGCCGTCTTTGGACCGTGGGTCACGGGTGCGGGTGGGGTGCCGCCGACGTTGGCACTCTGGGGGTTGGTGATCACGCGCGAGGAAACCGCGCCGATTGGCCTCGCGACGCTCGAAGCCCCTCAGACCCTCGCGGGCGTGGCGGTGACGGGGCTCGCGCTCGCCTACGCCGACGGGCGCTGGGCGGGGACGCTCGACTTCGGCTTTGGCGGGGAGGACGCGCCGATCACGCTGCGCGGAGCGATCACCCTTGCACCGAGCCGCAATGATCCATTGGGCTTTCGGGTCGAGCGGATGATCGTGCGCGAGGACATCGATCCGGCGACGGCGCGGCCCTTGAGTCCAGTCGACGCGTCCGCTGGGATCGCGGTGACGGGCCTTTCCATGGAGGTCGAGCACGCCGGCGCGCTGCTGGGCCACGAGGCGCGGTCGCCGACGCTCGTGGGTGCGCTCGGGTTGGATCTCGGTGGAGCGCATGCGGACGCGGTCGGTCGCCTGGCGGTGTTTCCGTGGGGGCTGGATCTGGACGCGGCGCTGGCGTGGGACGCGGCGGGATCGGGTCCGACGGTTCTCGGGACCATCGGCACGCTGGGACCCGCGGCGCCGTTCGCACTCAGGTATGCGGGGGTGCTCGCTTGGCCCATGCGCGGGGCGTCTGACGCGCTTCTAGGCGAGGTCCGCGGGCTGCTCGGGGCGCGCGTCGGGATGGACGCGAGCGCGGCGATCTGGCGGCTCCCGCTCACGGCGGTGACGCCCGAGGCGGCCGGGTTCGCGGACACGGCGCACGCGGGATCCGACGGCGCCCTCGCGCTCGGCGGCGAGTTTCTGTGCGACGGTGGGCCGTGCGTGCTGTCGGCCGCGCATGACCCGACCCGGGGCGACGCGCTCGGGCTGGTCACGCCCGATGGGACGCTGCTCCGCTTGAGTGGAGCCCGCGGGGCTCTTCCCGCGGGGCCCTCCGCGCCGGCCCGCGTCGAGGCTACGGCCCCCTTTGCGGCGGCGTTTGCCGGTGATCCGGTGAGCTTCGAGCTCGATGACGATGCGCCGGCGCTCACGGTGACGCTAGCGCGCGCGGGTCCGTTCGCGGCGTGGCTGGTGCTCCCCAGCGGCGAGGTCGTCGGGCAGCGCGATCCGCGGGTTCCTTATTGGGAGCATCGCGATGGCCTGCACGCGAGCTGGCTCGTGCGCGACGCGGAGGCCGGCACCTATACGATCGGAGGCGTCAGCCCGGTCGAGAACCTGACGCGCGTCGTCGCCGAGCTCGGGCCGCACGCGCCGACGTTCGCGTTTGTCGACGATCCGAGCGCCAGCGATGCAACGGACGAGCTCGTCGCGCTGGCCTGGCAGGCGGTCGATCCGACCGGCGAGGCCACGCTCGTCCTCGACGCCGTCGCGCTCGGGACGGGCGAGCAGCTGGAGGTCGCGCGCATGCCGCTGGATGTTGACAGTGGCAACATCGCGGTCGTCGATCGTACGACCCTTCCGGAAGGGCTCTGGGCCATCGAGGGGCGCGTTCTCGCGTTCGGCGGCACCGCCCGACGCGCGGCGATCGTCCTGCGCGGCCTCGCGCCGGGGGCTCCATCCGGGACAGCCCCACGTCTCGCGCGCGCCGCCTGGAGCGACGGCGCGCTCGTCGTCGACTGGCTCCCGGTGCCCGACGCAGGCGCCTACGGCGTCTCGGTCGCGAGCCCCGAGGGCACGGTCGAGGCGACCCACACGGCACGCGGCGCCGCGACCCGCGTGGCGTTTTCGGCGGGCGCGATCGATGGCAGCCGCGACCACACCGTCACGATCGTCCCGACCCTCCCCAGCTCTCCCGAGGCCTCCTTTGGATCGACCCGCCTCACCGTCGACGCCGACCCCACCCAAGCGCTCGGCGCCGCGCCGCCCCACTTCGCGCGCGTCGGCGCGCTCTGGTCGTTCACTCCGCGAAGTCGCACGGGCGCGACCGCCACGGCGCTCGAGGTCGCGCGCGGCCCGGATCGCCTCGCGCCGAGCGGCACCGCTTTCCAGTGGACTCCCGCCGCGTCCGACCTGGGCCCTCACCAGGTGACCCTCGGTTGGTCCCTCGGCGGCCACACCGACACCCACACCCTTGCGATCGTCGTGGTCTCTCCCGAGGGCCTCACCGCGCCCGAGATCCTCGACGCGCCGCCCCACGCCCTGGCGCTGGACACCCCGCTCACCTGGGCGCCCATCCTTGCCGCGAGCGGTCCCGAGCCCCCGAGCCTCACGCTCGTCTTTGGCCCACCCACCATGTCGGTGACCGACGCCACGGTGCGCTGGACGCCGACCGCCACCGACGTCATCGCTTGGGGCGGCGAGGTCCCCTTCATCCTGCACGTCGCCACGCCCGACGGCAGCCCCGCCACCACGCGCACCTTCGTCCTGCACTTCGACGACGCCGATGGGGACGGCCTTCCAAGCGCCTGGGAGCGCGCTGCGGGCGCGGGTTTCGATCCCTGGGTCGCGTCCGATCCGAGCGCCGATCCCGACGGCGACACCCTCCCGAACCTCGTCGAAGCGACACGCGGGACGCTCGGCGCGCTTTCCGACAGCGACGGCGACGGCCTCGCCGACAACGTCGAATCCGACCCCAGCGCCCGCACCGGCGACGCGGACGACGACGGCCTTGGCGACGGCCAGGAAAGGGCACTCGGGACCGATCCGCTCGTCGCCGACAGCGACGGCGACGGCCTCGCGGACGGCGCCGAGGTCGCGGCCGGACGTGACCCCACGAGCGCCAAGGACAGCGACGGCGACGGCCTCTTCGACGACGAAGAGCGCCGCTGGGGAAGTGACCCGGCGCGCGCCGACACCGACGGCGACGGTGCGCGCGATGGGCGCGAAAAGGAGCTCGGAACCCTGCCCGGGGTCGCCGACACGGACGGCGACGGCGCCCCGGACGGCGCAGAAGACAAGGCCGGGACCGATCCGCGCGCCAGCCTCGGCGACGCCGACGGGGACGGCCTGAGCGACGATCGCGAGCTGACGCTCGGCACGCGCACCGACGATCTGGACAGCGACGACGACGGCTTCGACGACGGCGTCGAGGTGCTCATCGCGACCGATCCGCGCGACGCCAATTCGCGCCCGCTGGGGACGGTTCCGCCCGCCGGCACGACCGCCCTGCTGGTCGGCGCGAGCGCATGGATTGCGGTCGAGCCGTGGCGCGCCGTCGACCTCGGTCTCATCACGCTGCTGCGCGACGGGGACGGCGACGGCGTCACGGACCTACGGGAAACGCTCGCCGGCTACGACCCGACCAACGCCGCCGACGGGGCGTCCGACGACGACGGCGATGGCCTCCCGCTCTGGCGCGAGATGCGGCTCGGCACCGATCCCCGTGCGGCCGACAGCGACGGCGACGCGGCCAGTGACGTTGCCGAGGCCGCAGCCGGGACCGATCCGAACGACCCCTTGGACACCCCGGCGACGGGCGCCTTCGCGCACCTCGAGGTCACGCCCCAAGCCGCCACCCTCTGGTCGCACGAGGTCCTGGGTCCGGCCTCGGTCGCGTTGTCGATCGTTGGTGTGCGTAGTGATTCGACGCGCGCCGACCTGAGCGCATCGGTGCGCGGAACCTCATACAGCCTGGCCCCGATCGACGCCGGCACCGTCGACGCCAGCGGCCGCTTCACGGCCGCGCTCGGCTTCCTAGGGACGGTCCGCGTCCACATCGCAAACGCGGATCTCGCCGCCGAGGCGCTCCTGACGGTCGCGCGCTTCGCACCGTCATGGGTGGCCGAACTCGATCTCGGCGCGCCGGTCGTCGACCTGGCACTCCTGCAGCCCGACCCCGATGCGGGTGACGCCGACCACGTCGCCGTGGCCGCAGGGAGCGACCTCCTGATCGTCGACATGACGAACCCCGCAGCCCCAGTCGAGCGCCTGCGCGCGCCCCTCGCCGCGCCCGCGACCCACCTCGTCGCGCGCGGCGACAGCCTCGTCACGACCAGCGCCCAGCCGACGCCTGCCGCCACCCATTGGCAGCTGATCCTCGCCAGCGACGGTGGCCTCGAGCTCGCGCGCGTCGCGCAGATCCCTCTTCCCGCTGCCGCCACCGGCCTCGCCTTCATGGGTCACCGCCTTGTCATCGCCACGTCGCAAGGACTCGTCGTGGCCGATCCCGGCGGGTGCACCGCGGGTGGCGTCTGCGCCCCGAACGCGCTCGCGACGATCGCGCCAACCACGGCTTGGAGCGCGGTCGCGAGCGACCTCGAGCGCTTCGCGGCGCGCGAGGCCGGCGGCGCCCTCCGTCGCTTCGAGCTCCCCGCCGGCGACGTCGCGGACCTCGCGTCGATTGCGAGCGTGCCCGCCTCGGCCCTCCAGAACATCACAGGGACCGGGCTTACGGTCGACGGCCATCGCACCTTCCTCCCGAGCCCTGCCGCGGGTCCCGCGCGCGTCGTCTGGAGCCCGTCGGACGCGGCCCCCAGCGTCACCTACACCTCCGCATCCATTCACGCGCCTCACCTCGCGCTTGGGATGCGGACCTTGCTCGCCGCCGATCCGATCACCCGCAAGCTCCTCTTCCTCGCCCCGAACGATTCGGACGACCTCCCCCTCCTCGCACACCTCCCGTTCGCGCCGACGGCACCCGCCACCGCACCCAGCGGCCTCGTCGCGAACCGCACCCACGCCGTCCTTGCGGCCGGGAGCCGCCTCGCGTTCGCCGCCTACGACCTCGCCAGTGACATCTTCGGCCGCGGCCCGAACGTCCTCCCGATCGCCCCCGACGCGGGCACTGAGCTCGTCGAGGGCACTCCGTTCCTCATCGAGGTCGCCGCCTCCGACGACCTCGCCGTTCGCGACGTCACGCTTGGCCTTGGCAACCGCGTCGTCGCCACGCTGACCGCCCCACCCTATCGCGCGCTTGTCCGAGCCCCGGCAGTGGCGGTCGCGACGACCGTCGCCGTCACCGCGCGCGCCCGCGACCTGAGCGGCAACGTCGGCCTCATGCCCGACGTCCCCCTGCGCATCGTGCCGGTCACCGACACCATCCCGCCGAGCGGCGCCTTCCTCGCCCCACCCGAGCACAGCGTCGTCCCCGACGGCGGACGCTTCCGTGTGAGCCTCGCCGCGACCGACGATCACGGCGTGGCGCGCGTCGAGCTGCTGGTCGATGGCGCGCTGGTGCAAACGCTCGCCGCCGAGCCCTGGGCTACCGTCCTCGACGCCCCCGCCAGCGCCCCCTCCGGCCGCTTCACGGTGTCCGCGCGCATCATCGATGTCGGCGAGCAGGTGACCACCGTCACGCGCGAGCTGGTCCTTGGCGGGACTGATCTCATCACCGCCGGCATCACCGCCATCCCCGCCAACGACGCCCGCTGGGACCTGACGAACGTGCTGGTCGACAACGGCACCGTGACGATCGACGGCACCCATCGCTTCGCGCGCCTGACCGTCGGCCCGCGCGGAATTATTACGCACACCAAGCTTTCCGCGACGGGTCCGGCGCCGCTCTTTCTCGCCGCGGACGAGATCATCGTCGCCGCGGGGGGCGCCATCGACGTCAGCGGCCGGGGCGATCCCGCGGCCCACGCCGGCCCCGGAACGGGCGGCTCACATGGCGGTATCGGCGGCCTCTCCGCGCTCGGCGCAACGCCCGCC
>SXIE01000388.1 GCA_005772945.1 Pseudomonadota bacterium
AGTCTGCCAGTGTCCGTTAGGTTGCCAGTGTCCGGTAGGTTGCCAGTGTCCGTTAGGTTGCCAGTGTCCGGTGCACAGGCTGGTCGCCAGGGTCCCGATTGCCTGATTGCCAGTTCCCGATTGCCTACTTGCTAGCGCCCAAGCGCCTCATGTCAGTCAGTCCCCGTCACGGGGCGAACGCGCCGAAGGCCGCCGCGCCCGCGAATTGCAAGATCCCGCACCCGCAGCAGCCGCACACCATCGGCGCGAGCCACGCGGCGAAGGCCTTGCCGCCGCCGCAGCGGTGCATCTCGTCGTAGCCGTAGACGTGGTTCATGATGCCGAACACGAGGCTCACGAGCGCGCCTAGGTAGGGGATCGGCAGGAAGATGCTCGAGCCGGCGTTGGCGTAGGCGTGGGCCCGCACCGTGTGCATGTACGTGCGGCCTTCGGGGACGCCCCCGAGCACGAGCAGCGCGAGGTGGTGGAGGCCGCCCATGACCCACGGGACGAGAAATCCGGACATCGCGCCACCGAGGGTCGTCGCGAGGAACAGCCCGATCCCGAGCGCGAGGCCGAACCCAGCGCCGGCGAGGCCGAGCGGCATGCCCGTGGCTTTGCCGAGGGTCGAGAACACCGCGCCGAACATCGAGCCGAAGAGCGCGAACAGCGCGATGTAGAGGAGCCCGAGCGCCGCGCCGAGCAGCGTCATCGTGAAGGTGTTGAAGAGCACCGCGCTCATCGCGTCGTCGCCTTGAGCTGCGGCCGCGAAGAACGGGCGCCCCTTGAAGGTCGCGCCGATCGTCTCCCACCAGCGCGAGAAGAGCCCGCCGCCCTGCGCCTCCCACGGCACGCCGCCTGCGAGCGCCGGGCCGCCGCCGGGGACGTACCCTGGCGGCATGCCTGGTGGCGGGGCGAAGCCGCAGCCGTAGCCGCCGTAGCTGCCCGGCTGTCCCCAACCGCCGCCTTGCGGAGCGCCATATCCAGGTGCCGCGCCGGGTGCGGGCTGTCCCCAGCCGCCGCCTTGCGGAGCGCCATATCCAGGTGCCGCGCCGGGTGCTGCGCCGGGTGCGGGCTGTCCCCAACCGCCGCCTTGCGGATTGCCATATCCAGGTGCCGCGCCGGGTGCTGCGCCGGGTGCGGGCTGTCCCCATCCGCCGCCTTGCGGATTGCCATACCCGGGTGCACCGCCGGGCGCGGGCGGAGCGCCTGCGCCAGCGCCTCCGGGGGGCGCGCCATGGCCGCCGCCGGGTGGCTCCATCCCGCCCGAGCCGTAGTCGTTGCTCATGGTCGAACGGTAGTGCGGCTAGCCCGGGCGGCGCCACCGAATTGGGCGCCATTGGCTCGTTTGCCGCCGCCGCTCAGAACATGCCGCTCAGAACATGCCGGCGAAGTTCAGGCTCGGCGAGAACGCGATGCCGAACGTCGGCACCATGAACATCGCCTTGACCTCGACGCCGAGGCCGAAGTTCGGGTGCAGCGAGAGGAGGGTGCCGACACCCACCGGCACGAAGGCGAGCCCCGTGACCTGATAGGCCTGAATGTCCTCACGCTTCTTGGTGTTGGCGGGGCAGCGACCGTCGCCGCTGCTGGTCACCGGCGTGAAGTCGTCGTTCAAGGTGTCGCAAACAGCGACGGTGACGCCGCCGTTGACCTGCCCGCCGCCGACGCCGAGGAAGCCGTTCGCGCGCGGAAACCAGGGATGTCCCTCTTTTTGCGCCTCGGCCACCATGCCGTCGAGGAAGTAGTACGACACGCGCCCCTCGGCGTGCCACATCGCGAAATCGAGCGCCACCGGCTGCCGGCAGATGCTCTCGTTGCCCGGGTTGGCCTTCTCGCAGTCGCTGAAACGCCCCTCGACGTCGCCCACGCTGGGCGAGCCGCCGAAGGCCACGCCGACGCGCGCGCCAGCCGCGAGACCGTTCCACAAGATGCGGTCATAGCCGGCGAGCAGCCGAAACGAGGCGCCGCCGACGAAGCCGCCGAGCACCTCGTTGAACTTCCCTTTGACTGGCCTGCCGAGGTACTCGCCGTCTTCGTCGAAACAGAAGAAGTTGTCGTGCGGCTGTTCGAAGCCGCCGCTCGCGTCGGTGAAGCCGCATACGTTCTCGGCGCCGCTCAGCACCAGGTTGTCGATCTGAAAGCCAAGCGTCACGATGTTGTCGGGCAGCGCGCCCGAGCCGGTCTTCGGCTTGTCGCCGTCACCGCCGCCGCCGTCGCCGCTCGAGTCCTGCTCGCAGCTGCCGCTCACGCACGCATAGCCCTCTTGGCACTCTTTCGTGTCCTCGCAGCTCGCGCCCCAGCCCTTGTCGCCGCGCCCCTCGCCGCTGCCCTTCTTCTCACCGCAGCCCGGAAAGTCGGGCGGACACTCGACCGAGCTGCACTTCTGCGGCGGCTCTTCGCCGGGAAGGCTCGGCTGGTCGCCCTCGATCGCGTTCTTGATCGTGACCTCGAGCGGCGCCTTCAGGCTGCCCGCCTGGGCGACGGGATCGCCGGCCTTGTCTTTGATGAAGATGTAGAGCTTGAGCTTGCCAGTCGTGCTCACCTGCGCGCAGGGGAGGACGACGCCGAAGCCGCCTTTCTGCTTCTTCATGTTGATGGCGAGCCACTTCGTCTCTCCGAAGGGCTTGTAGCGCAGCTTCGCGCTCTCGGCGTCGACCCCCTCTTCGACGGGCAAGAAGATGGGCAGAGGCGTGTTGACGAGCGCCTCTTCGGGCGGCGCCCACTCGAGCGCGCTGCCGCCGTCGGCGTCGTCGTCGCCCTTGTCGCCCTTGTCGCCGCCGTCGTCGCCCTTATCGGCCTTATCGGCCTTATCGCCGTCGTCGTCGCCTTTATCGCCCTTGTCGCCTTTATCGGCCTTATCGGCCTTATTGGCCTCATCGCCGTCGTCCTCGGTGATCTCCTTATCGGCCTTATCGGCCTTATCGGCCTTATCGCCCTTATCGGCCTTATCGCCCTTATCGGCCTTATCGCCGGCCCCGGCCACGACGCCAGGCTTGGATTTCGCGGCGGCCTTCGCTTCCTTGTAGAGCTTCGTCAGCTCGTCGTTGAAGTACATCGCGAGCGGCGCTGCCTTCGCATCTTCTTCGAAGGCCTTGGCGAGCTCGCTCTTGGCGGCCTTGAGATCGCTTTTGCCGGCGCCGTAGACGACGGCGAGCCCCATGTGCAGCTTGCCGCGAAGCTCCTCGTCGCATTTCTTCGCGCAGAGCTTCACCGCCTTGTTCAGCTTGGCGATCGCGTCGTCGAGCTTGACGTTGAAATAGTCGTCGTCCATCGCCTGGGTGAAGAGCTTCTCCGCCTCGGCGTCCTGTGCATGCGCGACAGGGGTGGCGAGCGAGAGGCACAGCGCAGTGGCGAGCGCCGCGAGTCCGTGGTTTCGTAGGCGAAGCAGCAAGAGGTCCTCCGTAAGCAGTGAATCGTTGGGCCAGCGCCGCGCGCGGTCAGCGTGGTTGGCGCGGCCCGAGGTCGCTCAGTCGTTACTTGTTCTCCACGCGCAGGAACTGCACGCGCCGGTTGAGCGCGCGGTTGCGCTCGTCGGTGTTGGGCACGAGCGGCCGCTCCATGCCGAAGCCCTTCGCCGCCAGACGCTCGGCGGCGACGCCGTGGTCGACGAGGTACTTTCGCACCGAGTCGGCGCGCTGCTGGCTCAGCTTCTTGTTCAGGGCCGCCGAGCCGACGTTGTCGGTGTGGCCCTGCACTTCGATCTTGAACTGCGGGTTGTCCTTGAGGACCGAGACGACGGCGTCGAGCACCGCGAAGCTCTCGGGTCGGATGATCGCCTTCGCGAACGCGAAGTGGATCTGCTGCGTGATTTTGATCTCTCTCTCGGTGACGACGACGAGTGGCGCCTTCTGGGGGCAGCCCTTGCGCGCGCCATCCTTTACGCCCGGCACGAACGGGCACTCATCCTCGAGGTCGGCCACCGCGTCGCCATCGTTGTCGGGCTCCGGGCAGCCGTCGGAGTCTTCATGGCCGTCGGGGTCTTCCGGCAAGCTCACGCACTCGGGCTTCGCCTCTTTGGTGTCGAGCACGCTGTCGAGATCGTTGTCGAGATCCGGGCAGCCGTCGTCGTCGAGGTAGCCGTCCTTGTCCTCCGCGAGCAGCTCGCAGTCGTCCGTGAGATCGACGATGCCGTCGCCGTCGGTGTCGGGCTCATCGGGGCAGCCGTCGGTGTCCTCGAAGCCGTTGTAGTTCTCGGGCTTTTCGGGGCACTTGTCCTCGGGGTCGAGCCAGCCGTCGCCGTCTTTGTCGCCGGGCTTCGGCGGCGGTGCGGGCTTCGGCTTGGGCTTGGGCGGCGGCTCGTCGATGACGAAGCCGCGGTCGGTGCACTGTGCCGCTGGCGAGAGATCGTACGCGGCCTGCGCGTTCGCGCGCGCGACGATGAGGTGGTCCTCGGCGCGAAACATGTTCGCCTGGCCGAGCTCGACGTCGGCGAACTTGGCGTGGGCGACCGCGAGCGCGAGCTCACGCGGGGCGCAGCGGCGCGCGCCGTTCTTGTCCGCCTGCTTGATGAGCTGCTCGAGCCCCTGGATTTCTCCGCGCATCACCGGCACGCGGGAGCATCCCGTACCGGCGATCAGCGACGCGCAGACCGCGCTCGCGATGAGGCCACGCACTCTCCCGCCGCCGCCCGCGCTGGCATGCCGCACGCTAGCGCGCGTCACCGTCCGCCACCTTCGTGTGCGGCCTTGGCGCCGACGATCGCCTTCTCCGCGAACTCGAGGGCGAGGTCGGCGAACACGATCGCGTCGCCGTAAGAGGCCTCGGCCGCCTCTTCCATCGCCTTCTTCAGGTTTTCGTTGGCGAAGTGGTACTCGAACTCGGCGAGGCGGTCGGCGCCTAGCACCTTCGCGTGCTCGAGCGCCGAGGCCGCGCTGTTCGCCTTGTACGCGTACACGCCGCCGACGATGCAGCCCGACTGGGTCGAGCCCAGCGCGACGAGCACACCTACCGTGAGGACAGAGCTGTTAAAAAGGCGCTTCATCCCGCGTCCTGTCGCAGGCCCATGCGCGCGCACGCTAGCAAGCCGGGCCTCTCCGCGTCAACGACGGCGAGGATCGCGGCGCGGAGTTTGTCCGCCGAGGATTGCATCGGCGATGCCGACGACGGGGGTTTCTCAAGAGCCTGCTAGACGCGGCGATATAGGCCGATCACGAGCCCGAGGAGCATCGTCGGCTTGAAGTCACACGCGCGCACGAGGATCGGCGCCATGGTCCCGTTCTCCGGCTGGAAGCGCACATAGTCGCGCTCGGGGAAGTAGCGCTTCACCGTGGCGTCGTCGCCGATGAGCGCCACCACGATGTCGCCGCGCTCCGCCGTCGACTGCTTGCGTACGAAGACGTAGTCGCCGCTGTGGATCCCCGCGTCGATCATCGAGTCGCCGCTCACGCGCAGACCGAAGATTTCGCCCGACCGGAGCAGGCTCTGATCGATGCGTACGGTATCGAGCAGGTGCTCTTCGGCGTAGAGCGGCAGGCCGGCGGCGACGCGGCCGAGGATCGGGACCTCGACCATCGTGTCGTTGGCGCCGACCGCCGTCGCGAGGCCGGAGTCGACCGGGCCCATGTCGCGCGGACGCAAGGCCCGTGACTTCATGTCTTCGCGCGTCAGGTACCCCTTCCGCTCGAGCGCGCGGAGGTGGTCGTTCACGCCGTTGGTCGAGCGGATCCCCATGTGGGCAACGATCTCGCGCAGGGTGGGCGGATAGCCCCGGTCGGTGATCGACTGGCGGATGAACCGCAGCACTTCCTCTTGACGAGACGTGAGCCCCAACATGGGGCGCACACTACTGAACGGGTGAATGCCTGTCAAACGTCTGGCTACGTTTGTTGCGCGCGGCGTGCGTTCAGCGCGTGCGGATCGTGAGGTCGCCTGGTTAGGGCCTTCTTCGCCCCGTGTTTTTTGGCCGCCCGCAGGTCTTCCACAGGACGTCCATGCGTACGTCCGCGCAGCACTGAAGGTGCGTAGCCCCGCGGGGCGAAGTCGCTTCAGCGCGCGGCCGACTCAGGCAATGCCGCAGGCTCGGTTGCGCGTCTCGGTTGCGCGCGCCGCAGGCTCGGTCAGTGCCCGAGCTTCCAGAGCTTCGTGAAGATCTTCGGCTCGAAGGGGTCGCCGTGGCAGGTCGTGCACGAGTTCTCCTTGCCGTCCGCGCGCGTGAGCTTGTGCTCGTACTCGTCTTCCATGAACTTCTCGAGCGCCTCGCGGTCGCTTCGGGCGAGCACGTGCTCGGAGCCGACGTGGCAGCTGTCGCAGAAGATCCCCGACTTGTCTTCGGCGCGCATCGGCACGACGAAGTGATCCCACATGGCCTCGGCCATCTTGGTGTCCGCCGTCTCGATGGTCGGATCGATCGGGGTGTCCTTGCCAGGCGCGTGGCACCCGGTGCAGTCCTTGAACCCGAGCGCCTTCACGAAGAACGGCATCACCTTCTTCTTCTGGCCCATGCTCAGCTTGTCGAACGGCTTGTCGAGCGGCACGCCCGCGGCCTTCACCTCGGCGAGCAGCGTCGAGGGTGCGAGCGGCGTCGAGGCCTTCTTTGCCGCTTCGGCGTGGCCCGGCTCGACGTGGCCCGCGCCATTGGGAGATGCGGTCGGCGCCGCGGTTGGAGCTGCCGTTGGGTCTGGCGTCGCGGTCGTGGAGGTCCCGGTCGAGGGGGACTCCGCGGTCGCGGTCCCCGTCGGCTGCGGCGCGACCTCGGTCGACGGCGACGGGCCGCACGCGGCCGCGAGCGAGACGAGAGCCGCGGAGGCGACGAAACTGAGGCGCAGCGAAAAAGCCGTGGTCGACATCGTCGCCGCGCACTACCACGGCGCGCTCCGCGAAATAAGTTCCTCGTGCGTCGCGTACGCGCGAACGCGGACGGGCGGCGTGCGCTAGAATTTGGAGCTGAAGGTCAAGAGGGCGAGCTTGTCGTTCGTCTCGCGCAGTCGCGCGCTCAGCAGGCGCGCCATGTTCCACAGGACCTCGTAGGCGACCTCTTTCTGCAAGAAGAGCAGATCCATGAGCGCGGCGTTGTCGATGGAGAGCAGACGGCAGCGACCGTGCGCGCGCGCGTCCGCCGAGCGGGTGGCCTCTCCGAGCAGGGACATCTCGCCGAACACCGCGCCCGTCGCGAGCACGGCGAGGGCCTCTTCTCCGAGGCCCGGGACGTCGCGTCCGATGCGCACGCTACCCGACGCGATGACGTAGAGGCGGTCGCCGGCGTCCCCGTGACGAAAAATCACGTCGTCGCGCGCGAAGGTCTCTTCGCCGCAGAGCGAGGCGATGCGCTCGAGCGCCCCCGCCTTCAATCCGAAGAACAGCGGCACCTTCCCCAAAAGGTCAACGCGCTCACGCGTCTCCACCCGGCGAGCCTAATGCCTCGATTCACGAGAATCGAGAAACAAAGAGGCGGAAGGCTCGCTCGCCGCGGGCACCTCGCCGCAGGCACGCTCGCCGCGGGTACGCTCGCACCCTAGCGCCGCTGAAACCGAAACCGCAGCGTGGGCGTGAGGCCCGTCGCGGGTTGGCCCGCGGCGTCGCGCGCGGCCTCGTAACTCATGGCGAGCGCGCAGCGCTTCGCCTGTCCCGCGAAGCCATAGCCCGGATCGCTCTGCACCCGCACCGCGCGCGCGACCCCGCTCGCGTCCACCGTCACCGCCACCTCGACCACGGCCCGCTCGATCTGCGCGAGCTCCGCCTGGGGCGGAAATGGGCAGTTGTCGAGGCTGCGTGCGCGGGGCATCGCCGGGCGCGACAGGTTCGCGGGCTTCGTGCCGCCGCCCGCGCCCTTGCCTCCGTCGACGCCGCTCGAGCGCGCGCGCGGATCGCGCACCGGGGTCTGGGACGTGCCCTTGGCGGAGGTGTACCCGCCGCCGGTCGCCCGCGAGCCATCCTTGTTCACGATGGTGAAGGCGCCGAGATCTTCGCCCTCGTCGGCCGGGCCGGTGTCGAGCACGTCGGCCGCTTCGGCGGCCGCGGGCGCCGGGCCAGCCTCGGCGTAGGGATCTTCGTCGACGGCGGGCGGCGGC
>SXIE01000389.1 GCA_005772945.1 Pseudomonadota bacterium
CACGATCGCGGGATCGTCGGGCGGGGCGACGGCCGTCGCGCCGACGCTGACGGCCATCGAGGTCGACGGCGCCGCGCTGCCAGTACCCGTCGCGGCTGACAGTTCATTGGTGTACAAACTATCCCGTCGCATCGAGCCGGGGCGACGTGTCGAGGTCGCGCTCCACTTCAGCTGGGACCTTCCGGCCAACGCGCCGAACGGGGTGGAACCTCGGCCAGCCCTGAGCGTCGCCGGCATGCTCGGGGTCGCGCGGGCCCTCGACCCCGCCTCCTATGAAGGACGCGACGAGGCGCGCGCGATCGTGGCCGGACTCCCATTCCGCTGGTCCGATCCGCGCGGCCTCGCGTTCCACCTCGACACGACGATTCGGACCACGGGCGACGGGCGCGCCGTGGCGAACGGCGTCGACGTCGGGCGCGAGCGCTCGGGCTCTGGGCGAGCGTCGCGCTTTGTCGCCATGAACGCACATGGCGCGGCGCTCGTCGTCGGCCGCGGTTGGACCGAGCGCGAGGTCCAGGTCGGACGCGTCGGCCTCAGCGTTTGGACCTTGCCGGCCTCCGAACCCAATCCCGCAGCCACGCCGCGTGACGCGCTGGCCCTCGGGCGCGTCCGGCGCGCGCTCGAGACGCTGGCCGAACGGTGGGGTCCGTGCCCTGAGGCCCGCCTCACGGTGATTGAAATCGCCGGTCCCGTCGCAGGCGTCGCGAGCGTTCCTGGCATGCTGCTCGTGACGTGGCCGCCGGCGCGCGTACCCGGCACCGAAGGGGTCCCTGCGCTGGCCCAGGCCTTGGCGCGACACCCCGCACGCGAGGAGAGCCTGACGTTTGCCCTCGCGCAGGCGACCGCGCATATGTGGTGGCAGGGGCGCGGCGCCGACCGCGAGACCGAGAACCTCCTCGCATTCGGGCTCGGCACCGCGGGGGCCTTGGGAGTCGTGGCAGCCATCGATGGCGACAAGGCGCGGCGGCGCGCGATCGAGATCGGGCTTCATATCCCCTTCGAAACAGAACGCGACGGCCGGGGTGAGCCGGTGCTGACGCGTCTCCCGCCCGGACCGATCGCGGGCGCTGCGGCTTGGAAAGCAGGTTTCTGGGCTGAGCGCCTCGAACGCCACATGGGTGAAGGCGCGTTTGCCGAAGCCGCACGCGAGCTCCTCGCAACGCCGACTCCGATCGACCGGCAGACCCTGGAGCGTGCGATCATCGCGCGTGCGGCGCGGCCGGACGAGACCCGCGCGTTCATGCGGCGTTGGCTCGACGAAGCGCACCTCGGCGAAGACGTCGGAAGCCTCGATGCGGGGGTGCTTGCGGAGTATCTGCTCGTCGATGGCGCAGTCGGTGGGCTCGAAGACGAACTCATGCGCGGCCCGCTCGGGCACCGTCTATTGGACACGCTGCAGCGGGGCAAGGGTCTCGATCCGTCGCTCGCGATCGACGCGCTCGAGGGGCTGACCGGCACCCCGAGCAACCCAGCTTTGAAGGCCGCGATGGACGTTGGGCGCCTCGTCCTCGGCAACGACCCGGAGACCAAGAAGTCCGTCGCGGATCAGCTGGTCGAGCAGATCGGGCGCGAGCTCGGCATCAGCCCCGAGGAACGCGCCCGGCTCAAGACGATGACGGGGCTCGCGCTCGACCCGTTGCATGCGCCTGGAGACAACGATACGCCCGAGGGCCCCGAACCGGACGCACCCGCGGCGCCGGAGGTCCGCCCGCCCTGACAGCGCCGCCGGTGGCGCGTGGCGCCCGGACCCAAGATGGGCCATCATGCGGCGACCAACGAGGCAATGTGGGCGAGTTCGAGTTCAAGGATCCGTTCGTCGGCCGCGTGATCGGGGCCAAGTACGAGGTCGTTCGGCGGCTCGGCACCGGCGGCATGGGCGCCGTGTACAAGGCGCGCCACCTCCAGACCGGCGGCGACATCGCGCTCAAGTTCCTGCACGGCACGGCGGCGGCCGACGAGGCGGCGGTCCGGCGGTTCCAGGTCGAGGCCCAGAATGCGGCCGCGCTCCGGCACGCGAACACCATCCGCGTGACCGACTTCGGGGTGGACGACGGCACCTTCTACCTCACGATGGAGTACCTCGAGGGTCGCTCCCTCGCCGAGATCGTCGCCGAGGACGGCCCGCTCCCGTGGCCGCGGGTCGTCCGCATGGCGCGCCAGATCCTGAAGGCGCTCTGGGAAGCCCACGAGCATCCGCGGCGCATCATCCATCGCGACATCAAGCCGGCGAACATCTTCGTGGTCGACCTCGAGGGCGATGCCGATCACGTGCGCGTCCTCGACTTCGGCGTCTCGCGCGCGCTGGCCGCCTCGGGCGCAGGAACCCAGGGCCTGATCGGGACACCGCTCTACATGGCGCCCGAGATGTGGCGCGGGGGAGCCATCGACGGTCGGACCGACCTCTACGCGCTCGGATGTGTGGTGTACCAAATGTTGGCCGGAGCGCCGCCATTCGTGCCGCCGCCGAGCGCACCCGACGTGCTCTATCCGCTCCTCAACCTCCACCTGCGCGAGGCGCCGCCCGAACTCGCGGACGCGGTTCCAGAGGTTCCGCCGGCGCTGGCCGCTTGGGTCGCGCGGCTCATGGCGAAAGACCCGTCGGCGCGTCCGGCGAGCGCGCGCGCCGCGCTCGAGGAACTCGACGCGATCCCAACGACCCCGACGGACGAGGCGCCGAACCCCTCGCGGCTGGCGGCCCCACCGCAGGCCGAGCTTCCCGAGACCGTCGATGCCCGTCCCACCCGGCCGCCGCACGCACGTGCCCTCAGGGCCCCACCGCCGCGACCCGTGCGTACGTCGGCAACGCGCTCGAAGACACCACCGTGGCTGGTCGCGACCGTCGCGCTCGTGCTCGTCGGCGGACTCGCCGGCGCGATCGCGGTCGCCGCGGGCAGCTCGGGCCAGGGCGGCGGCGCGACGACGCTTGCAGCGGATCCGGAGCCGATCGTCGCGGTGGCCGAGCCCGACGACCTCGCGCCCGCCGCCCCCGAGCACCCGGCCGAGCACCCGACACTCGGATCGCGAGTCTTCACCTACCTGGCGCGCCTCTCAGAAGGCGACCATCTCGACGCCTACGGCCAGCAAATCATCACCGCCCCCGGAGTCCTCGTGCGCGATCGCGAGCGTCTCTTCAGCGCTCTCGCGATGGGCTCGCCGGGCGCGGATCTCGACGACGAGAGCGACCCCGCCTTCCGCGACGCCGACGCGCGCGCGCTCTTCGGAAGCGTGCTCGGGTCGGCCCTCGAAGCGACCGTCGCGCACGTCATCCTGACCCACACGCCGCTGGTCCGAGTGACCGTTTACGAAGACGGCGTGCTCGTCGACGTCGTGGGCAAACCCTGAAGGCCACGCCGGTTCGCCCCGGGGACGCCGCCCCGCCGCGCGCGAAACTTGTCTCTACGTGCAACTCTGCTCCGGCTCCGTGCGAACGCACAAATGCCGCCAGGACCCACGTGCGCCGCTGCCACGCCGCCGCTTCGCGAAGGCAGGGCGCGGCGCGGCGCGCGCGCGATCGAACATCACGAACGACTTTTCATCGGGCACGAGCGTGATAGGGTGTCGGCCATGCGTGTCGGGGTACCCAAGGAAGGAACAACCAGTAGCGCCGACGGTGCCAGCGAACATCGCGTCGCCCTCACACCGGACGCCGCACGAGAGTTGGTGGCGCGCGGGTTCGACGTGGTCGTCGCCGCTGGTGCCGGGGATGCGGCGGGCTTTCCCGACGACGCCTATCGCACGGCCGGCGCAACGCTGGGCGCCGCCTGGGATGCGGACGTCGTCGTCAAGGTCGAGCCGCCCACCCGGTCCGAGATCGAGCGCCTGAACGAAGGCGCGACGCTCATCTCGTTCATCTGGCCCGCACGCCACCCAGACATCGTCACGGCGCTCTCCGCGCGCGGCGTGACCGCTCTGGCGATGGACCGCGTGCCGCGCTCGACCATCGCGCAAAAATGCGACGCCCTCTCGTCGATCGCCGGCCTCATCGGATACCGCGCGGTCATCGAAGGCGCCGCCGCCCTTCAGCGCCCGCTCGGTGCGCACTTCTCGGCCGCCGGCAAGATCGGGCCCGCCAAGGTGCTCGTCATCGGCGCCGGCGTGGCCGGGCTCGCGGCCATCGGCGCGGCCAAGGCCCTCGGGGCCAGCGTTTACGCGTTCGACACGCGCCGCGCCTCGCGCGAAGAGGTCCAGAGCCTCGGCGGCAACTTCCTCGAGATCGAATTCAAGGAGTCGGGCGAAGGCCACGGCGGCTACGCCAAGGTGATGAGCCCCGAGTTCATCGCCGCGGAAATGGAGATCTTCCGCGCCCAAGCGCCCTCGGTCGATGTCGTCATCACGACCGCGCTCGTGCCCGGCACGACGGCCCCCACCCTCTGGACGCGCACCCACGTCGAGGCGATGCGGCCCGGCTCGGTCGTGGTCGATCTGGCGGCCTCGCAAGGCGGCAACTGCGAGCTCACGAAGCCCGGCGGCGAGGTCGTCCGCAACGGCGTGACGGTCCTCGGACCGACCAATCTGGCGAGCCGCATGGCGACGACCGCCAGCGCGCTCTACGCTCAGAACCTGCTGAATCTGTTCACCGAGCTCGGCGGACCGAGCAACTTCCGCGTCGGCCTCGACCATCCGATCATCGGGCCGATGGTCGTCCTCTTCGCCGGCGCGACGCCCGCCTCACGCACGGTGCAGCGCCCCGACCCGGCCTCCACCCCAACGCCCGCGCCGACCGCCAGCGTGAGCGCGGCGCCCGCGCGTGCCAGACCCGCGGACACTCACCGCGCGCGCTACACGCCGCCCCCCCCGCGTTGGAAGTTGTGGTTCTTCACCGGCCTAGGCCTCGGCCTCGCGGCGCTCTGGACCTGGCTACGGCTGCGGGATTCCGGCTCCGCTGCGAGCTTCCCGATGGCGGAGCAGTTCCTGCGCCAGTTGACGCTTTTCGTGATGGCGTGCTTCGTCGGCTGGCAGGTCATCTGGAACGTCAGCCCGGCGCTGCACACGCCCCTCATGAGCGTCACCAACGCCATCTCCGGCATCATCATCGTCGGCGGGCTCGTCGCCTCCGGCGAGAGCGACGGCGCCGCGCTCGTGTGTGGCCTAGCCGCAACGATCCTCGCCGCGATCAACATCGGTGGCGGCTTCTGGGTGACCCACCGCATGCTGCGCATGTTCCGAAAGCGAGGAGACTAGCGTGGAGCAACCGCTTCTTCTCTTCGCCCATCTCGCCGCCAGCGTGCTGTTCATCCTGTCGTTGCGCGGACTTTCGAGCCAGACCACCGCCCGCCTCGGCAACCTGCTCGGCAGCATCGGCATGATCGTCGCGATCGCGGCGACGCTCTCGATGTCGAACCTCCGCGTCGATCTACCGATGCTCGTGGCGCTGGCGACGGGCATCAGCATCGGCGTGGTCGCGGCCGCGCGCGTGGCGATGACGGCCATGCCTGAGCTGGTCGCGCTGCTCCACAGCTTCGTCGGGGCGGCCGCGGTGCTTGTCGCATTCGCGACCATCCTGGCGGTCGACCATGCGCCGCCGGTCACGAAGCCCGGGTGGCACGCGACCGTCGTCGATCCGTTCGTGCTGGTCGAGACGGTCATCGACGTCTTCATCGGCGCCATCACCCTCGCCGGCAGCGTCATCGCCTTCCTCAAGCTCCGCGGCCTCATCGGCGGCGCGCCGCGCGTCCTTCCGGCACGTCACTTCGCCAACGGCAGCATGGTCACCGCGTGTATCGTCTTCTCGGTGCTCTTCATCCTGCCGCCATCGGCGGACGCCGCGAGCGCGGGCGCGCAGGTCGCCACCCACGGCTCGATCCTATGGCTCGCGGCGCTCGCAGGCGTCGCTGCCATCCTCGGGATCCACATGGTCATGGCCATCGGTGGCGCCGACATGCCGGTGGTCGTCTCGCTCCTCAACAGCGCGTCCGGCTGGACGGCCTCGGCGGCCGGCTTCATGCTGAAGAACGACCTCCTCATCGTCACCGGCGCGCTCGTCGGAAATTTAGAAGCAGCAGATGAAGTTGCGCGTCAGTTACGCTTACGTGATCTTGCGGGCTTAATTGTCGTTGATTTCATCGACATGGAAGAAGGCAGAAATAACCGAGCTGTAGAGCGGCGGGTTA
>SXIE01000390.1 GCA_005772945.1 Pseudomonadota bacterium
GGCGGTGGCGGCGGCGGGGCCGGCGGGCCGTCGTGGGGGATCTTCTGGTACCGCGCGTCGGGCGCGTCCGGGAGCGTCAGCGAGACCGGAAACGCGTATGGCGCCGGAAGCTACGGCGGCGCGGGGGGCAGCGGCGGGAGCAGCAGCTGGAACTGGGGCTCGGCGGGTGCGTCCGGGGCGTCGACGGCCACCGGCGTGTATCGCTGCCAGTACGCCGCGCCGAGCGCCTGCCAGTAGTCGAGCGCGTCTTCTTGCGGTCCCACAGCGCCGATCCGGCTCGCTGACCTCGAATTCACCCGTGCCTGGCCGTCCGACTCCTTCGTCGTTGTCCGCGACGTAACTTTGGCTACGCCTGCGCCTTGGAGCCGCGGCCGCATGCGCTCGCCCGAAGCGACGCGCCTCGGTGGCAAGCGCCGCGTGCGAGCAAAGCGCCGGGCCAACGCCTACCGGTCTCCTCCCGTGCGGCACCCGCCGCCGTGCTCCTCGATCGCCGCCGCGAGCCTTCGATCCGGCCCGCCGGACGCTGACGCTCGCCAGCCGTCTTGCGTCATCGTCACCGCGGGAAGGCTTGCCAGCCCTCCCCAGGCTCCGAGGCGTAGACAAGCACCGGGGGGAAGGTGACCTTGTGGTGATCCTCAGAGAGGGTGATTTCGAAGCGCGCAAGTCCGAATCGAGGGGTGCAAAGACCGCGGCACGAGACTTCGTACCACCCACGCAGCTTGCGCCCGTCGCGCGCGAGTCCGACCTCGGATCCGCCCAGCAGTTTCGCCGCGATCGGCTGGCGTGCCGCCAGCGCGGCGATCTCCTCGGGCGTCACGAGCGGTCTGCTGGCACCGCCCTCGGTCATCACGACCGCTTCGAGGAAATCGCTGATTTCGCGCCGTGTGGTCGGCGTGAGTGCCAACAAGGCCGGAAGATACGAAACGGCGCGATCAGATTCGCGCACGCCTTCGACCGTCTTGCCATCGATGCCGACACAGACGCCCGGGCTCGGGGGGATGTCCACAGCCTGCTTGCTGAAATCGTGGTCCTCGAAGGCCACGACCGCCAGGACGTGCGTGCCGATCGTCGTCTCCAGGTATGAAATGTAGCGGCGCTGTGCTCCCAGTCCGATGACCTCGCGACCACACGTCGCGATGCGTTCGAGTCGGGCCGTCGTCGTCGCCTCCGCCGACTTCCAATCTCGTACTGCGTTGCGCGGCGCGTCCGCGGGCACGACAGGCGCAGGTGACGGGGGCGCACCGAGGAGCAGGCAGAGAGCGAATGCGAATGACATCGTCGACCTCATTGGCCGGACGCGCGGCCGGTGACAGCTAAGACGCGATTCTACTGCCACGGGCGATCCGCGTCGACCGGCTAACGCGTCGCCCGAAACGTCCCGGTCACCGGGCCCGACGGACACTGCGCCGTGGCCGTGAGCGTCAACGCATCGCACTTCGGACCGAGCTCCACCGTCACCTCGCCTCCGTCGAGCGTCACCGGCAATTCGCCATCCGCGCACACCGCCTCGACAAAGACGCAATCCGCACCCGTGCAGGTCCCGCCGTCGGTCGATGCGGTGGCGCGAACGCCGGGCTCGAGCTTCGCGCGGAAGAAGCTCACGCGCGCGGTCGAGACGCCGCGCTTCGCGATCAGCTCCGTTCGACTGACGTTCACCGAGACGCGCGGCGTGTCCGGACCGAACGCGAAGTTCATCACGACCGCGCTGCCCTCGCCGCCGTCGGCCCAGGTCCCAGCGTACGAGCCTGCCACGTCACAGGCGGTGGGCGTCGGTTGCTCCGGCGCCTGGCACGCCGACACGCCGGCCGCGTCCGTCGCGCAGACCGCCATGCGCTTGGTCCCGAGCGCCGACGGGTCCGCGTCCGCCGCGATCGGACTCTCGGTGCGCGCGGCGCCCGCGAGGTCGACCGGCTTGACGACATCGATGAGCTCCCAGCCGTACCGGAAGGCATAGTCCGCGTCCCACATCGCGACGTGGCCCAGCCCCGGTCGTAGGTCGTCGAACGGAGGCGCCCATGGATCGACCACGTAGCAGCGTCCGCGGGCTGCGACCGGCGGCCCGGCGAACGTCCCGCCGATGTCCCTGAGGTCGTAGACCTCGGGCCCATCGAGGCACCCGATCGCGACTGCGTGCGCACCGACGCCTTGCACCTCCAAACCGACGACGACGAGCTGGCGGATCTCGGGCGCGAGCGTCGCCGCATAGGCGCCCAAATAGGCCTTCTCGCGGCAGTTGCCCCAGCGCAACGACGCGCTGATGGTCGCCAGACGTTCCAGGTCGCCTAGCGTGATGCCGCCATCCAAGAGCTCGACCGCAGGCTCACCCGTCAGCGCCCAGATCGCCGTGCGCACGAGGAACAGCGGCATGAGGCCAATCGCCGTATCGACCACGATGCGCGGGTTGTTCGTCGAGTAGATGTTGTACGAGATGATCTCTTGCGCGCGCCTCAAACGCGTCTCGAGGTCGAGGTCTCGCGCCATCGCCGCGCGCACGTCGCGCAGGGTCGACGGCCCGCCGTCGTCGCGCGGCGCCTCGACCGACGCGACGCTCATCACCGTGCGCCCCAAGACATCCGCTGTGTCGTGCGGGCTCCACGACGCGCCGACGCTGCAGGTCGGCAACGCGGCCGTGCCGATCGCCTGCGCCAACGTGTCGATGGCCGCGGCATGGCGTTCCTCGAACGCCGCCGGTGGCAAGTCCATGCGCCCCGCCGCCGTGCGCAAGACGACGGCCGCGGTCGTGCGCGCATCGACGCCGGTCTCGACGATGATCGGCGCGGCCGCGTCCTCGCCCAAGGCTGCGACATGCAACGCCGGCGTCACGTTCGTGGTCGGGCGGAGGTCCACCGCGGCCAGCGCCCGACGCTCCGAATCGCCGCTCACGACCGCCACGAGCAACACCTCGCTCGCGTCGGGCGGCGCGACGAACGTCAGCGCATACGCGCCGTCGGCGCCGCTCTCTACCGAGCCAAGCGTGGCGCCCTCCAAGCTCTGCGCGTGGACGGTGACGCTCTCGCCCGGCTGCGCGCCCGGCACCTGGGCCGTACCGCTGATCACCCGCTCCTCGCCGCCCCCGGCCGACGAACAGGCGGCGAGTAACGCAAGGACCGAAAGCGTGCATCGGTGGCGAGTCATCGTTCTATTGATAACGCGCACGCCGTCACCTGTCACGACCCCGAGCCCTTCGACGCCCTTCGACGCCAGCGCCCGCCCGCACGTCGTCGCGGCCCCCCTGCAGGCGCTGTTCGCGAGCGAATTTGAGACGGGCGCCCGTCCCCGTCTCCCCAATGCCAAACCGTCGCGGTGGGGCGTCTCGGAGGGTGTCATGGTCCAGTGGTTCTCACGTAGTTTCAAGTGGTTGTCGGCCGCAGCGCTCACGTGGACCGTCGGGGTCGCGGGCGCGCGCGCCGAGACCGGCACGCCCGAGCGGGTGCCCGGCGCCACCGCGGACTTCTCGGGCGTGACGCTTGGCGGCGAGCTCCCCGAGGGCGACCCGAGCCGCGCGCAGCTCAGGGCGCTCGTCGACGGCACCGACGGGCTCTCCGGCCTACCGGGGATCGTGCTCGTGCAGCGCGACAGCGAGGACTTCGCGCGCCTCCACGATGTGCTCGTGACCAAGGGCTACCTGGCGTCGGTCGTGCGCGACCTCAGCCAGCGCATCAAGATCCCCGGGAACCTCCGCATCATCGTGGGCGACTGCGGCGAGGTCAACGCGACCTACATCCCGTCCGAGCGCGCCATCGCGATCTGCCACGAGGTCATCGCCTACTACGCGGACAACTTCCGCGCCCTGTATCCCAAGGACCCCGAGCGCGTCGGGATCGCCACCGTGTCCGCCGCGACGTTCTCGCTGCTCCACGAGCTCGGCCACGCCTTCTTCGACATCTTCGGCCTGCCGAACCTGGGCAGCGAGGAAGACGCCGCCGACCGCATCGCCGCGCTGCTCCTCCTCGAGCGGGGGGATCCGGCGATCGTGCAGGTGATGGAGGGCGCGCGCGGCCTACAGGCCCTCGGCAAGCTCGGCGCCGCGACCTGGGACGTGCACGCGTTCGGCGATCAGCGCTTCTATAATGTGGCGTGCCTCGTGCTCGGTTCGACGCAGCGCCCCGACGCCATCCTCACCGGCGAGGACGAGTTCAACGAGGGCCGTGCGCGCGGCTGCATGCGCGAGTACGACCGGGCCCGCGCGAGCCTCGATCTCTTCCTCGCGCCCTACCGTCCGGCGCTCGCCGCGACGCCGACCCCGGCGCCGCAGCCCGAGCCGCCGCCGGCCACGCGCCCGGTGCTACGGTCGCTGCCGGAGCTGCTGCCGCCCAAGCCGCAGCTGAAGCCCCTCCCTTGGCTCCGCCCGCTGTCGTCGGCACCTGGACTCAGCGTCGTGCGCTGAGCCCCCCGCCTCGCCGTCGCAGGCCGCGCACGATCCAAAGACCGAGCGCCGCCACGCACACCCCGACGCCGACGTCGGCCGCGCCCGCCCCGCAGCCGCCCGAGCCGAGCGCCTGCAGCGACTGGTATGGCGCGTCGTCGCAGGCGTCGCCGATCTGATCGAGATCCGTGTCGCGCTGGTTCGTGTTCGCGGTGTCGGGACAATTGTCGACGAGGTCCGGGATGGTGTCGCGATCACCGTCGCGGTCGGCCAAATCGACCGACGCGCGGCAGTCCTCGGTCGCCTCGTTGCCCGAGGGATCGACCGCGGTGACGACCCACGCGACCGCGAGCTCCGCGGGCGGGATGGCCTTGCCCGCGGTGTCGAAGATGGGCATCGCGCGCACCGCGACGGCGACCCCGTCGCGCACGACGAGGTCGCATCCCTCGACGACCTCGGTCGCGCTTCCGTCGGCGTCGACCCGCACGCAGCGCGCGTCGCTCACCGTGAACGTGGCCGTACACGCGTCCGACACGGCCGGCGCGAAGACCGCCGGCAGCGCCAAGAGCGCGTCCAAGGCGACGCCGCAGTCGACGAGCGGCTTGGTGACGTCGCGCACCGTGAGCTTGGTCGTGCAGGTGTCCGTATCGCCACGCGCGTTCGAGGCCTCGAAGGTCACGTCAGTGACCCCGATCGGGAACGCCTCGGAGCTCGAGCGCGCCGTTAGATCCGTCTCGCAGACGTCCGTCACCTGGGCTTCGACCGCCTCCGGGTAACCGCAGACGTCCGCGGGCGCATCGACCGTGAGCTCGGGATCGCAGACGATCTGGAGCGGCGTGACGTCCGCGACGACGACCTGCGTCTGGCAGCTCGCCTGATTGCCGGCACGGTCGACGGCCGTGATGGTGACCGTGGTCGTGCCCGGTCCGGCGGTCACCGTGAGGCCGCCGCTCGGGCCGATGAGCGCCACGTCGGCCCCGTCGCAGCCATCCACGACGGTCGGCGCGAGCGTGACGGCGGCGCCGCATTGGCCCCCGGGCGCCTGGGCGGTCACCGTAGCCTGGCACGTCAGGACCGGCGGCGCCGTGTCCTCGATGACGACGGTGGTCGTGCACGAGGCGGTGTTGCCGGCGCTGTCGGTCGCGACGTAGGTCACGGGCGTCGCCCCGAGATCGTAGGTTTCGGTCGCGTCGTTGGTGACGTCCACCGGGCGCCCGCAGGCGTCGGCCACGGACGGCTCGCCGAGCGCGACCGCGACCCCGCCGGCCGTGCATTCAACCGCGCGGTTGAAGATCGGGCAGACGATGGTCGGCGGCGCGTCGTCGGTCGGGCAGTAGATGCACACCGTTTCGGGGATCGCCGTGACGAACGCGTGCAGGTCGCCGGTCGCGGTGGCCGCCGCGCCGATGATGCGGCCGTCCTCGCCGATGGCCGACGGCGTCGCGCCCGCGCCTCCGAAGGTGCCGAGGTCCTCGCTGCCGCGCGTCGGATCCCAGTAGTATGCGCGCGTCGTCCCCGCCGCAGCGCCGGCGATCGCCATGGCCCCGGCCTCGTTGAGTCCGACCACGCTGGCGCTCTCGGCGCCCTGCGCGGCGACGGCCGTGAGCGCGCCGATCGCCGACCACTGCACGACCTGGGTGGTGCCGAAGGCGGTCGTGCTGGTGCCGGCCACGATGCCGCTCTGCGTCAGGAACCGCACCGCCGCGGACCCCGCGGGGAGCGCCCCGAGGTCCTTCACGCCGCCGGCCGCCGTGTAGACGAACGCGTGCGTGTCGCCCTGGGCGGTCACGTGCTCACCGACGACGACCCCTTGGTCGTTGATGGCGATGCCCCAGCTCTCGCCCCCGGCGATCCCGAGGTCGACCGGGAAGGCGGCACCGGTCGCGGCGAAGAATGCGTAGCGCTTGCCGCTTGCGTCGAAGAGGTGGCCGGTCGATTCCCCGTGCGCGTTGACGCCGCGGACGTCGCCCGCCCCGACGTCTCGGAGGTCCTCGCCGACCGCCCACCAGAAGCCGTGCTGCTTGCCGTCGCCCGCCAGGAAGTGCCCGACGACCACGCCGTCGTCGCTGATGGCGTTCGCCGTGATGGCGCTGCCATTGGTCGGCGCAGCGATCGCCGTCGCGCTCACGCCGTCCGTCGACGTGGTGGTCTTGCCGCCGGCGCTGACGGCGATGAAGCCGGACGCGGTGGGCCCGAGGACGATTGGATCGGCCGGACTGGCGGCGTTCGGCGGGTCGGCGACGACCGTCAAGACGTGTGCGTTGAACGCGAGGTCGATGCCGACCACGCGCGTCTCGGCGCCGACGTGCTCGACCGCGACGATGGTCCCGGCGGCGTTGATGCCGACGGCGCGCGCCGTGTCCGGGCTCGCGAGGCCTGGCGTGAGGTCGACCGTGCCGCGCGTCGCGCTCCAGAGGATCGCGTGGCGACCGCCGGTTGCGGTGTCGGCCACGCCGACGACCTCGCCCGCGGAGCTGACGGCGAGGGCCTGGCTGGTCTTGCCGCCCAGGGTCCCGAGATCCGTCATCGCGATCGGGTACGGGATGTCGCCCGGCTTGACGTCGTAGTCGCACACGCCCGTCGCCGGGTTGCAGGTGCCGTCGAAGTGACAGGCGTCCGGGTCGGCGCACGGGATCGCCCCGCCCCCGCACACCCCGGCCGCGCAGCGGTCGTCGCGCGTGCAGGCGTTGTCGTCGTCGCACGCGGTCTCGTCCGGGACGCTCGCGAAGACGCACCCCTTCGCGGGCTCGCACGCGTCGCGCGTGCAGTCGTTGCCATCGTTGCACGCCAAGTAGCGCGTGGCCTCGCAGCGGCCCTTCGTACACGCCGACGCGTCCGAGCAGGCGTCGCCATCGTTACAAAGCGTCCCGTCGGCGACCGCCACGTCGCATGCGAAGGTCTCCTTGGCGTCGACACAGCGCGTCGTCGCGGCCGCGAGGCACGCGCTTCCGCAGTCGACCGCGTGGCCGACGTAGTTCTCGTCGGTGCCGCCGTCGCAATCGTCGTCGGCCCCGTTGCAGCTCGTGTCACTTGCAGCTTGCGGCAAGAGTGCTCGGCACGTGTCGACCGGTGCGACGGCGCCGACCGGGCACGTCAGGCGCCCGTTTTGCGCGCACACGCCCAGGCCGCACGCCGTGTCTGCGTCGACCCAGTCCTCGTCGACCGTCAGATCGCAGTCGTCGTCCGCCCCGTCGCAGTCCCCGTCGGCCACGCCTTCGAGCGTCTGCGCGACGTGCCGGCACGCGGCGAAGGGCTCGCAGCTGTCGAACGTGCAGACGTTGCCGTCGTCGCAGGCGCGCACCACCCCGATCACCTGGTTACTCACCTGGGGCTGCAGGCCCTGCTTCGGATCTCCGGCGACCGACGCGGCGTCGAAGTAGAGCCCGCCGGCCGCGACGCCCTCGACCCGCGCCCGGTACGTCATCATCGCGCGCTGCCCGGGGAGGAGGTCGACGAAGTCCTGCGACACCGTGCGCCCGCCCGCCGTCGCGTCGTAGCGTGCGCCGCCGTCGGCGCTGACGAACACGATCCCGGCCTGAACCGGATCGACGATCGTGAACGTCGCCACCGGCGTCTTGCCCGCGTTCTCCGCGACGACCGTCACGTCCACCGCGCCGCGATCGACCGAGCAGGCGCCGGTCCAGCTCTTGGTGAGCCGGATCGGGCCCTCGCAGGTCGCCCGGACCGGCGTGGGTGCCGACGCCGCGACGAGCGCGCCGCCCACTTCGAGGCGCGCCGTGTTCGTGAAGAGCACATCGCTCGGCGCGGGCGGGCGCGTCTGGAAGCCGAGCGTCACGCTCTCGCCCCGCGCGAGGCTGCCGACGTTCCAGACCAAGGTCGGCGCTGCCGCCTGCGAAGCGCCCACGCCCTTGATCGATCCGGCGACGTACGCGCTCTCGGCCGCCACCGTTTCGGTCACGACCAGGTTCGCTTGCGTCGTCGCGCCCGTGTTCGTCACGGTGATGGTCCAGTCGATCGGCGCGCCGCACGCGCTCCCGACCGAGGCCGCCTGAGCGACATGCAGTCCGGGCGCCGTGACCGCCACCGGCGCGGCGCTGGCCGCCGCCGGGCACGCACCCCGGTTGTCGGGCACCGCGATCCTGGACGACGCGCTGAGCGTGCCGACGCCGCTCCCCGCCCGCACCGTGATGGCCACCGCGCCCGTCGCGCCCGCGGCGAGCTCGGGCAGCGCCCAGCGCGCGGTCGTGCCTTGCACGCTCCCGCCCGCGGTCCAACTGGCCGGCACGACCGTCGCGCCCGCCGGCAGGTCGAGCCGCAGCTCGGCCTCCTTCAGCGCCCGCGTACCGGCGTTGCGGTAGTAGGCGAAGTAAGTCACTGGCTGACCCCCCTCGACACTCCCGAGCCCCGGCACGAGGGCCAGCTCGAGCTGTCCCGGCTGCGGCACGACGCGCGTCGAGTCCGACGCGAAGTCGTCGGTGGCGTCGGCCTCGAAGGCCACCGCGATCGCCGCGCTCGTCGTGAACTCCCCACCGACACCGTCGCAGGCGTCGCTCTTGGCGACCGTCAGCGACACCGTCGGGGACCCGCTCGGGTCGACCACGGCGATGACGCACACGAGCCGCGTTCCGCCGGCCGGCGGCGTGCACACGATGCCGCTATCGGCGGGCGCCTGGGCGTCGACGATGGTGTAGCCGCTCGGCACGTCCACGGTCAGCCCCACGTCGCGCGCCGGCGCGTTGCCGTTGTTCGCGACCACCACCTCGACCACGGCGGTCGACCCCGCGACCATCGTCTCGGGCGCCGCGACCGTGACGAACGGGTTCGGCAGACTGCCGGTCAGCGTCGTCACGGACGCGTCGTCGTCATCGACCTCGCAGTCGATCGCCTTGGTCGCCA
Organism: Pseudomonadota bacterium; assembly: GCA_005772945.1. The sequence continues at coordinate 9,224 of SXIE01000390.1, forward strand.
CGGTCGCGTTCGCGACGAGCGGCACATAGGCGCTCTCGGTCGACACCACCGTGCTGTATTGGCGCTTCCAGAGGGCGCCCGCCGCGAGCTCGCCGATGTTCTCCTGGAAGCGGCTCCCGGCCGAGACGCCGTCGCCGCTCGGGATGGTGATGGTGGCGCGGACGCCGGTCGCGACCGCCGGGCCGTCGTTCACGACCACGACCTCGTAATAGATGGGGTCACCGAAGACGGCCGCCGCCTTGTCGGCCATCAGAACGACGCGCACGTTCGTCGTCGCCACGTCCACCGTGGCTGTGCTGCTGTTGTTCGCGGCCGTGATCTCGGCGCTCGCCGTCGCGATCGTCGCGGTGTTGCTGATCCGCGCCTGGCAGATCTTGGGGACCTCCAACGCGTAGCTGAAGCTCGGGTTCGTGTTGCCGCGGTAGAGAACCTGCCAGCTGTCGAGCGTCACGCCGCCGCCCGCATTACACCCCCAGAGCTTGGGCGTGCCGCCGTAGAGGAACGGAACGTAGCTCGAGGTGCGCGACGTGATGAAGCCGCTCTTGCGCGCAGCGTGCTCCACCACCACGAAGCGGCCCTCATGCGGCACCACGAAGAAGGCATGCGCGTTCTCGTAGCCGTCCCACCAGGTCCCGGCCACGATGCTCCCGGTCGCGCCCGCCGCCTTCGACCCTTCGAGGCTATTCCACGAGCTCCCCGCCGGCATGTTCCCGAGCGCCGCCAGGTTCGTGAACACCGGCGTCAGCGAGCCCTCCGCGAGGTGCCAGGCGCACACCTGCCACCCGCCGTCCGCGCTCAGGACGCGGCCGTAGGCCGTGCGATCGAAATTCACGAAATCGACCACCGCCGCCTCGTACCCCGCGTCCTCGGGCACCGCGAGCGGCACCGCGACCCAGCTCCCGTCCGGCTGCGGCAGCTGCACCATCGGGAGCGCCATCTTCCCGGGGCGCACCCACGTCCCGCCGACCGCGCCCAGGTAGAAGCCCGTCACGTCGACGCCGCCGGGGTTGTACTGGTCGAAGATGTACGTGCTCGGCCACGCCGTCATCTCGAGCTTGCCCCCGCCGATCGTGAACGTCCCCTCGCCGCTCGGCGTCCCGAGCGCGCGCACCGTGTACGCGCCCTGGGCGTCGGGCACGAGCAGCTGGTAGGGCGCCTCCTTATAAGCCTCGAGATACGCCAGCAGCAGCGGCCAACCGGTCTGGCCGTAGTTCTTCCACCCCACGCGCGCGATGAGCCCGCGCGTCTCGCCGAGCGGATCGACGCGCTGCCACGTCGTCGGGCCGGTGCGGCGCCACATCGTCGGGATCTGCATCGACCCTTGCGTGTCGCGCCAGCGCGATCCGACGAGCCAAGACCCGGTGGGCGTGCCGTCGTTGACGAACGCCTGCGGCCCTTCCAGCGTGACCCTGCGGATCCCGAACCCGGCCGTCGCATCCTGCACCAGCACGACGTGCGTCTTGGCGTCGCCCGAGATCCCGATCGCGTAGTCGTCGCCGCTGAACGACACGCTCGGGCCCGTCTCCCCCCAACGCCATCCACTGTAGGTGGTGTCGACCGCGAGGTCCTTGTCGACGTCCGCGAGCCGCGCCCAGCCGCGCGCCGGATCGCCCGTGTACATCCAGGTCTCGGCCGTCCCGCGCGAGAACTGCTCGGCCCAGACCTGCGCGGCGACCGTCAGCCGCGACGCGCGCCCGTACGTCGTCCCCTCGCGCGACCGCAGCTCCGCATGCACGAGCCCCGCGGGCATCGACACGCTGCTCACGACGAAGCCATTGGCGCCCCGCGTCCACTGGTACGGTCGGGCGTACCGATTTCCCTTTTCATCGAAATAGCCGAGCAGGCCGAAGACGGACTGGCGATCCGGGCTCACGGCCCCGATCTCGGCGCCGGTCGAGCCCACCGTCCCGGGCGCGAGCGCGAGGTAATCGGACTGCCACGCGCCGCTCTCGAGCGGTGTCCAGAGCGATAGGACGTACCCCTCGGCGGTGTCCGAATGGCCGTAGAGCGTGCCGTTCATCTCCCCATAGATGCTGCCGGCGCTCACCATCGCGTCGAAGGGCAGCAGCTCCTCGGGCAGGGGAGCCTCGGTGCGCGCCGCGAGATAGACGCTGCTCTCGTCGCGATTGCGGTCTTGCGCGTCGCGCTGCGTGAAGTACGCGCCGCACGCCTCATCCTGCGGCGCCATGAAGCTCTGCCCCATCTCGGCGCCCGAACCGGGGAAGTAGACGGAGCGCCACGCGACACCGTCGGGCAGCGCGAGCGCGCGCACCGCCGTGTCGTAGCCGCCGGCCCGGGGTGTGAGCGTCCACTCCTCGGCGCGCGAACCTTGGGTCGTCGGGTCCGGAGCGTAATACGCCACGCCGATCCGGCTGGTGCCGCGCAGCGTCACGACCCCGTTGATGCCCATGCCCGGGCGCTGCGTGCCCACCAGCTCCTGGAGCTTCACCACGCCCGCATCCTCGAAGGCGAGCCCCAGCCGCTGCGTGCCGTCGTCACCTGGCCACACGGCCACGAGCACATCCAACATCGGCACGACGCTGTACACGTCGAACCACCAGTAGTCGGGCGAGGTCCCGAGCGGCAGCTCGAACGCGCGCGGCACCCAGCTGCCCGCCTCACGGTGAAACGCCGAGACGCGCGACCTGTAGTGGCCGCCGGGCTCCGTGTAGTAGTTCGTGACCAGCACCCACTTCTCGTGGGCCGAGCGCAACTCCATGCCGCTCGCGCCGTCCGCCAGCGGCAGCTCGTTCGCGTGCAGCGCCTCGTTGGCGTCGAACGTGAGATCGACGACGCGGCGGCCTTCCCACCAATAGGTCGTGTCGTCGTCCCACTGGAATGCCAGGGCCCGCCCGTCCGGCTGAAGATTGTAGATGTCGTAATGCACGCTCGGAGAGCCTTGCTCCAAGGTGACCGCCTCATAGCCGTCCCCGGAGTCCTGCCACCACACCGGGGACCAGATTCCCCGGGCGGAAAGGTAACAGTGGCCCCACGCGCGACCACCGACCATGTGCCACGCGCTGCAGCGCGTGCTCTGATCGAGGCTCGGAAGGCGCCTGACACTCCACGCTCCGGCCGCGAACGTCATGACATCGACGACCGACCTCTCCTCGCCGCTCGCGCTCTGGCCGTAGGTCGCCACCAGCAGCGCTCCGGTCACCGGGTCCGCCGCGTTGACATTCATCCGCGATCCCGCGACCCAGTCCGCCGGCTTGGGGACGCGATCGAACGACCAGGTGCCGTCGGTCTTGCGGTGCGCCAGGTAATAGTCGCTCGCGACCTCCGCCCGCATCATCTTCGTCTTCGTCTCGACCGCCCCGCCCGCCCACGAACGCACGAGCAGCGTGTCGTCGCTGATCTTGAACTCGACGCCCGAGTACGGGTTCGTGCCCGGCACGGGGATGCGCCGCTCCTCCCACGCCGCTCCGACCTTGACCCACTCGAGCGCCTCGTAGTTGCCGCCCTCCGCGTCGTCGTTGGTCGTACCGATGATGGTCCCGTCCGCCAGGCACGTCGAGAACCAGTGGTCGACCGGCCGCGGCGCCGACGTCGGCAGCGAATAGCTGGTGTCGGTCAGGTACGTGCACTGCAAGCCCGCGCCCACGAGGTCCGCGCGCAGCCGGATCGTCGGATGGAGCGCCGGATCCACCGTGACCGGCAGCGCGCCCGACGGGTCGGCCACAAGCCCTTCAGCGATCGTCTCGCCGCTCGCGCCATCGAGCACGCTGAACGTCGCGCTCGCGCCTGCCTGGCTGATGGTCGCCTTGGCGATGAAGCGGCCCCAGTCGACGATCTGCCCGACCGCCGCGGCCGGGATCACCGGCGAGAGGTAGCTGCCCTCGGTCCGCCCGAAGTCACCGCGCACGATGATCGCGCCCGCCGCGTCCACCTGCGTATTGTCGAAGACGCCGGCCTCGAAGTCCGCCACCGAGTCCTGCGCGAACGTGGCCGTCGCCGGCGCCGCCATCGCCGCGTTCCACGTGACGCGCAGCGCGCGTACGCCGGGGGCGGCCTCGCCCTCCAGCGCATTCGGGTGGTAGTCGAATTCACCGGAGCCGTCATCGGACGCCACCACCGCGCCCGCCGGCGGCGTCGAGAGCGAGCCCCACACGAACGGGACGTCCGCCGGGAAGTAGTCCTCGAGGACGACGCCGTCGGCCGGCCAGGGCCCGACGTTGTTATAAGCGACGTCGAAACGCACGCGCTCGCCCGCCGTAAAAGGCCCGTCGTGGTCGATGCCCTGAGCCGTTTTTATCACCATCGGATCGGCGCGATAGACCGTCGTGCCGCACGTATCGCTGTTGTTGGTGGTGATCTTCTCGACCTCGTCCTGGGCCGTGTGATCGAAGCGATAGGCCAGCGCGACCGCCGCCGTCTGGGTCACGGGGGTATGGCTCGCGACCTCCGCGCGCACCGTCCCGCCGATCGTGATGGTCGCCGTGGCCCCGGCCGGCAAACCGACGCGACGGAAATAGCGATTCGTCGCGCTCGCCGGATTATCGGTCATCAGACCGAGATAAAAATCGGATCCGTCCTTTTGCCAGCCGAGTGGCTCGGTGATCGGTGCGCCCGCCGCATCCAGCAGCTGGATCGGCGCCCCGCTCGCCGAGGTCACCTGCACCACCCGACTGTCGTCGTCGAGCTTCGCGAACCACGCCGGCACCCCATGCGTCACCTTCACGCCGTAGGCCGTCACGGTGCCGTTGTTCTTCACCTGCAAGACAAGTCTCGCGGCCGCGGACGGCGCGGTCCCCGGGAAGGCGCCGCTCGGCGTGCACACCGCCGTCAAAGCCACGTCCACCCCCGGCGTCTGCGTGTCGACCGTGCTCTCGTTGTTGCCCGGCTGATCGTCCGCGGGCGGGTTCGGCCCGATCGGATGCACACGCGCCAAATTGAGGATGTGCGCGCCGGGTTGCGGCGTCAGGCGCGTCGACGGCGTCACGAGCGACACGTCGACATAAATCGAATAAGGGCCGCCATCCCCGGGCAGGCTCGTGCGCGTATAAGCGATCCAATGAACCGGACTGGTGCCCACCGCGCTGCGCCAGCCGTTGTCGGTCGGCGCCGCCGGATTGAACACCGGCTCGGCCTCCTTCAGCGACGCCGCGTTGTAGTAGATGGCCTCGCCGCTGCCCGCGCTGGTCCCGACGAACGTCACGTCCGCCGCGCCGTCGGCCACCGGTCCGTCGAAGAGCTTGTCGACGATCGCGACCGGGCCCGACGCCTGGCGGCTCTGGTTTCCATAGCGGATGCGATAGGTGATCGTCTGCCCCGGCTGCGCGAAGCTAGGTCCGGTCTTTATCACATAAGGATCGGGCAGCGGCGTGCGCACCGCGACCGACGCATCATTGGTATAGACCGCGTCCTCGCCCGAGGTCGTCGCGCCATGCGCCGCGACCGTCAGCGTCGTCGCCGGGGCCGTCCCCGCATCGACCTTCGCCCGCAGCGTGAACGCGACGTCGCCCGAATGCCCTGCGAGCAGCCCCGCGGCCTCCCCGGACTTGGTCGGCGCGCTCGCGCCCGACCAGCTCAGCGTCCGCCCGTTCGCGCTCACCGTCGGCTGCCCGAGCGTCCAGCCGGGCGTCGTCACGAGCGTCGTCCCGGCCTCGTAGGTCAGGCCGGCCGGCAGCGTCAGCTGGAGGCTCGTCGCCTCGGCCGTGTTCGCGCCCTCGTTCGACACGATGAACGTGTAGGTCACGACCTCGCCCGCGACCGGCGCCGGCTGATCGACCCCGAGCCGCACGAAGAGGTCCGCGTTCTCGACCCACACGCGGCACGTCGTGAACACGTTGACATCGAGCGCATGCGTCTCGTCGGTGGCCCGCCCGAGCCCCGAGATGTCGAGCCACGTGCCAGAGACCGCCTGATCGTCGACCTTCACGGACGCAGCGATGGTGCCGCCCTCCATGCTGAGGAGCGCCGGCGCGACGCCTGCGCTGGCCGTGAGCACCGCCCCGATGTCCCAGCCGACCTGCGGCCCGACGACGCTCGGCGCGACCGTCAGGTTCCCGTAATGCGCCAGCGCGACCGCGTTGAACCCATGCGTCGACGACACGAACGCGACCCCGCCGGGCAGCGTGTCGGTCAGCTTGACCTGGTAGTCGGGGTTGGTCGAGTTGTTGATATATGCGAGCGTATAAACAAACGTGGACCCGGCCGACACGACCTCGGGACAGCTGCGGCGCACCTCCAGCGATGGGTCATACGAGATGATCGTCGCGGCCTCGTTCGAGATCGCCGCGAGCAGCTCCTTCGACAGGATCGCCGCCTCGTTCCGCACGACCGTGCCTGCGAAGAGATCCGCGTCGATGGCGACCGAGTACGCGAGCGTGCTCGGGTTCCCGATCGGCAGCTGCGCCGGCGCGATCGCGGCGTCGTCGACCAGAAATGCGACCCACCGTGGTGCCGCCATCGAGCCCGGCGGCCCGAAGCGTCCGCCGCCCAGCGGCTCGCCCGGCTGGAAGTGCGCGCGCACCAGCGCGTCGCTCAGCACCACGCTCGAATCGCGCAGCGAGCTCGGCAAGATCGGCGTCGTCTTGTCCGAGAACCACACCGTCCCGCCGTGCGGCACGGCGTCTGCCGCCACGAACGTCGTCCCCGTTGGAAGCCGATCGACGATCCACGTCCCGGTCGAGACGGCGTCGCCGATGTTCACATAGGACAGCGCGTAGACGAGCGTCGACGCGGGCGCCGCCACGCCGAGATCGACCCGCTTGGACACCTGCAGATAGGGATCGCCGACGGCCGTCACCGAAGCGCCCGTGGTCGTCTCGATCGGGCCGCACACGTCGTCGCGCGCGGCGGCACGCGCGGTCAGCCCAAACGACGTTCCGCTCACGTACCCGCGCGGGATGTTCACCGTCACGCCGATCGTCCGCGTGTCCAGCGGCGCCACCGACGGGTAGCGCACGACCAGCGCCGCCGGCAGCCCCGCGTAGTCGATCGCGCCGCCTGGTGCGCTCACGCTGACGAACGGCAGCGGCGTGTCGACCCCGCCGAACGCCCCTCGCGGCATCGCGATCGTCACGACCGTGTCCAGCGCGGTGTCGGTCTCGACGCCGCCGGATTGCTGGTTCCGCACGTAGATCGTGTACGTCACGTTGCCCGATCCGAGCAGCTGCGTCGTCGAGGGCGCGGCCTGCATGAACTCGAAGCTCGGCACGACCGGCTTCACGGCGACCGACTCGTCATCGGCCAAGGCCCACGTGCTGATGTTCGGTATATCGCGCGGGTTCGTCTCGCCGACGAAGGTATATTGATAAGTTTGAAACAGGCCCCTGTTCGTGATCAGCGCCGGCGGACAGCCGTTCGTCGCTTGCTTGACGGTGACCGTCATCTCGGCCGTCACGTCGCTGGGCACCCCGGCCGTCGGGAAGTAGCGCGAGGCGAGCTTGGTCACCCGGAAGGCGACCCACTTCACATCCGCTAGAATCGCTGGCGCGACGCTTGTCCATCCCCCTGAGAGGACGCCGCTCGCGACGTTGGCGTCGGGCGGGTCGTCCGGGTCGTTGGCGGCGCCGCCCGTGTGGTAGTAGACCGTGCCGACGCCGGGCGGAAGGTAGAGGGAGTTGAAGAGCGTGCCGGTCGGAACCTTGTCGACCATGAGGGTATTGTCGAGGCCCGAAGCGCCGCCGTTGCTCGCATAAAGCAGGAAGGTGATCGGGTCGCCATATCCGACCGAGCTATAAGGATTGTCTTCGGTACCGGCGCGAATCGAGGCCGAACCGCGGATCTTGTCGCCCTTGGCGTAGCGCCCGCCCGGGTCGTTGGGGATGCCGATGAGCACCTCGGCGTGGGCGCTCGCGGTCTGCGGGTTGTAGCCACTCTTGGCCGTGACGGTGTTCTCGATCTTGTGCGCGGCCGGCAGCGGGCCGCCGTGCGCGGTGTCGGCTTTGAGCTGCAGCGAGTAGCTCAGGTTGCGCGAGGCCCCCACGTCGAGCGTGCCGAGGTCCCAATAAATCGACTTGGCCGGAATGGCGATGCCGTGAACGATCGGGGCCGGGCCGGTGCCGTCATAAAAACGACCTTGGTCGCTGATGACGAAGGCGCCGGTGAAGACGGGCTGGCTCGGTGTGCCCTCCTTGGGAAGAACGAGATCGCTCACGTCGTCGATGACGACGGTCTTGAAGTAGGCCTCGGTGCACGAGGCGGGCACGCTCAGGAAGTTGCCGACCTGCAGCGCGTAGCCGAGGGTCGTGCCCGCGATGGCGTAATTGGCGTCGAGGATCGGGTAGGTGCCGACCGGGTTCTTGCGCATATACGGCGACGCGGCCGAGAGAATGGTGGTGTGCGCGCTCGCCGAGACCCCCGCCAGCGCCAGCTCCGAGTTGGCCGCCTTGGCGCCGCCGGTGAAGTCATAGGCCGCCGTGTGGACGGCGCCGTGCGGGGCCGCGGCCGTGAACGACACGACGAACGTGTTGCCGGCGTTGACGGCGCCGAGCCGCCACACGACCGAGTTGGCCAGCACCGGGACGCCATCGATCGTGGCCGCGGCCGCCTGCAGGAAGCCGCCGTTGCTGGCCCCCTGGAACGTCAGCGCGACCGTCTGGCCCGTCGTCGCATCGACGACCGCGGGCGGCATCGGCGCGTAGACCACCAGGCTCTGCGCGTTCACCAGCGAGACGGCGACGCGCACCTTGACCGCGATCGACGCGGCCGAGCACACCGCGCTCGGGGACTCGACCGTCATGCGCACCAGCGACTGCGGCGTCCACGTCGCGCGCAAAGCTTGCACGGTCGGTCGCAGGCGGATCTCGTCGGGCCCGTTCATCACGACGCGCTCTTTGAGGCGCACCAGGACGCGTCCCGACGCGAGCGCCGTCGGCACGCCCGTCAGCGTCGCCATCCCCTTCCACGCGGAATCGTCCGACGCCACGAGCGCAAAAGGCCCGTAGGTCGTGCCGTTGCTCCCGAGGAAACGAACCTCGAGATCCTCGGCGCGCGACGCCGTATAATCCAAATAAACGCGACCCCACCCGGAATAAGAAGCGGGTGCGATCGGCAGCGTCGCGAACTGCCCCACGCTCTTATCGACGGCCAGCGCGACGAGCTGTCCGACCTCGTCCTGCTTGACGTCGTACGTCTCCGGGACGTTGGCGATGCCGACCTTGTCCTGGAAGGAGTCCGTATAGGTTCCGGCGTTCTGGTCGGTCTGAGGCGCCGCCCGTGCAGCGGACACGAGAGCCAGCGACGACACCCACGACGCAACGGCCAATCGCACGCATGAACGTGTATCCATGGGACCTCCAAAAACGCTCGAGCGCGCGGGCTCGGTCAACGGCCCGCGACTCGCGCAGCTGCCTCGGGGGGAGGCGCACGCGAGTGACAGAGGCTTCGCCCCGATGACGAGGCGACGAAGCTTGGGAAGGGCCGAGCTATAACGAATCGCCTAGCGCGACGCGAGCGACAACTTCAGCGCGACCTCACGACGCGCACCTCAGCGGCCCCGTCGGCGCCTCCGCGCGGCTTGCGCTAGAACAAGCCATCCTACGAGCGTCGCGATGAGACCCACGCCCGTGCCCACCCCCGCACCGTCGCAACCCGATCCCCCCGCGAGCCTCGCCCCCGCGCTCTCGTCCGCATCGCACGCGCTCCCGAGGCGGTCCCCGTCGCGGTCCTCCTGGCGCGGGTTCGCGACCTTCGGGCAGTTGTCCGCCGCGTCGTCGACCTCGTCACCGTCCGTATCGGCGTGCAGCGGCGAGGTTCCGTTCGTCACCTCGACTCCATCGAGCACGCCGTCGCCGTCGGTGTCGGCGTTCGTCGGGTTCGTCCCGAGCTGCACCTCGTCGCCGTCCTCGCTCCCGTCGGCGTCCGTGTCGCGCAGCGCCGGATCCGTGCCGAGCTCCACCTCGCGGTTGTTCGCGAGTCCGTCGCCGTCGTCGTCCCGCTCGACGCACGTCGTCAACGTCGGCTGGCACGTCCAGCCGCCTTCCACCGTGCATGCGTCGCAGCCGTCCCCGGGGTCGTCGTTGCCGTCGTCACAGGCCTCGTTGCCCGCCGGGTGCTTGTCCCCGCAGACGGCGATCCGTTCGCAATCACTGAGGTGAGTCCCCTCGGGCACGACGCAGGTCCAACCGGACTCGACGCGACAGTCCTTGTCACATCCGTCCCCGCCGACCAGCCCGCGGTCGTCACACGTCTCGTCGCCGGCCCGGTACCCGTCGCCGCACACCGTCGCGCACACCGGCGTGCAGCGCCAGCCTGCCTCCTGCACGCACTCGGGCGTGCAGCCGTCCTCGAAGTCGGTATTGCCGTCGTCACAGTCCTCGAAGTTGAGGCCCGATCCCACGACCGGGATCCCATCGCCGCACTCGGCCGCGGAGCAGCTCGACGGCTCGCCCGCGCAGACCCAGCCCGCCTCGATGCGGCAGTTCGCGTCGCAGCCGTCGTCGACCCCGTCGTTCCCGTCATCACACGCCTCGCCGACCTGGATCCCCTCCACGCCGCACGTAGGGCGCGCGACGCCGCCGGTCCACACGAACCCCGGCTCGAGCTTGCACGTGTGCGTGCACCCATCGCCCGCCACCTGATTCCCGTCGTCGCACTGCTCGGGTCCGACCACCACCGCGTCGCCGCAGCGCGTGGGCTTGCACCCCTCGGTCCCGCAGGTCCACCCGCGCTCTACCGCGCAATTCGCGCTGCAGCCGTCGCCCGACACCTTGTTCGTGTCGTCGCACGCCTCGGGGTCCTGGACCGTGCCATCCCCGCACGTGTTCTGGCACGCCGCCGCGCCGCACAGCCACCCCGGCTGCAACACGCAGCCGATACACGCCTCGGCGTTCGCGGTTTCGCAGGTCTCCGAACCGAGCAGCTCCCCGTCGCCGCAGATCGGCACGCACGCCGTCACCTCCGTCTTCGGATCGATGCCGCAGCTCCAGCCGGGCTCGACGCGGCAGTTCGCGTCGCACCCGTCCCCGGCCTCGAACCCGCCATCGTCGCACTCCTCACCGGCGTCGACGTGATGGTCGTTGCACGTCCGGCGGCACTCCTTGGCGTCGCAGATCCACCCTGCCTCCAGTTGGCAGGTCTTGCATCCGTCGCCGACGATGTTGTTGCCGTCGTCGCACTCCTCGGCACCCGCCCGGACCTTGTCGCCGCAGCCGGCCGCGCGGCACCCGGGATCGCACCGCCACCCGCTCTCGACGCGGCAGTTCGGACTACAGCCGTCACCGGCGGACGTGTTGTCATCGTCGCAGTCCTCGCCGTCGTCCGCGCTGCCGTCGCCGCACGTCTCCCGCGCGCTCCCGTCGAACCACACCCAGCCGCTCTCGAGCACGCACGCCGCGCAGCCGTCGCCCGCCTCCGCGTCGCCGTCGTCGCAGCTCTCGACCCCCGCGGCGATCCCGTCGCCGCAGCGCGCCGCACGGCACCCGGCGCCGTCGCAGACCCACCCGGCCTCGATGTGACAATGCGGATCGCAGCCGTCGCCCGCGACGAGGTTGCCGTCTTCGCACTGCTCGGATGCCCCAACCGTGCCCGTGCCGTCGTTGCAGCTCTTGATGCACCCCGTGCCGGCACACGGATAGCCCGCCGGAATGCGGCACGCGACGCAGCTCGGGTCGTTCTGGACCGCGCCCAGATCGCACGTCTCGGGACCGACCACGGCCCCGTCGCCACAGATCGCCGTGCACCCGCCGGCGCCGCCACAGCTCCACCCGCGCTCGACGCGGCACACGCCGTCGCAGCCGTCGCCCGCGTCCTGGTCGTGATCGTCGCAGCCCTCGGAGCCCGCCTTGAGGCCGTCCCCGCAGCCGCTCGTGCACACCGACAGCGCGCCCGCCGCCGCCGCGCACGCCCAACCCGCCTCGACCTGGCACCCGTCGCACCCATCGCCGCCCGCGGCGTTCTTGTCCTCGCAGCCCTCGGCGCCGGCCACGATCCCGTCGCCGCATGCGGCGGCGCTGCACACCGAGCTCGCGTTGCACACCCAGCCCGCCTCGACTCGGCAGTTGGCGCTGCAGCCATCGCCCGCGAGCGCGTCCCCGCCATCGCAGGCCTCGCCGGCGTCCGGGATAGCGTTGCCGCACGTCGCCGCGCACGCGAGGGGCGCCCCGCTGCAGACCCAACCGGCGAGCGGCTCGCACCCGGCGCCGCAGCCGCTCTGGCCATCGCACAGCTCGTCCGGGTCGACGATGCCGTCGCCGCAGGCCGGTAGGACGCAGCCGGGGCGACATGCGCCGGGGACCTGCGCGTTGCCGCGTCGGTAGGACGCCACGCCGCGGGCCGGCCCGTCGCGGATCCCCAGAAAGAGCGTCTTGCCGTCGGCGCTGATCGCCAGGGCGTGCCCGACGGGGCCGCTCGCCTCGCCCACCGCGAGCGCGCTCGGGCCGTGGAGCGTGCCCGTGGCGCCCACGCGCAGGAGCTGGCGCGATCCGTCCGACCCGAGCGCGCCCGCTGCGATCGTATAGAACGAGCCGTCGTCAGCCACGACCAGCCCATCGAGCGACGCGGCGACCGCGCCCGCGTCCGCCACCAGCCCCTTGTCGGCCCCGCTCACGCCGTCGAAGCGCCAGAGCTTCGTGCCGCGGAGGGCGATCACGTCGCCGTTGCCGGCCAGGGCCAGCGCGGCGTTGCCATGCCCAGCGCCGAAATAGGCGGCCCCCTGGCCGGTCGTTGCCGACATGAGAACACTCGATTGCTCGCCGCCGTCCTGGTCCGGCCCGCTCACGACCAGCAGGGAGCCGCCGCTGAAGAGCGCCGCCTCCGGGTGCGAGAGGATGACGCCGGTGCCCACCGGCCACTTGCCGAAGTAGGTCCCATTCGAGCTTGCATAGCGCTCGATCCCGATGCTGTCGCGCGCCGTGACGTAGAGGATGCCGCCCTTCAGGTCGAGGTCGCGTGGACTCGTGCCGTTGATCGTCGTGACGAGCCGGAGCCCGCTTCCGTCCTGTTTGAAGGTGTGGAGCTTGCGTCGATCATCGAGCGTCCAGACGTTGTCCACGCCATCGAAGACGATGCCGACGATGTCGCCAAGCGTCGGGGAGACGACGAGCGGCGTGAGGTCGCGCCCCAGCGCACCCTCGTCGCAAGCCTCTCCGGGAGCGGGCAGGCCATCGCCACAGCTCGGCGCGCAGTCGCCTGGGCACGTGCTCTTGCTCTCGCTGAGCTCGCAGAGATTGTTGCCGCAGCGAGAACAGTGGCTGGTGTCGAGTGCGCCGCAGTTGCTTGCGCAGCCGAGTGTTCCGGCCGTGAAGCCGAGCGCCGGGCAGCTCGCCCCGCGGACGTCCGCGCCGTCACACGTCTCGCCCACGCCGGCGAAGCCGTCGCCGCAGCGCACCCCGCAGTCGGCGCCACAGGTGACGGTCGTCTCGCCGCCGTTGCACGCTCCGTCGCCGCAGCGCGTCCCGCAGTCGAGCGGGCACGTGGCCGTCGTCTCGGCGCCGTTGCAGAGGGCGTCGCCGCAGCGATAGCAGCCGCTCGTCACGAACGCCCCGCAGCCCGCCGCGCACGCGAGCGCCCCGCCCTGGAAGCCGCGCGTGACGCACGTCTGTCCCTTGAGCTGGGTGCCGTCGCAGACCTCCTCGGGGTCGGCGGTCCCGTCGCCGCAGGCGTGACAGGCCGCCGTGTCGAAGACGAGGCAGCCCGGCGCACACGCCAGCGCGCCGCCGCTCTTGCCGAGCGAGACACACGTCTCGCCGCCCAGATCGTCGGTGTCACAGACCTCGAGGCCGCTGACGACCGCGTCGCCGCACGACCAGCACCCGCTCGCGTCGAGCTGGCACCCCGCGCCGCACGCCAGCGTGCCCGCTTGGAAGCCGAGCCCCTGGCAGCTCGCCCCGCGCAAATCGGCGCCATCACACCCTTCGGCACCGAGCGCGTGCCCGTCGCCACACACGGTGCCGCAGTCGGCGAAGCACGTCACGCCGTTCTCGCCGCCGTTGCAGGCCCCGTCGCCGCAGGCCGCGCCGCAGTCGCCGGTGCAGCTCGCGGTCGTCTCGTGGCCATTGCACTCGCCGTCGCCGCAGGCCGTGCAGCCCGTCACGACGAAGCCGTCGCAGCCGGCGTTGCAGGCGAGGGTACCCTCGTCGAAGCCGAAAAATGCGCAGGTCCGACCCCCGAGGTCGACACCGTCGCACAGCTCGCCTTCGGTGGCGACGCTGTCGCCGCAGATCCCGAGGCAGTCCTCCGGGCACCCCGCGACCGTCTCGCCGACCTCGCAGGTCCCGTTGCCACACCCCTGGCACCCGCTCACGATATAGTCGCCACAGGTCGAGTCGCACGCGAGCTCGCCGCCCAGGAAGCCGAGTCCGACGCAGCTCGCGCCGCCGAGCGCGGTGCCGTCGCACAGCTCGTCAGCCTCGCGGAGGTTATCGCCGCAGTGCACCCCGTAAATGCGTAGATCGTCGACCGCGAGGTGGCCGGCGACGGCCGGGAAGGTGGCGCCGACCTCGGGCGCGTGCCCGAGCGAGACCCCTGCCACCGAAGCGATGACCTCGGCGGGCGTCGCGCTCTGGCCGCTGGGGGCGAAGAGCGCCGCGGCGCGCACGTCCCAACGGTAGCTCGTCCAACCGGTCCCGGGCGGCACGGTGGCGGCGCGCGTCCACGCGCTGGCTCCGCTCGCGGTCCCAAAGCGCAGGCGCACAAAGAGCGTCTCGCTCCCGAAGTTCTTGAGGACGACGCCCACCGAGCTGATGCCGGCGGCGGTCCAGTCGCCGATCCAGGCGGGCTCCGCGCTGTCCATCGCGAGGCTCGCGAAGTCCCCGCTGCCGGTCGCGACGAGGTCGGCGCTGCCACCGCCGTCGGCCGACCAGGTGAGCCCGGCGCCGCCGGCCGGGAGGACCGCCTGGGTCCAACCCTCGAGGTCGAGCGCGAAGCTGTCGACCTCGCCCGGGCTCGCCGCGCGCACAGCGCTCACGCCCGCCCAGAAGGCGGCTGCGGTTGCGAGGGCGAGGGCGGGGGCGACGGAACGCATCGTGCGAGAGCCTCTCTAAGGTCGGACGTAGCTGACGAGTGCTTGAACGAGCGAGGCGAGCGCGCTCGGATCGGAGACGACCTCGAGCGGGAAGCCGACGACGACCGAGCGCGCCGGCTTGCCGACGCCGGCGGTCATGCCGTTCGCATACTGCAAGACGACCGCGGCGCCCGAGGCGGCCCCGAGCACGTCGGGGTAGTCCTCGGGGTAGGGCGCCGCCGCATCGCCGAAGCTGAAGCTCGCGACGGCAGCCAGCGCGCCCGCGCCTTTGGCGCCGTTCACGGTCGCGTCGTCGCTGACGTAGGTCGCGCCAAGGCCCGACAGAAAGCTACTGCCGTTGCTCTTGAGATCGTAGCCAACCTCGCTGCCGCTCACGATGACGCGCCCGCCGCCCGACAGGTACGCCGTCATCAGCGCCTGCTCGTCGGCGGTGAACGTGTGGTCCGCGCTCGACTCGTCGCCGACCAGCCACACCACGACGCTGTAATCCCCGAGCGCGATCTCCCCCTCGACCACCGCCTCGTTGGACGCCGCATGGGCCCCGAGACCCGCTTCCAAAGCGGCCCCGATGCGCGCGGTCGCGTCGTGGCGGACGTCGCGATACGAGCCGCCGAAGATGCGATCGAAGCCGTCGACGACCAAGACGCGCCCGCCGTCCCCGACCCAGTACCCGTCCGACGCGACGACCTGGTCCGCGGGCACATCGGCCATCACCGGCGCGACACGGACGCGCGTGCCGGCGCCGCCCCCAGGCAGCGCGAAGCTGGCCGCGTGGGCCTCGGGCCCGACCGAGGTCGCCCAAACCCACGCGCCGGTCGCCGTGGCGGTCTCGATCGTGAACCCCTCGACCTCGTCGTCGTCCGGGGCGATCCACGTCACGGTCGCTTCGCCGGCGGTCGCGACGGCCGTCCGCAGCTCGACGCGCGGGCCGCGGCGCGAATGACCTGCACCCCAACGCAAGCTTTCGCTGTAGCTCTGGTCCCACCAGGTCGCGTCGCCGTGGACGGCGGGCGTGAACCAGATGACGGCGCCGTGGTCGCGCAGGTTCGCGGCGCTCGGGTCCTCGACGCACAGGCCGCCGAGCGTGTCGCACAAGGCCTGGTTGTTCGAGAGCGTCCCGCCCGCGGTCGAATAGTTCGAGCGCAGGAAGCCGCCCGCGCGCACGAAGGTCTCGTAACTACTGGAATAACCGTAGAGGCCATCGAAGAGGTGGGCTGCCTGCACGCGCCCGGCGTCGGTCTCGACGTCGAGGTTCACGGCCACGGCCTGGTAGCCACCCGAGTGCTCGGTGAGGACCAAATCGCCGAGCGCCGGCACGCCGACCAGACCGTCCCTATAAAGGATGGAGACGACGTCCGCGAGCAGCGCCTCGAGCCCGCCGTCGTCCATGAGCCTGCCGAAGTTGCCGCTGGCCGCGTTGACCGGCCCCTGCGGGGTCACGAGGATGGCGTTCTTGCCGCTGGCCCAGAGCTGCTCGCGATAGAGGTGGTGGGCCAACGTGTCGGCGATGGTCGTCGAGTGGCCGTGGAAATGGACGACGGCCTCGACCGGGCCGCGGTCCGCGTAGCCGTCGGGCACGAAGACGTTGACCGAGCTGTCGGTCCACGACCCGCCCGGCTCGGGATACGGCGCGCTCGCGAGCTTGACGGTCGCGGTCCGGCCGTAGCGGATGCCGCCGATGGGGCTCGTCAGATCGGTCCAGCTCGCGGCCGGCAAGTAGGCGCCGGCGACCGCCCAGATGTCGCATTCGACGCGCAGGCCGCCACCCTCGGCCGCAAGCACCGCGTGGGCAACGTCGGGCAGGCTGGCGCCGTCGAAGGTCAGGGTCAGCGTCGCGCTTGCGCCCGCGGCGAGGTTGGTCGGGGCGCCACTCAGGTGCAGCGACGCGTCGCCGTTGAGGCTCACCGTGATCGGGCCCGCGCCGCCGTCGTTCGCGAGCTGAACCGCGACGCTGCGCGTGCCGGCGCCCGCGGCGACCCACGGGATGGCCACGTGCGACGGGAGCCCGGGGCGTGGGTCGGTCGGCGGGGCGTCGGAGTCGGGGCCGCTGTCGGGCGCCGTGGCGAGCGCGGTATCGGAGGTCGTCGCGTCGGTCGCGTGCGTGTCGGCGCTGTCGATATTGACAGTGTCTACATTGGAGTCGGACGCATGGGCATCCGGCGTCGCGACGACGACCTCGTGGCCGCGCGAGGCGAGGCGCACCCAGCGGTCGCCGTCTGATTCACAGGCCGTGAAGAGAGCGACGACCCCGAGGACGGTGACGAAACAGGTCATCCTCATGGCATCGGGCAGGATTCCCGATCCGCGGCCTCACCGCAAGTTCCTCGGGTGCGCATCGGACGCGGGGGGATGGGGGGGATGGGGGTCGGGAACTCGCCCGTTGGGGCGCCCGCATGCTATGGCGGTCCCCGATGCGCGTACGTCCCCCCGTCCGTCTCCCGTCGCGTCCGCTCGCCGTGGCGCTGGTCGCGCTCGGGGCGCTCGCTGCGTGTTCGTCCTCGAACCAGGGCGCCGAGCTCGCGTCGACGACCGTCACGGCCGCGGCGAACGTCGCGACGTCGTTTGCGCCGGCCGATGTCGCGGCCGGAGGCGATGCGTTCGGCACGGCCGATGCGGGCCCTGACGGCGCCGCCGAGGCCGTGGTCGACCGGATCCCCCCGACCCCGCCGATCCCGCCGATCCCGCCGACCCCGGGCCCCGACGCGCCGCCGCCGGATCTGCTGGCGCTCACGCCCTATTTTGCGGGCGCCGACCGTGCGCCGCTGCGGGCCGCGCTCGATCAGCGCGAGCTGGCCAAGGCGGTCGAGCTGCTCGACGCCGACGCGATCGCCGCGAGCTCGGGGCCGGGTGCAAATGCGAGCGTGACGCCGCGCGCGCTGTCGAC
>SXIE01000391.1 GCA_005772945.1 Pseudomonadota bacterium
AAGGCTTCATGCGACACCTCCAACACCGACCGGAACGCCCGGTCGGGTGCCAGAGGATCACAGCGGGGAACCGCTGTCGATCGACGCAGCGAGCAATGGCGGCTCCCCCGCGCGTCTCGCTTCATGATCGGCGTCCTAGGAGCAAGCGAGCGATTCGCGAAGCGAAGCGCATCGACCGGGGCAGGGGCCCCGGGTAGCCCGCGCAGCGGGTGAGCGCGGAGGCGACCTTGTGGTCACGGGGAGCTGCACTCCCCGAGCCCCGCGTCGAGGAGCGCCGCGACGACGGAGATGGCCCTCTTCAACGGCCGGCGGGGCGTTGGGGCCGAGTTGTCCGTTGGCGGTCGCCGTGGTAGAGCCACCCATGCCCCGTGCCCCTTCCGCCCGTCCCCCTTGTGATGAACGCGCGGACGTCGTGGTGCGGGCTTGCCGTGCGGTGATGAGCCATGGGTTTGACCGGCGCGAATTTCTATAGCGACGAGCTGAAGCACGACGACATCCAGGCGCTCTTGCGCGACCGGGTGTTGACGGCCAACGAGATCGTCGAGGGTCTCTGGCATGGGCAGGTGCGCGTGCGGCGCAATGCGGCCCGCGGCGCGTCCCTCATCGGGCCGTTGCCATCGCCCGGCGACGCGATGCTCGCGATCGCGGCGCGCGACGCCGACGACGACGTGCGGGCGGCCATCGTCGGAGCCGTTGCGCGGCGCACCGGCGTGCATCGCGTGGCGCTCCCGATCCTCTTCGATGCGCTCTTCGACCGCGCCGACGGCATCGCGGACATCGCGCTCGAGGGGCTCGAAGACCGCCTCGCGAACTTCACGCGCGAGGTCATCGGCTACTTCATCGAGGCCCTGCGCGATGTGCGCCCGTTGGTCGTTTCGGTGGCCGTGCAGCTGCTCATCAAGGTCGGTCCGGTCGATGCCTTGCCGCGGATCGTCGCGCTGCTCGGGGACGAGGACGCGCGCGTGCGGCGTGCGGCTTACGACGTGCTCGAGCGCCTCAAGTGGAAGGCGGCGCCGCTGCTCATCGATGCGCTGCGCGACCCCCTGCCGCGCCCGCTTGCGGCCAAGCTCCTGTCGGGGCTCGGCGAGGTGACCGACGCGGCGCGGCGCGCGCTCGACGGCATGTGGGCCGAGGCGGACGTCGCCGGCGACGTGGCGTTCCGGGCGACCGTCGAGAAGGTGTTGACCGAGATCTCGCGCGTCGTGGAGCCGCTTCGGACCAAGCCGCTCGACATCCCGATCCCCGGGTTCGAGCTGCGTGAGCTCGAGCTGAGCGCGCTCGATGGGCAGACGCCGGGCCTGGAGCTGAGCGAGATCTTCTATGCCTTGCGCGATGGTCGCGCGCACGTGCGACGCAATGCCGCCGCGCTGATCGGGCGCTTCGAGGCCGCGCTCGAGGCCGAGCCGGCGGTGCTCGCCAAGCTCGCGCCCGTCGTGAAAGACGGCGACGCGGGCGTCAAGCGGGCCGCGGCGCGGACGCTCGCGGCGTTCTCGCCGACGGGCGCGGCGCGGCTGCTCGTGGTCGCGCTCGGGGACACGCAGGCCGAGGTGCGCGAGGAGGCCGTCGAGAGCTTCAGGCGCTTGGGCTCCGAGGCGCTCGCCGAGGCGCTCGAGGTCCTGAGTATCGAGACGTCCGATGTCGCGCGGGCCGGAATCCTGATGGTCGCGTCGCGGCTCGGGCAGTCGGCGGTGCCTGTGTTGGCCGATGCGTTGGCGGGCGCCGCCGGGACCAGCGCGGTCGCGCGCGAGGTCGCAGCGCGGGCGCTCGGGTCGATCGGCAAGGCGGCCGAGGACGGGCTGTCGGCGCTGGTCGGCGCGCTGCAGGACCCGCTCGAGTCGGTGCGCGGGGCGGCGGCCGAGGCGCTGGGCTTCGTCGGCATCGAGGACGAGACGATCCTATCGGGGTTGAAGCGGCTCCTGCGCGACCCGCTGCCCCAGGTGCGGCGCACGGCCGCGCTCTCGGCGGCGCGGATCACGGGTCGCCCGCTCGATGATCGGAGTGCATCCGAGCCCCTGCAGGTGCCGATTCCTGGCTTCGAGACGCAGATCCTCGATCGCGATCAGCTCGCCGAGACGGCGGGAAAGGTCTCCCTCGCGGTGCTCGTGAAGGCGCTGCGCGACGGACGCGAGCGGGTTCGGCGCAACGCGGCGACGGCGATCGGCTTGTTTGGCGCGCGCGGGGGATCGGCGGCGCAACCGCTGGCGGTGCTGTTGCGCGACGGCGACGTCGAGGTGCGGCGCACGGCGGTCGAGGCGTTCCGGGGCTTGGACAAGGCGGCGCTGCCGGCTGTGTGGTTTCTCACGGCGGCGCTGGGCGACCCCGATGCGCGCGTGAAGGAAGGGGTCATCGAGCTGCTCGCGGGGCTGCATCCCGAGGCCGAGGACTTCCTCATCGAGGCGCTGCGGGCCGACACGGGCGCGGCGCGCGCGGGGATCTTCAATGTCTGGTACCAGCTCGGGCACGCGGGTGTGCCGGGGCTCGTGCGCGCGCTGGCGAATGGCTCGGGGCTCATCCGCGTGAACGCGTGCTGGGCGCTCGAGATGCTGGCGAAGCGGGGCGGGGACGCGGCCGCGGATGCGCTCGAGCTCAAGCTCTCCGATCCGATCAGCCAGGTGCGCGGCGCGGCGCAAGCGGCGCTCGATGCGATCCGCGGCGACAAGGTTCCGCCGGCGCGCGTGCTCGAGCCGGATCCGGTGCCGGTGCCCGGCTTCGACGCGCGGATTCTCGGGGCCGACGCGCTCGCGCCCTATGCCGCCGACATCGGTGCGGAGCGCTTCGTGCGCGCCTTGCGCGATGGGCGTCCGTGGGTGCGCGCCAATGCGACGACGGCGCTCGGGCTGCTGGGTGCGGACGGGCTGAAGGCGGTCGGGCCGCTCGGGCTGGCGGCGCGCGACAGCTCGGTCGACGTGCGGCGGGCGGCGTACGTGGCCCTTGGGCAGCTGGCCAAGCGCGAGGGCGCGACGGATGAAGCGCGGCGTGCGCACGCGGTGCTGGTCACAGGGCTCGAGGATCGCACGCAGGGGCCGCGCGATGCGGCGCGGACTGCGCTGCAGGCGGTCGGGGCGGCGGGTCTGCCGGCGCTCATCGAGGGCCTCGCGCGCCCGGCGGAGGTCGCGGCGCATACGGTGGTGCCGCTGATCGCGAGCCTGGGCGCGCGCTCGGTCGACGCGCTCAAGCAGGCGCTGACGAGCGACTGGTCGCCGCTGCGCGCCGGGGCGCTGCGCGCGTTCCGCAAGCTCGATCGCGAGCTCTTGAAGGGCGTGCGCGCCGACGTCGAGAAGCTCAAGCAGGACACCGACGACGCCGTGAAGGCTGAGGTGCAGCCGACGCTCGACCGCATCGATGGCCGTGATGAGGCCCCCGTCGCGATCGAGCCGCTGCCGCTGCCGGCCGAGCTGGTCGCGGGACTCGTGCCCAAGGAAGACATCGCGCGTGTCACCCGCAAGGTCGACGTGAATGTGCTGCTGCGGGCCGCCAATGACGGTCGCGAAGTGGTGCGCGCGAACGCGGCGCGGGCGCTCGGCGCCACGCGAAATCCGCCCAAGCGGGTCGCGTGGGTCCTGGCGTTGCTGCTGCGGGACGGCGAGGCGGAGGTCCGCAAAGCCGCGGTGGATGCGCTCGAGATGCTCGGGGCCGAGGCCGCGGCGCCGGCCGCGTTCTGGCTCGCGATGGCGCTCGGCGAGGCCGAGGAGAGCGTCAAGGATCAGATCGTCAACGTGCTCGCCGGCATTCACGGCGAGACGCCGCTGGCGCTGGTCGAGGCGATGCGCTGCGACGCCGAGGTCGCGCGCGAGACCATCCTCTTGGTGTTCCATCGCATCGGTGGGCCATCGGTGCCGACGCTCATCGGCGCCTTGAAGCACGGCTCGGGGCTGGTGCGCATCAATGCCGCGCAGGGGCTCGAGCTGCTGGCGAAGCGCGGGGCCGATGCGGCGGTGGGAGAGCTGGAAGCGGCGCTGGCCGATCCGATCGGACAGGTGCGCGTGCATGCCGCGCTGGCCATCGATGCGATCAAGGGCGGCCGGCCGCGGCCGGTGAAGGTGCTCGAGCCGGATCCGGTGGCGATCCCAGGCTTCGACGACCGCATGCTCGACACCGAGACCTTGCGCGCGGGCGCGGGCGACACGTCGCTCGGGCGCATGCTGCGCGCGTTTCGCGATGGTCGGCCGTGGGTGCGCGCGAACGCGGCGCGGCTGGTGCCGGCGTATGGCGGCGAGGCGCTGGGGGCGCTCGCGGGCCTCGGGGTGCTGACGCGCGACGACACGATCGAAGTGCGACGCGGGGCCGCGGAGGCGCTCGGGACTTTGGTGCGCGAGGCCTCAGGCGAGACGCGGGACGAGACGCTCGCGATGCTGGTGGCGCAGCTCGAGGACAAGGCCGAGGTCGTGCGCAAGGCGGCCGCGGCGGCGCTGGGTGCGCTCGGCGCCGAGGCGCTTGCGGCGTTGATCGACGGGCTCGAGCGGCCGGCCGAGGTGGCCGACAAGACCGTCGTGCCGCTCATCACGGCGCTTGGTCGCGATGCGGTCGCGGGCCTGAAGACGGCGCTCGCGGTCGACTGGTCGCCGCTGCGCGCGGGGAGCTTGCGGGCGCTGCGCAAGCTCGATCGCGAGCTCGTGAAGCCGCTGCGGGCGGACATCGAGAAGCTCAAGCTGGTGACGGACGACGCGGTGAAGGCCGAGGTGCAGGCCACGCTCGACCGCATCGATGGCCGCGATGAGGCCCCGGTCGTGATCGAGCCGCTGGCGCTGCCGGCCGAGCTCGTGGAGGGGCTGGTCGCGCGCGATGCCATCGCGGCGGTGGCGCGACGGCTCGATGCGGCCGTGCTCCTGAGGGCGGCCAACGACGGGCGCGAGGTCGTGCGCGCGAATGCGGCGCGGGCCTTGGGGGCGCTCCCGAATGCGCCCAAGCGGGCGGCGTGGGTGCTGGCACTCTTGCTGCGCGATGCAAATGACGAGGTGCGGCGGGCGGCGGTCGACGGGCTCGAGGCGCTCGGTGCCGAGACGGCGGCGCCGGCGGCGTTCTGGCTGGCGATCGCACTCAGCGAGCCGGACGCGGCGCTGAAGGACCAGATCGTCAACGTGCTCTCGGGGATCCACGCGGTGGCTCCGAAGGCGCTCGTCGAGGCGATGCGGACGGACTCCGATGTCGCGCGCGAGACCATCCTGCTCGTCTTTCATCGCATCGGTGGGCCGGCCGTGCCGACGCTCATCGGCGCCCTGAAGCACGCCTCGGGGCTCGTGCGCATCAACGCGGCGCAGGGGCTGGAGCTGCTCGCCAAGCGCGGGGCGGATGCGGCACTCGAGGCGCTCGAGGCGGCGCTCGCGGATCCGATCGGTCAGGTGCGCGTGCATGCTGCTTTGGCGATCGACGCCATCAAGGGTGGGCGTCCGCGTCCGGTGAAGGTGCTCGAGCCGGATCCGGTGGCGATCCCCGGCTTCGACGACGGGATTCTTGAGGGCGAGACGCTGCGCGCGCACGCGGGCGACACCTCGCTCGAGCGCATGCTGCGGGCGTTTCGCGATGGTCGGCCGTGGGTGCGGGCGAACGCGGCGCGGCTCGTCTCGGCCTACGGGGTCGAGGGTCTGGGGGCGCTGGCGGGGCTCGGGATCTTGACGCGCGACAGCACGATTGAGGTTCGGCGATCGGCCGCGGAGGCGCTTGGGACGCTGGTCCGCGAGGCGGGTGGAGCGATCGGCGCCGAGGCGGAGAAGGACGCGCTCGGGATGCTGGTGACGCAGCTCGAGGACAAGTCGGACGTCGTGAAGAAGGCGGCGCATGGGGCGCTCGCGGCGCTCCGGGATCGGGCGTTGCCCGCGCTGCTCGAGGGGCTCGAGCGGCCGGCCGAGGTCAGCGCGAAGACGGTCACGCCGCTCATCGCGGCGCTCGGGGCGAATGCCGTGGCGGCGCTCGAGCAGGCGCTGACCGTCGATTGGTCGCCGCTGCGCGCGGGGGCCTTGCGCGCCTTGCGCAAGCTCGATCGCGAACTCGTAAAGCCGCTCCGGGCCGCGGTCGAGAAGCTCAAGGCCGACACGGACGACGCGGTGAAGGCCGAGGTGCAGCCCACGCTCGACCGCATCGACGGCAAGGATGACGCGCCCGTCGTGATCGAGCCCTTGCCGCTGCCGCGGGCGCTCGTGTCGGGGCTCCTTACGAAGGATGCGATCCAGAGCGCGGCGCGCGAGCTCGACGTAGGAATCTTGCTGCGCGCTGCAAATGACGGACGCGAGGTGGTTCGCGCCAACGCGGCGCGGGCGCTCGGCGCGGTGCCGAATGCGCCGAAGCGGGTGGCGTGGGTCTTGGCGTTGCTCTTGCGCGACGCGGACGGCGAGGTGCGCCGGGCCGCGGTGGATGCGCTCGAGGGGCTCGGGCCCGAGGTCGCGGCGCCGGCCGCGTTCTGGTTGGCGTTGGCGCTCGACGAGTCCGATCAGGCGCTGAAAGATCAGATCGTCAACGTCTTGGCGGGGATCCACGCCGAGACGCCGAACGCGCTCATCGAGGCGATGCGTGCCGATCCGGAGATCGCGCGCGAGACGGTGCTCTTGGTCTTCCATCGCATCGGCGGGCCGGCGGTGCCGACGCTGATGACGGCGCTCAACCATGCGTCGGGCCTCGTGCGCATCAACGCCGCGCAGGGGCTCGAGCTGCTGGCGAAGCGGGGCGCGGACGCGGCGCTCGCGGTGCTGGAGGCGGCGCGGGCCGACCCGATCGGCCAGGTGCGCGTGCATGCGGCGGCGGCGATCGACGCGATCAAGGGCGGGCGGCCGCGGCCGCCGAAGGTGCTCGAGGCGGATCCGGTGGCCATCGCCGGCTTCGACGACAGCCTGGTCGATGGCGAATTCTTGCGTGCGCATGCAAGCGACACGTCGCTCGAACGCATGCTGCGTGCGTTCCGCGATGGGCGGCCGTGGGTGCGGGCGAACGCGGCGCGGCTCGTGCCGGCGTACGGGACCGAGGGGCTGTCGGCGCTGGCGGGGCTCGGGATCCTCGCGCGCGATGGGACGATCGAGGTGCGGCGCTCGGCCGCCGAAGCGCTCGGGACGTTGGTTCGCGAGGCGGGGTCGGGGCTCGGGGCCCCGGCGCGCGGCGAGGCGCTCGAGATGCTCGTGGTCCTCCTCGAGGACAAGTCCGAGATCGTGAAGAAGGCCGCGGGGGCCGCACTGCAGGCGCTCGGCGAGGGTGCCTTGCCGGCGCTCATCGATGGTCTCGAGCGCCCGGCCGAGGTCGCCGAGAAGGCGGTGATGCCGCTGATCGTCGGGCTCGGGCAGAAGGCCGTCGGGGCCCTCAAGCACGCGTTGGCCGTCGATTGGTCGCCGCTGCGCGCGGGGTCGCTGCGTGCGATCCGCAGGCTCGATCGCGAGCTTGTGAAGTCGCTGCGGGCCGACGTCGAGAAGCTCAAGACCGACACGGACGATGCCGTGAAGGCTGAGGTCCAGGCGACGCTCGACCGCATCGATGGCAAGGACGAGGCTCCAGTCGTCATCGAGCCGTTGCCGCTGCCGGCGGCGCTGGTGGCGGGGCTCGTCTCGCGCGAGGACATCGCGTCGGTCGCGGGCAAGCTCGATGTCGCAATCTTGCTTCGCGCTGCAAATGACGGTCGCGAGTTCGTGCGCGCGAATGCGGCGCGGGCGCTCGGCTCGGTCGCGAACCCGCCGAAGCGGGTCGCGTGGGTGTTGGCGCTCTTGCTGCGGGACTCGGAGCTCGAGGTGCGCCGGGCCGCCGTGGACGCGCTCGCGGGGCTCGGGGCCGAGTTGGCGGCGCCGGCCGCGTTTTGGCTGGCGCTGGCGCTCGACGAGTCGGACGCGGCGTTGAAGGATCAGATCGTCAACGTGCTGGCCGAGATCCATGCGGCCACCCCGAACGCGCTGATCGAGGCGATGCGGATCGATCCCGATCTGGCGCGCGAGACGATCCTGCTGGTCTTCGATCGCGTCGGTTCGCGCTCGGTGCCGACCTTGATGATCGCGCTCAAGCACGCGTCGGGCCTGGTCCGCATCAATGCGGCGCAGGGGCTCGAGCTGCTCGCCAAGCGGGGCGGGGACGCGGCGCTCGAGGTGCTCGAAGCGGCGCTCGGCGACGCGATCGGCAAGGTGCGCGTGCATGCCGCGCTGGCGATCGATGCGATCAAGGGTGGGCGGCCGAAGCCACTGAAGGTGCTCGAGCCGGATCCGGTGGCGATCGCGGACTTCCACGACACGGCGCTTTCGACCGAGACGCTCCGGGCTGAGGCCGGGGCGACGACGCTCGAGCGCATGGTGCGGGCGTTCCGCGATGGTCGACCGTGGGTGCGTGCGAACGCGGCGCGGCTCCTTCCGGCGTACGGCGCCGAGGCGCTGGGGGCGCTCGCGAGCCTTGGCGTGCTGACGCGCGACGAGGCGATCGAGGTGCGGCGGGCGGCTGCCGAGGCGCTCGGGACGCTGGTCTCCGAGGTGTCGGATATCGCGGACGAGCCGCGCGCGGGTGCGCTCGAGATGCTGGTCGTGCAGCTCGAGGACAAGTCGGAGCTTGTGCGCAATGCGGCCGCGGACGGGCTGAAGGCGCTTGGTGTCGGGGCGTTGCCGGCACTCGTCGAGGGTCTCGAGCGCTCGCCCGAGGTGCTCGAAAAGACGGTGCTCCCCCTCATTGTAGGATTGGGATCGAATGCGCTCGGGGCCTTGCAGAATGCGCTCGGGACGGAATGGTCGCCGCTGCGCGTGGGGGTCCTGCGGGCGCTGCGCAAGTTCGATCGCGAGCTCGTGAAGCCGCTGCGCGGCGACGTCGAGAAGCTCAAGAGCGACTCGGACGACATGGTCCGCGCTGAGACGGTGGCGACGCTCGAGCGCATCGATGGCCGTGATGAGGTCCCGGTCGTGATCGAGGCGCTGGCGCTGCCGCCCGCGCTGGTGGACGGGCTCGTGCCGCGTGACGCGATCGCGCGGGTGGCCAGAGGTCTCGACGAAGCGGTGCTGCTGCGGGCGGCGAACGATGGCCGCGAGGTCGTGCGGGCGAACGCGGCGCGCGCGCTCGGGGCGCTGAAGAAGCCGCCGAAGCGGGCCGCGTGGGTGTTGGCGCTTCTGCTTCGCGACAGCGACAGCGAGGTCCGGCGGGCCGCGGTGGATGCGCTCGAGATGCTGGGGGCGGCGGCGGCGGCGCCGGCGGCGTTCTGGCTGGCGTTGGCGCTCGGCGAGACCGATGCGGCGCTGAAGGATCAGATCGTCAACGTGCTGGCGGGGATCCACGCCGAGGCGCCCAAGGCGCTCGTCGAGGCGATGCGCGCCGACGCCGAGGTGGCGCGCGAGACCATCCTGCTCGTGTTCCATCGCATCGGCGGGAAAGCCGTGCCGACCTTGATCGAGGCGCTCAGGCACCCGTCGGGGCTCGTGCGTATCAATGCGGCGCAGGGGCTCGAGCTGCTCGCCAAGCGCGGGGCGGACGCGGCGCTCGAGGCGCTGGAGGCGGCGCTCGGCGACAACGTGGGACAGGTGCGCGTGCGCGCCGCCATCGCCATCGACGAGATCAAGGGTGGGCGTCCGCGTCCGCCGAAGGTCATCGAGCCCGATCCGGTCGCGATCGCGGGCTTCGACGACCGCGTGCTCGATTCGGAAACGCTGCGGCGCGGGGCGCGCAAGACGAGCCTCGAGCGCATGTTGCGGGCCTTCCGCGATGGGCGGCCGTGGGTGCGCGCCAATGCGGCGCGGCTCGTGCCGGCGCTGGGTGGCGAGGCGGTGGCGGCCATGCCGGCGGTCGGCGTGCTGGCGCGCGACGGGATGATCGAGGTGCGGCGTGCGGCCGCGGAGGCGCTCGGCGCCTTGGTGAAAGAGGCGTCGGCCGAGGCGAAGCAGGACGGGCTGGCGATGCTCGTGCGGCTCCTCGAAGACAAGGCCGAATCGGTGCGCAAGACCGCGGCCTCGGGGCTCGCGGCGCTTGGCGAGGAGGCGCTGCCGGCGCTCACCGAGGGGCTGGAGCGGCCCTTCGAGGTCGCACAGAAAGCGGTCCTGCCGCTCATCGTGGCGCTGGGACCGAAGGCGCTCGGTGCGCTCGGTACGGCCCTCGGGAACGAGTCGCCGCTGGTGCGTGCCGGTGCCTTGCGGGCGCTGCGCGCGCTCGATCGCGAGCTGGTCGAGCGTCTGAAGGCGTCGGTCGCGCAGGCGGAGACCGACAGCGACGATCAGATTCGGGCTGAGGCGAAGGCGACGCTTGCATTCATCGACAAGCGTGACGTGCAGCCGGTCGCGCTCGAGCCGTTGCCGCTCCCGGCCGCGTTCGTGGCGGGTCCGCTGGATGCGCGCGGGGTGACGAGCGCGGCGCGACTCGAGGCGTCGTTGCTGCTGAAGGCGCTGCAGGATGGGCGCGAGATCGTGCGTGCCAATGCAGCGCGCGCGCTCGGGCAGTCGGGCGGGCTGGAGCATCCGGATCGCGTCGCGGTGCGGATTGCGCTGCTCTTGCGCGATGCCGATCCCGGCGTGCGCGAGGCGGCGGTGGCCGGCCTCGAGGGGCTCGGGGCGGCGATCGCGCCGGCGGCGTATTGGCTGGCCGTCGGGCTCGGCGATCCGGATCCGGTCCTGCGCGAGCGCATCGTCGGGCTCTACGCATCGATCTATGAGCACGCGCCCAAGGCTCTGGTGGAAGGCCTGCGTTGTGACCCCGAGGTCGCGCCGCAGACGATCCTGCCGGTGTGCGTGCAGCTCGCGGGTCGGTGCGTCCCGACCTTGATCGAAGCGCTCCGGAACCCTTCGGGGCTCATTCGGATCAACGCGGCGCAGGGGCTGGAGGCGCTGGCGCGCAAGGGTGCCGATGCGGCGATCGAGGCGCTCGAGGCCGCGCTGGCCGATCCGATCGGTAAGGTGCGCGTGCAGGCGGCGCTGGCGCTCGATGCCATCAAGGGCGGGCGGCCGCGTCCACCCAAGGTGCTCGAGGTGGATCCGGTCGGGATCCCCGGCTTCGAGGACCAGCAGCTCGACGACAAGAAGCTGCAGAAGGCGTCGAAGGTGACGACGGTCGACCGCCTCGCGCGCGCGCTCCGCGATGGGCGCCCGTGGGTGAGGACCAATGCGGCGACGGCGCTCGGCCTCTGGGGCAGCGATGCGCGCGATGCGCTTGCGTCGCTCGCGGTGGCGGCCAAGGACGAGTCGCTCGAGACGCGCAAGGCGGCGCTCATGGCGCTGGCCAAGCTGGGGGTGCCGCGGCGCGCGGCGCCGATCATCGCCACGGCGCTCAGCGATCGGCTGCCGGCCGCGCGCAAGGCGGCCGAGGAGGCGCTCGGCGCTCTGGGTGCGGACGCCTCCGAGGCGCTCGGGCGGGCGCTCGGAACGCTAGGGGCCGAGCTGGTCGCGCGGCACCTCGTGCCGCTCTATCAGCGGTTGGGCGATGCGGGTCCCGATCTGCTGGCGGCGCAGCTCGCGGCCGGGTCGCCGGAGCGGCACGCCGGTGCGCTCGCGGTCTTGCGCATGGCGTATGCGCGCGACGCGCTCGCGCCGTACCGGGGGCGGGTCGAGTCTCTCGCCCGGGCGCTCGATGCCGCGACCAAGGATGCGGCGCTTGCCCTGCTCGATCGTATCGACGGCAAGGACGAGGCGCCTCTTGTCGCGGAGCCGACGCCGCTGCCGCTGCCGACGTTTGCCGAGCGGCTGCTTTCCCGCGACGAACTCGCGCGCGACGCGGCCGAGCTGCGTTTCGATCTCCTGATCGCCGCGCTGCGTGACGGACGCGACATCGTCAGGGCGAACGCGGCGACGGGGCTCGAGGTGCTCGGGGCCGCTCAGCTGGCGTCGGTGCCGTACTTGGCGCGGGCGCTGCGCGACCAGGCCCTCGAGGTCCGCGTGCGTGCGGCCGAGGCGCTGGAGGTGCTGCCGCCGCGGCGCGATGTGGGGTTCGATCTCGTGCTCGTGCTGGAGGATGCCTCGCCGCGGGTCGTCGGTGCCGCCGAAAAAGCGCTGCGCGCGTATGGCGAGTTCGCGATCGACGCGTTCCTTTTCGGCATGGACGAGGTGCGCGATCTGGTGGGGCGCTCGATCCTGCCGATGCTGGCGAGCCTTGGCGAAAAGGCGCTCGACGCGTTCGTGTTGGCGCAGAAGTACCCGTCGGCGCTGGTCCGGCAGAACGCGCTCATCGGCATGCGGCTTCTCGAGCGCGAGCTCGCGGCGACGGCGCGCCCGGCGGTGACGCTGGCCCGCAACGACGATGCACGCGACGTGCGGCTCGAGGCGCGGCGAACGCTCGATTGGATCGATCGCGCGACGTCGAACTCGATCTATCGCGAGCCGCTCCCGCTGCCGAGCGAGGCGTTTGCGACGCAGTCGCTGAACGCCAAGGAGCTCAAGGCGCAGCTCGGGGACACGGCGGCGGCCGTGCTCGGATCGTTCCTGACCGATGGGCGGCGTTTCGTGCGCGAGAACGCGGCGCGCGCGCACGAGGTGCAGAAGAAGTTCCATCCGCACCTGACGATCGCGATGAAGGACGAGTACGGCGAGGTGCGTCTCGCGGCCGCGCAGGCCCTCTTGGCGCTCGGGCAGAAGGCGCTGCCGGCCGCGTCGAACCTGGTCGATGCGCTGACGGATGTCGATGAGGACGTACGCAAGACGGCGCACGACGCGCTGTTCGGGCTCGGGGCCAAGGCGATGCCGGCGTTCGTCGCCGGGATGCGTGTGCCACCTGAGGTCTTCCGCGAGACGATCCTGCCGTTGGTCGATCGCCTCGGCGAGACGGCGACGCCGGCGATGATCACGGCGCTCGATCATCCGTCGGGGCTCGTGCAGCTGAACTCGCTCGCGGCGTTGACGATCCTCGCGGAGCGCGGCGCGAAGGCCGCCTACGACAAGGTCGTCAGCAAGACGCGGACGCCGCTGCCGGCGATGATCCGGGCGGCGCAGCGGTGCCTCTTCCGGCTGGAGGGGCGTACGCCCGCCGAGTTCCGGAAGGAAGCGGTGCCGATGCCGGTGCCGGGCTTCGACACGGCGCGCTTGCCGGGCGACGTGCTGAAGCCGGCCGCGCCAGGGATCGACCGCGCGTTCCTGCATTCGTCGCTGTTCGATGGGCGCATCCTGGTGCGCGAGAACACGGCGCGCACGATCGGCTTCTTGGGCAAGGACGGACGCGCGCTCGTGCCGCAGCTCGTCATCGCGCTCAAGGACCAGGCGCCCGACGTGCAGGTTGCGGCCGCCGAGGCGCTTGGGACGCTCTTGCTCGAGGACGCGGTCGCGATCCCGGCGCTCACGTTCATCCTGCGCAACGCGCGCGAGACGGTGCGGCGCGCGTGCCTGGTGTCGCTCGATCGCTTCGGTCCGGCGCGGGTGGCGCCGGTGCTCATGAAGCACCTGGTCGGGCTCGAGGAGTGGATGGTCGCGACGGTCGGGCGCGTGGCGCATCGCATGTCGGAGGCGCTGGTGCCCGCACTTGCCAAGGTCGCGGCGAACCCCGAGGAGAGCCTGATCGCGCGCGAGAATGCGGTGCGCGTTCTGACCGATCTCGGCATCAAGGCGCGGCCGTCCGAGCAGACGCTGGTCAAGCTGCTCGAGAACATGGACGGGATGCTCGCGGTGAAGTCGGCCTTTGCGCTCTCGCGGGTCGGGACGCCGGGACCCGACCTGGTCGCGCAGCTTCAGGCCCGGCTCAATAAGGAGCCGCGCGCGTCCGCGCAGGCAGCGCTCAAGGAAGCGATGAAGATCGTCAGGCGCAAGCGCTGAGCCTTCGCGGGGGGCGCGGCCACGGCCGTCGCCCGGGGAAGAAGCCCACGTGGGGCTCGGTTGCGTCCTGGCCGATTCGCGTCGAGGATGAGTCTCTGTTCGCGGGCAGCCGCTTCGCGGCCTTCGCGAACTTGCAATCGCGAGGGCGAACCTCGTCTCTGGGGATGACATGGATCGCGCACACTCAAACCCGACTCGCGGGCGCAGCCCCGTTGCGGCCGCCGCGAATGCTCTCCGTCGCCTCGTGCGCACGGGCGCGGCATGGTGTCACCACGTGCTCGACCTCGTGCCGGCGACTTGGCTCGGCGTCGTGGTGGGCGCGTTGGCGGTGCTTGCGGTCGTCGACATCGGCGCCGAGTCGGTCGATCTGATCCTCATTGCCGTCGGTTGGACGGGGATCGGCCTGGTCCTCACGTCCGCATCGTTGGTGGTCTTGGCGTCGCTCGGCCTGTGGCTCGTCGTACGGCGTCGCGGCGCGGGGG
Organism: Pseudomonadota bacterium; assembly: GCA_005772945.1. Next base: position 14,141 of record SXIE01000391.1, read on the forward strand.
TACCCTCGGCGTTGACCGTGTCGATAGCGACCGAGACGTCGTTTCGCTGTCCGCGCCTGCGGCTCCTGCCGCTGGTTCAGGTCGACTACCATTGGGAAGAGCCCGAGGTGGTCGAGGTCCAGTTGGCGCGGCGCGGTGGGGCGTTTGTCGAACACATAACGGCGCACGAGCGCGGCAAGTCCACGCGCGTCTGTCGTCGCTTTACGGTGCGCGATGTCTTCGGCTTCGCGGCGATCCACTTCCGCGTTCGTTGGGACGCGGCGATGGTGATCGCGCCGGCGGGCTCGAAGTCCGATCTCGGGCTCATCGTGCGGCGCGGGAGCGATGAAGGGTACTCGCACCCGTCGGGCCGGCCCGTCGGCGAGATGGTCGAGATCGGGCGCTACCAGCCGGGGACGTCGGCCAAACACATCCTCTGGAAGATGTTCGCGCGCTCGCGGCGCCTGATGGTGCGCGAGCAGGAGCGGGCGATTGCGCCGAAGCCGGCCATGGTCGCGTACTTCATCGCGGCGCCCGGCGACGAGGCGTCGGCCTCGACGGCGCGCCTCTGCATCGAGCAGGGACTCCTCGGCGAGGACTTCATCTTCGCGGCCGACGGAGCGACGCACCCGACGACGCGCTCGGCCGATGCGCTCGATCAGGTGATCGCCTCGCGTGCCTTCCGTGCCAAGGGGGCCGAGGGTTTGGGGACGCTCGTCCGATCCGTCGATCGCTCGCGCCTCGATAACCTCGTGGTCTTCGCGCCGCCCTCGGAAGGTGCCTGGATCGATCGCCTGCTGGTCACGGCGCGGGGCGTGCCGCTGCCGCCGCTGGTGATCCTCAGCGTCGAGGCGCACCCGGTGCATCGGCGGCGAAGCTGGATCGGGCGCTTCTTCTTCCGGGACGTGGGGCCGACGGGGCGACCGCTGGCCGAGGCCGCGCGCGTCATCGACCGGTTGCGCCAGGGCGGCGTCGAGCTGCGCCTGGTCCATCGGGGCTCGGCGGCGCTCATCGACAGTGTCGACCTGGCGGCGTGGAGGGAGGCGGCATGAGCCAAGGCGCGGAGAGGCCGGTCGCGAAGCTGGCGAGCAGCGTCGAGGCCAAGCGGATTGCGTCCGAGTCGATCGGGATCCAGCTCGTCAAGGTGCTGCTCTACGGCGCCGCGGCGTTTGTCTTCAGCCAGATCGTCGGCACCGAAACGGGCTTCATCAGCTCGCTCGTCGCGGTCACCATCGCCGCGTTGCTGGCCGAGGTGGCGCACCGCCGCGGTATGCGCGGCATCGCCGTCGTCCTGCTCGGAGGCGGGTTGGCGGCGCTCTTCGGGTTCTTCGCCGCGCTCGTGCGGAGCTCGTTCGGCATCGCGTCCTCGCTCGGCGTCGAGGGCACGGTCGCGCTGTCGGAGGTCCTCTACTTCGGCGCGGCGCTCGGGGCGATCGTCTTCGTCGTGCGCTTCGGCGCCAAGCGCGCGCGCGTCATCGGGGCGCTCGAGATCATCGGCATGACCCTGGCGATGGCCTACGTCTTCATGGAGCACCGAGGCTGCAACCTCATCCATCCGCGCGACTTCGTCGACTGGCTCCTGGCACGCGGCGAGGACCCGATCGTGTGGCTGCGCGGCATCGGCTGCGTCATCATGGCGGTCGGGATCTTCCTCCTCTTGAGGGGCCCCGGCGCGGCGAAACTAGCGCTCTCGACGGTCATCGCCGTCGGCACGGCGGCGCTCGTCTTAGTCGTCATTCGCGACGACGTCGTCGAGTGCAACGTGAAGGACGTCAACACGGCGAAGGCCGGCGACGACGAATCCGACAAGGGTGGCAAAGACGACGACGAGGACGGCAAAGGCGGCAAAGGCGACGGCAAGGGTGGCAAGGGCGACGGCAAGGGTGGGGGCAGCGGCAACAGCAAGAGCCCGTACGCGCAGACGCCGCCCAACAACAAGCCGCAGCCCGTCGCCCTCGTGACCTTCCACGACGACTTCGAGTCGCCCGACGGCATCCTCTACTTCCGGCAGCAGGTCCTCTCGAACTTCGATCAGACGCACCTCGTCAACGACGCCTCGGGCCGCTACGACCAGGACGTGATCCAGAAGTTCCCGACCAACGGGCCGGTCGCGGCGGCGACCACGCAGAACGTCGACACCCATAAGAAGGTGCCGACCTCGATGTTCCTGATGGCCGACCACCCACAGCCGGTCGCGCTCTCGCACGCGAGCGAGCTGCGGCCCGTCGAGAATCCGAATCCACGTTTGTTTCTCGCCTCTTATGGCGTGACCTCGCTTCAGCTCTCGGTCGATTTTTCGCGCTTTCTGGGGCGCAAATCGGTGCCCGACAGCTGGACGCCGGAGCAGAAGGCGCACTACCTCGCGTACCCGGACGACCCGCGCTACCTCTCGCTCGCCGATGAGCTCGTGCGCGACGTGGGCCTGCGCTTCCAGGGCGAGGACATCGTCAAGGCGCTCGCCATCAAGGAGTACCTGGAGGAGAAGGGCTTCTACACGCTCAAGGAGACCCACGTCTCCGAGACCGATCCGACGGCGGGTTTTCTCTTCGGTTCCATGCGCGGCTACTGCGTGCACTTCGCGCATTCGGCCGTGTTTCTCCTGCGCAGCCAGGGGATCGCCGCGCGCGTCGCCGTCGGCTATGGGGTCGATACCTCGCGCCGCGGCTCGGGCTCGAGCATGCTCATCCTCGGGAATCAGGCGCATGCGTGGCCCGAGATCCACGTCGAGGGGATCGGCTGGGTGACGTTCGACATCTACCCCAAGCACTCCGATCAGCCGCCCAACCAGGTCGTCGATCAGGATCTCGCAAACATGCTCGGCGAGATGGCGCGCAACGATCCGACCGGCGGGCGCTCGGCGAACCCCGACACGACGCCGTTCCCGTGGGACATCATCTTGTGGGTGATCGTCGGCATCGCGGGCTCGCTGGTCGTCGCGGCGTACTCGGTCAAGGGTGTGCGTCGCCTGATGCCGCTGTTCGCCCCCGAGCGCGCGGCCCATCGTTGGGCGGTGCGCGCCGCCATGGACCGCTTCGCGGACCTGGGACTCGTGCGCGAGTTCGGCGAGACGCGCGAGCACTTCGCGGCGCGCATGAACGGCATCGCGCCGAGCCTGGCGAACCTGACGATGGCCCACCTGAGGGCTGCGCTGGGCGGCTCAGGCCGCGGCGCCCCGGTGACGGAGGTGCGTCGTCTCTATCGCGACACGCGCGGCGAGGTGCGGCGGAACGTCCGCTGGAATCGGCGCCTCGCGGCCTTTCTGAACCCGCTCGGCTGGCTCTGGTCCCGCTGATCCCTTCGCGAGCATCCCGAGTCCAACGCCCCATCCCCCCATCGTGCAAGGAGCTCCATCGTGTCTGTCGCCCTCGAGCCTGCCACTCTCATCTCCGCGCCGACGCCCGTCGCGACCTCCCAGATCCAATCGCTCGGCGACGTGCGCGCTGCGGCCGACCGCGTCCGCGCCTGGATGCGCGACAACGTCATGGGCCGCGATGACGTCATCGAGCTCGTCCTGGTCGCCCTCTTCGGGGACGGCCACGTCCTCCTCGAGGACTACCCGGGCTCGGGCAAGACGACGCTCGCCAACGCGCTTGGTCACGCGATCCACGACGACCAGAACCGCGAGGACGGCGCCATTCCCGAGTTCCGCCGCATCCAGTTCACGCCCGATCTCTTGCCGTCGGACGTGACCGGCGTGACGATTTTCGACTCGGAGTCGAACGCGTTCCATTTTCGGCGCGGCCCGATCTTCGCGTACATCGTGCTCGTCGACGAGATCAACCGCACGACCCCGAAGGTCCAGTCGG
>SXIE01000392.1 GCA_005772945.1 Pseudomonadota bacterium
CGATGTGATGACGATGAACGGATCGAGAGTGATCGCGACGATCGCCGGGATCGAGTCGAGCGCGAAGACGACGTCCGAGAACTCGATGAGGACCAGCGTGAGGAACAGCGGCGTCGCGACCTTGCGCACGCCTTGTCTTATGAAGAAGGCATGCCCGTGCAGCTCGGGCGTCGTGCGGATGATGCGCCGGACGAAGCGCATGATGCCGCTCTCCCTTTCTTCCTCGGCGTGTGCGTCGCTCTTCCACTCGAGGAAGATCTTGATGCCCGTGTACACGAGGAACCCGCCGAAGACGTAGATGAGCCAGTGGAAGTGCTCGAGCAGTGTCGTGCCGGCGAGAATCATCGCGGCCCGCAGGACGATCGCGCCGAGCACGCCCCAAAACAGGACCCGGTGCTGGAGCTCGGCCGGGATCTTCGTCCGCTGGAAGATGATGACGAAGACGAAGATGTTGTCGATCGAGAGACTCTTCTCGATGACGTAGCCGGTCAGGTAGTCGACCCCCGAGGTCGGGCCCGCGAGCAGCCAGACCCCGAGCCCGAAGAGCAACGAGATGGCGACCCAGACGCAGCTCCAGATCGCCGCGTCCCGCACCGAGACGGCTTGGTCCTTCTTGTGGAAGACGCCGAGATCGAGCGCGAGCATCGCGAGCACGAACGCGATGAACCCCGCCCAGAGGGCTGGATGTCCGATCGAGGGTTCCATGAGCCGACTCCTGGCGGCGCGAGGACACGCCGCTGCGAATCAGCATAGTGACGCACTGCCTGCTTCCGGAAAATAAGGTAGTTTGAGCACGACATGTCGGTATTTCCGACAGGTCTGGACGACGGTGACACCGATGGAATGGCTCAACTACCACCACCTCCTCTACTTCTGGCTGGTCGCGCGCGAGGGCGGGATCACGCAGGCGGCGGCGCGTCTGCGCCTGGCGCACCCGACCGTGAGCGGGCAGGTCCGGGCGCTCGAGGAATCGATCGGCGAGCGGCTCTTCGAAAAGAGCGGCCGACGCCTGCAGCTGACCGAGCTCGGGCGCGTCGTCTTTCGTTACGCGGACGAGATCTTCACGCTCGGCCGCGAGCTGCAGGAGGTCCTCAGCGGGCAGGCGACGGGCAAGCCGATGCGCCTCGATGTCGGCATCGCGGACGTCCTACCCAAGCTCGTGGTCCGGGCCCTGCTTGCGCCGGCGCTGGCGCTGCCCGATCCAATCCGCCTGGTCTGCCGCGAGGATAAGTCCGAGCGTCTCGTGGCCGAGCTCACGACGGGCGAGCTCGATCTGGTCCTGACGGATGCGCCGGCCCCGACCACGGCGCGCGCCTTCCATCACCTGCTCGGCGAATGCGGCATCGCCTTCTTCGGGACGGGGAAGCTCGCGACCGCACTGCAAGCCGACTTCCCGCGCTCGCTCGACGGGGCGCCGATGCTCCTGCCGCTGGTCGGGACGATGATGCGACGCTCGCTCGAGCAGTGGTTCGAGCGCGAGGGGATCGCGCCGCGCGTGGTCGGCGAGCTCGAGGACGCGGCGCTCATGGAGGCGCTCGGGGCCGACGGGGTCGGAGTCTTTCCGGCGCCGACCATCGTCGAGCGGGCCGTCACGCGCCAGTTCCGCGTCAAGGTGATCGGCCGCACCGAGCGCGTGCGCGAGCGCTTCTACGCGCTCTCGCGCAGGCGGCGCCTCGAGCACCCGGCCGTCGTCGCGATCTGCCAACGCGCGCGCGATGACCTCTTCGGCGCGAAGGAGTCGCCTCCGACCGGCGCGTGAGACCCACGCCGGCGCACCCGGCTGTCAGTGTGGGTGTCAGTCCTTGCGCATCGGCTCGCCGAGCGATGGATCGGGCACGAGCCGATTCTTCTCGCCACCCGGGCCGCGCATGCACGCGGGGCGGTCCTCGCCGAAGCGCATCTTGAACGGCACGTAGATGAGGCAGCTGCCGCCGTGGCAGAAGGCGTCGCAGGGCTTGTAGACGAGCTCGTGGTCGACCGCGAAGGTCTTGCCGGTCTTGGTGTCGGCCACGCGGTTGTAGGCCTTCTTCGATCCGCCCGAGCCGATCTCCTCGGAGTCGCCTTCCTTGCCTTCGTCGATCGAGTGGATGCTGGTCACGATGTGGGTCGGGACCCCGTACTTCCACATCCCGCGCCGCTCGTCCTGCGCCTGGTGCATGAGCTTGACGAGGTCCGGATCGGGCTCGTCCTTGTAGGCGTACACGTGCGCGAGTCCCTCTTGGATCATGCGCTTACGCAGCTCGGGGCAATGCACCAGAATACGGCCGTAGCCGTCCGCCTGGCCGCTCGTCTCGCACTCCCACTCCTCGCTCTTGGCGAGCTCCTGGTCGCGCTCGTTGACGTGATAGAGGTCCCAGCCGTTGGCCGATCCCCAGAAGTGTACCGGCCCGTACGACTCGAGCGTGTTGTAGCCGATGAGGCGCGCCTTCTGGCCTTTGCGTGGCCCGTCGAGCACGCGGAACGAGTCGCCGTCGTTGAAGTTCACGTGCTCGCGGATGCCATCTAATAGGATCGTCTGCTTGGGCTTCTTGCCCTTGCCATCGCCGGCGCGTGCCGAGGACTCGGCGAGCCCAATCGCGCCAATCGCGCCCCCCAACCCGAGCGTGAGGACGGCCAGCGACACGAGCACACGGCGAGGCGACGGCGTTTTCATCGGCAGGTCACTCCCAGAATCGAAGCGGCAGCTCGCGCGCCGGCGCACCGCGCGGCAGGCGCGGCAGGATCCGCAGCATACAACCGCTATGCCCCGCGGCACGAGGAACCCACGTTCCCCGGTAGCGATGCCAGCCCGGCGCGCCACCATCCCCCGCCCGCTCGAAGCGCGCAGACTCGCCGTCGATGATGCGCCGGGCCCCGTCGACCAGGCCCCCGCGCGCGTCGACGAGCACGTCCTCGGGTTGAACGCCGCCCAGGAACACATCGGCCTCGATGGCGATCGCCTGCCCCAGCACGATCTCGTAGGGCGCGTCGATACGCACCTCGCCGAAGCGCGCCTGGCCCCAGTGCGCCTCGAGCCGGGCCACCTGCGCGGCCAAGGCGCGCGCCGACTCGTGGCCGCTCGCCGCGCTCGCCGCCGCCTCGCGCGCCGCCGGGACATAGAGGCGCTCGGCATACTCGCGCACCATGCGATCAGTCGAGAAGCGCCCCGAGAGCGTGTGCATCGAGTGCTTCATGCGCTTGATCCATCGATGCGGCAGGTGGTCCGGTCCGCGCTGATAGAACTCCGGAATTACTTGGTGTTCCAACAATTCGAGGAGCTCGCGCGCCTCGATCTCGTCGCCCGCGTCGCTGTCCTCGTAGTTCTCGCCATGCCCGATCGCCCAGCCGTTCTCGCCGTCGAAGGCCTCGGCCCACCAGCCGTCGAGGACCGACAGATTGAGGCCGCCGTTGGGGACGACCTTCATGCCCGAGGTACCCGAGGCTTCCTTCGGTCGGCGCGGGTTGTTGAGCCACACGTCGACGCCCTGGACCAACATCTCGGCGACCCCGAGATCGTACTCCTCGAGGAAGATGATGCGGCGCCTCACCGCCGGATCGCGCGCGAAATGCACGAGCCGCTGGATGAGCTCCTTGGCCGGATAATCCTGGGGATGCGCCTTGCCGGCGAAGACGAATTGGACCGGGCGCTGCTCGTTCGTGAGCAGCGCGCGCAGGCGCTCCGGATCGCGCATGAGCAGCGTCGCGCGCTTGTAGGTCGCGAAGC